>PMAF01000067.1 GCA_003152455.1 Hyphomicrobiales bacterium
TCAAAACCGGGCCGCAGTACATTTTAGACATTGAGGTGACGCGTCGCGACGTCGCACACGCCGCGACCAAGCGCGAGCTCGTCGCGAAGCAGCGGCCGGCGCACTGGACGCCGCCGAGTATATTCCGGCAGCCGGAGGTGCTGACCGAGGCCGAGGTGATTGAGGCGGGGGGCGGAGTTGAGGCCCCGGAGCAAACCGGAACCTCGCTACTTGTACTCGTCGTTCCCGCCGTGGCCGATTTGATTTCGCTGTTCGGCGTCCTCGCGAGCGCGCTTTTTGGCCTCGTGTCGACCGATGACGCAACCGGCGGCCGCACCCAATACGCCGTGGTGACCCGCATAGTGTCCGGCCACGCCGCCGACGATCGCGCCCTTAATGCAGCCCTTCGCATGGACGGTTGGCGCCGCCACCAACGTTAGGAGTATAGCCGCGGTCCCGACGATTAACTTCATGGAGGCCTCCTCATCTGAACTTACCATTGGCAATTCGGGCCGAGGATTATCGTTCCGTGGCGAGCTCCGTTCCTACGCGATCGGTCTAAGCGAGCCATGAACCTCGCATTTTGGATGTGCGCTTCGCACTGCTTTAGCGAAGGCCCCGAAGGGCCGTGATTGAATAGAAGTATCAGCCAAACTCACTACCCATCAGCGCGCAGATGATCTCGTCAGGTTTCTTTCCCGCCTGCGTTTTGGCCCACGCTTCGAGGAGAAGGCTCCTATTATCCTCTATCCATTCACGAACGCTCCTGTCGTACTTTCTGTCAAGCGTGCCGGCGAGGCGATCGCCGTTGTCGATCGTATATGAGGCCACGTGATAATCGGGGCCGTAGTCGACGTGAATATGTGGACGATTGTGGTTCTTATCGCCGTCCATTCTGAGCGCGATCGGTTAATTTCGCTTTAGTAAGTACTCGACGCGGCCCGGTGGGCTCCGATGCGTTGAGAGATCAACCATCGCCAGCGTGGACTGAAGGAATGCTAGCTCCCTCTCCAAAGACATGGGACCGCATCGCTCCTCTATCGCGTCAAACATGACGCGTGTGTAGCCAATTACGAAGACAACGTCGGGCAACATATTTGATTTGACGCATAACGAGCCCCCCCGCGCGACCTCGTACCAGTTTAGATTTCTTCTAGGGATCAGCATAGGCCCACTATTGGTCGGAGCGGGCTTAGTATCGGCTTGCCGCGTTCGTCAGCGGGCCGGACTCGCCATGCGCGGCCGGATCGATTGCGCTACAATGAAACGCGAGGTCGTCACCATGCCAAAGAACATCGTCATATTCTCGGATGGAACGGGTCAAGCCGGTGGCATCACGTTCGACGAGATGCGAACTAACGTCTACAAACTGTATCGCGCCACCAGAGTCGGCCCCGATACATCGATTGACCCTCAGGAACAGGTCGCGTTCTATGATCCTGGTCTTGGCTCGTCGGCGGACGGCAGCCACATTAAAGTCAAATGGGCCCGCTCGATCTATAATTTTGTGAGTATGGCGACGGGCTTGGGCATCACGGCAAACATCATCGATTGCTATGCTGCGCTGATCCGACTGTGTCGCGAGGGCGATCGAATCTTTCTCTTTGGATTCAGTCGAGGCGCGTACACCGTCCGCTCCTTGGCAGGCGTCATGTCGTACTGCGGGATTCCGCGACAGCTCCCCGGTGGAGCTCCATTGCCGATGGACGTTCAAGGATCTCGGCAGCTCGCGGAGCGCGCAGTCAAGGACGTCTATCAGTTTTGCTCTTCTTACGACAAAGCCAAGGTCGGCAAATACCTTCGATTCATGTTGGAAACCCGCAGTGCGATAGCGGCAAAGTTCCGCAACGAGCATGCTAGTTCAGTCGTCGATGATGACGACGAAAAAGCCAATGTGTTTCCATATTTTATCGGGGTGTTCGATACCGTCGCAGCGCTCGGTCATTCCGGGCTCGGCATTATTGTTGCCGCCGTCGTATTAGGATTGCCCTTCTTACTAAGCTTTATTGTCTCTCTGCTGTCATATGCACCGCATTTTCCGTTTCTCGGTAGGTTGTTTGCCATTCTTTCTTTTTGGAATGTGCTTTCTTTTGTCGCGCCAGTTTTTATCCTCGGGTCCGGTCTGCTCTATCTCAAGAATTATCTGAAATGGGCTCCCGATCTACCTGGTTACGGGTTTTTCAAACGACTAGCCACGATCCATTTCGCTCGCACTAAACACACGTTCTACGATTTAACGCTCAACAGTAATGTTGGTTATGCGAAGCACGCAATATCGATCGACGAGAATCGTGCCGATTTCAAACGCGTCGGCTGGATCCCAACGGCGGAAAAACAAGACGAGCGGGATCCGCAGGGCAATCTTTATTTCGAACAGGTTTGGTTTCCCGGCGTCCACGCAGACGTTGGCGGCGGATATGAAGAGAATGAATCCCGGCTTTCCGATGTCGCGTTAAGCTGGATGCTGGCTGCGGCGTCAATCGTCCCCAACGGACTGAAACACGACCAGTCGGTGCTGCGACTGCATGCTAATGCTAATGGTCCGCAGCATGACGAGCAGAAGGGTAGTTTTTTGCCCTATGGCTTACGAAAACTGCCGGGCACCGACGCCATCATGCACAAGTCGGTTTACAGGCGCTTCGCGGCCGGACCGACCGTGCTGTTCGATAAAATTGGGCTATATCGTCCACCAAACATGAACCAGCACGTCGATTTCGTCCAATATTACGACCCGAAAGAGAACGACCCTCAGCCAGCCGATCCTGCGCAGGCGATGGCCGACGACATCGAGGGAAAGTGGGAAAAACAGCGCGAAGCTGAAGGGAAAGCGAAGTTTTTCAGAACGGGAATTTCGTAGCCCACACTTCGACACTTCATGGCCCCGACCGTCCGGCGTCACCGTTGGGCTTCGTATCGGCCTGTGGTCCGGATCAGCGAACCGGCCGTCGCGCCGCCGTCTCGTTCCAGTTCGGCCTGCTCTCCGCGCCGAGCAGTCCGCAGGCCGTGCACCGCAGACGCCGCCCGATCGCCGGTACATCAATCTCGTCAGACAAAATAGACACGTCGACCCTCGCCGAGTGGTGGCAGTCTATGCGCTGACAGTACGCCGCGATCGTGTGCACGCCGTTTGCGCGCATGTTGCCAAGCGCCATTGGCTTAGATGTATGGCGCATCCGGACTGTCCGACTCATGACCGAAGATAGCAGGCCGGGCGACCGGAAAAATACCGGCGCCCAGCATAATCCGTCACATAATCGGCTTGCCGCGGATATCGATCGCCTTGTCGATCTTGATTAGCACGCCGATGCCGGCCTCCGCACCGATGTGGGTCTGTTCGCGCGGCAACAGTTTGGCGAAAATCGATTCGCGCACGGGCCCGCTCTCATGCAGTTCGACTTGGCCGAAGAAGCGCAGGAAGCCACTCTCCAGCACGCCGTCACGCTGCGCCTTGAAGTTTGCGTACATCACGCACACGCGCTTGTCGTATGACAGGTTCTCTAGCACTGCGCGCTTGGAGCGCTCCCACCACGCCAGGTGGGCATCGTCATACACGATCATGCTACCCTTGGGCGTAATATTGGGCCCCTCCGGGCCGTGGGTCGCGAGCAAGCAGGGATAGCCGTCGTCCCAAGCATCGCGGATCAGGGTCTTGATGGTATCGGAGAGCGGCATGGGGATTACCCGCAATTTCTGGAAGCGACTATCCTAGCATCAACACACAGAGACGCGAGCGAAGTGAGCCACCGCAAGGCGGCTATGGTTTCGCCTTTCGAAGCCAGTGCATGCGGACATCCCAGCTCGCTGAAAAGAAGCAGACATTAGCGGGGATGCATCGCTACCAGCGTGATCTGCTGGTCGTCCTGGCCCGTCGGTCGCTGGTCCGTTCCGGCCTCCCGGCCCGCCGGATGAATCGTGGGAGCACTGGTGGCCCATCCTGGTATCCGACCATTCCGGACCGGCCCGGGACTCCC
>PMAF01000020.1 GCA_003152455.1 Hyphomicrobiales bacterium
TTATTCCAAAATCGCATCTAGATCCCAGAGAATTTTTGATCAGCAGTGCAAAAAGACTTTTGCAACACAATCTGCCAGGAGGAGACATCGCACACCTCGTCGTTGCGCTCAGGGCTTCGGCGAGGTGATATCCAGGACTCTGAACGCCAAGCCTGGGGATCGGCACTTGCCAGAAATCAACCTCGCCGGAGCAGTTGCCCCAGATTGCGAATATTCGGCACGGCATCGATTGTGTAGATCGTCTCGATCAGGCGTTCGGACGTCTCACGACCCAGCACCGGCGCAATCAGATCTCGCGCCTTGTCAATCACTTCAGCGCGTGTCATCGGATTTGTCACCGTACCGCGAACTTTAGTGACGCGTTCGGAAAGATGCGTGCCGTCCGTCAGATCAACCTCATCGACGGTGACTCGCGCGGGCAGAAGCTTGGCAAGTTCCTCATCCCTGACAAGATTCACTTTCGCGCGCTGCCGTAAGACTGCGACATCCGTCATCCGCGCCTTGTCGTGAGCCGCCTGGAACGACACAGTCTTATCGAGCAGCATCACGGCGATCATATGCTGTAGGCAAATATCCGGGATATCGCGATTGTCCACCACAGCAGCGACAGAGGGTGCGACCCGCACAGTCACGCGTTGCACCTGATCGGCGTCGAAGGGCCGTTTGCTGCGGATTGCTGCAATTCCGTCCAATGGTGCTTGAATCGGCGAACCGACCGACCATTTCTTGATATCGGTCAACGCTATCTCATACCGTTCGCCGAGCTTGTCAGTGAGTTGATCGGGCTTCGCCTTAGGCGCGTAGGCCTGAAAAAAATTGTCCGGGCCGGAGAACACGTCATCAATGCCGTTCCAGCCCGACCGCACGAGCAATGCCGCGGTGACGCCGTTACGGGCCGGCATTCCGGCGAAGACGAAGCCCTTCTCAATGTGGTCGACGTCGCGCCGCCAAATGATGTAGCCGGAGGACTGTTGTGCGGCATAGTCGAGGACCCAGCGCATTTGACGCGCATCGAGACCGGCGACGCAGGCTGCCGCTGCCGAAGCAGCAAAAGTTCCGGCGATGCTGTGCGTGTCTATGGTGTTCTCATAGCTGAATTGGGCGCCACCCATAGCGAGAACGACACGTGTGCCAACATCGTAGCCGAGTGTCACGGCGCGCAGGAAATGTGCCCCATCGACGCCAAACCGCTCGCCCAGCGCCAGTGCCGCCGGGACGACCGAGCAACCTGGATGCGAGCGCGACGCGTTGTGCGAGTCGTCGGTCTCGTCGGCATGGGCCATAACTCCATTGACGAGCGCGGCGTCGATCGGCAGCGCCGTGAGCGCAGTCGCGGCGATGGTCGCTTCGCCCTTTGTCGCGGAGTCGCGGATATAACGCTGCGCCGCCTGACCAGGCGGCAACCCCGATCCGGAAACCATCGCCGCCAGAGTATCGAGGATATGATGCTTAGCCTGCTCGGCGACCTCGGCCGGGACGCTGCGGCTTCGAGCCGCGCTCATATACTCGCAAAGCGCAGCCATCCCCGACCCGGCGACAGGGGCTTGTGCCAAGGCACGCATCGGCGACAGGGCAAGACCGATTGCTGTCGTCGCCGTCCATCCAAGAACATCGCGTCGTTTCACTTTACGCCTCAAGGCTTGGAACGAGGCATCGTAATGGATCAGAGCTCGATTGGAAACGGCAGACTGCAAGCAGCGCGATGTCCGAGTTGGGTCAAAGACGGCCGAGTAACTCAGCCCCAACGTGTCCCTTTGTCGGCTGTTGCTCCAATAAGCGACAAACCCGGACACAGTCTGTTTGTCCGAAAAGTGCAGCCGGCTCAACCGATCGACGCAACACTTTATCGTAGAGGAAAAAGATAGAGAGTGTAGGACGATAGCATGATGTACACTCGAAGGGGCATTCTTTCTTTGGGAGCGGCCGCTTTGCGGCGAAATGGATAGGCAATAAGCCAAGGCACCAAAATAACTAGCATTATTGCGCTGGATATCTGCCACACCATAATCTGGCGTATCCCGCAGATGGCCAGCGTAGGCGCTAATATGGCGAATGCAGTTGCCATAAGCCCGAGTTCAATAAATAATCTGGTAAGTAGTAAATGAAATTGGGAGAGTGGTTTTCCTGTGCCTTGGCGAAGTACGACGACGATCGAGGTAAATCCTGCGAACGCCAATGACAAGGCAGCTAAGGAATAGAAGTACTCCCAACCTGGCAATTCCATCGTCAAAAATCCCAATCGATTTCATCGACAGCATGAAGTTATGGAGATGCACCAGTCAAGGCGTCATGTCCGTTACTGGCGGTATTACTGTTGCGCAACAAAACAGCCCTTTACGGGCGGGCATTGCCGATCGCGCAGTACGCTGACCTCGTTGCTCGTCAACCGATCGTCCAGAAACATAACGCCCTAGCTGGGTAATAGCGGTTCCAAATTAATTGGAGACCGCCCAGTCGGGAATGTCTGCTTTTGGTCGCGAATGGCACTTAGCGACGTTTTGAACCCATGCCCAAAACGGTCGCTAACGGAGTAAAGCGGACAAACGACGATTTTGGACACCGCCGGTTATGACGTGAATGACCCGAAGTGGACAAAAATCTCTTTAATCTGGTATCGTTCAAGCCACTCCAGAGTTCATCTGGGCAATGACGAATAGTACAAAAAGAATCCTGGGAGGATGCCATGATGAAAGGCCTGCTAGCTGCCGCATTCGCAGCGGGGTTCGCTTTCGCAATCCAGCCGCACAATGCGCGCGCAGAGGACACCAAGCTCGCTGTCATCGTGTTTCCGGGCGTGCAAAACCTGCCGATGTTCGCGGCGCAAGCCAAGGGCTTCTACGCAAAGCGCGGCTTGTCCGTCGATCTCAAGTTCACGCCCAATTCGAATGAGCTACGCAACGGGCTAGCCGAGGGCCGTTACCAGATCGCACATTCGGCAATCGACAACGCCTTCGCGCTCAAGGATAAGGCCAATGTCGATATCGCGGTGGTGATCGGCGGCGACAACAGCTTGAACCATCTGATGGTGCAGCCCGATATCAAGTCGCTCGCCGATATCAAGGGCAAGACGGTGGTAGTCGATGCGATTAACACAGCCTATGCGTTCCAGCTCTATGAAATGCTGCGGCAGAAAGGCCTCACCAAGGGTGATTACGAGGTCAAGGCAGTAGGCGCCACCGGTTTCCGTCTCGACGCGATGACCAAAGACAAAGCCATGGTCGCGGCGATTATGAATCCGCCATTCTCGATCCTTGGCGAGAAGGCCGGCCTCAAGGACATGGGCACGGCCTCTGCGGCGCTCGGCGCCTATCAAGGAACGGCTGCGTTCGTGCTGCGCTCATGGGGCAAGGCGAATGCTGACACGCTGGTCAAATATTTGGAGGCTTATGTCGAGGGGTGGCGATGGTGTTTCGATTCGAAGAATAAAGCCGAAGCCATCAAGCTGCTAGTTGAGCGGCTCAAGCTGCCGGAGGACATAGCGACATTGTCCTATGACAGCACCAGGGATGGGTTTAATCGTGACGGCGCCATTGATATGGAAGGCGTCAAGAACGCGCTTAAGCTGCGCGCCCAGTTCGAGGGCGGAACTCCGGCGGCGGCGGAGAAGTATCTCGACCTCTCCTACTACCAAAAAGCACTCGCCGGGCTTTGAAGGACAAATTCGGGAGAAGATGATCGCTATTGGCACTTAGCGACATTTCGTTGCGCCGCAAAATTTAGTCGCTAACGGACAACAACGGACATCGGCCTCACCGTATTCGCGGAACGCGAACTATGGAATATCGGCGCGGTGATGATCGGGCTTATATGGGCTTGATGTTGGCGAACTTGATCACCTTGGCCCACTTCTCGGTTTCCTTGGCGATGAGCTTACCGAAGTCGGCCGGCGACCCCGGCAGCGGCGTGCCTCCCAATTCGACAAACCGCGATTTAATTATGGGATCGGCAAGGGCCGCATTGATCTCCACGTTGAGTTTGCCGACGATCCCGGCGGCCGTGCCCTTGGGCACGCCGACGCCACCCACTGCGCTCGCCTCGTAGCCCGGTACGAATTCGCCCACGGTCGGGACGTCCGGCAGCGCCTCCGAGCGCGTCGCAGTCGTCACCGCTAGCGCCCGCAGCTTGCCAGCCCTGATGTGTTCGATGGAAGAGGCCATAACGTCGAACATCACTTGTACCTGACCGCCGAGCAGGTCGATAAGCGCAGGCGCGGAGCCGCGATACGGCACGTGAATCATCTCGACGCCGGTCATCATCTTAAACAGCTCGCCAGCCATATGTGTCGAGTTTCCGTTGCCCGCCGAGGCCATGTTGAGTTTGTCCGGATTGGCCTTGGCATAGGCGATGAACTCGGGAACCGTTTTGACCGGAACCAACGGATTGACCTCCATGACGAGGGGCGTGCGGGCGGTGCTCGCAACCGGATCGATGTCGCGGATGAAATTGTAAGGCAGCTTCTTGTAAAACGTCGCGTTGATAAAATTACTCGCAACGACGTAGAGAAGCGTATAGCCGTCCGGGGGCGCTCGCACGACGAGTTCGGTGGCGACAGTGCTGCTAGCGCCCGGTCTGTTGTCAATGACGAATGGCTGGCCGAGGCGCTCCGACAGCCATTGGCCGATCAGGCGCGCGCTGATGTCGGCTGTTTGGCCGGCGGGAAAGCCGACGACGATGTGGACCGGCCGCGTCGGATAACTTTGTGCCCAAGCTACACGCGACACGGCCGGGAGCGCGGTAGCCCCCGCTGCCAGATGCAGAAATCGACGGCGGGGAAGTTTCATGGCGTGTCCCCAGGCGACACCAAAGCTATCCCAATTGCGGTGCCTCTGAAAGGCGCTAGGATTTCCGCTTATATGCGACCGGCCCTTTTCCCCCGTCAGGTCTAATTTGATGCCTGCGCACAAAAGTCAGCATTTTGTCCCGAGACCCTCGGCCGACCAAGAGGCGACAATTCGCTGATGTCGACTTTTGTCACTTCGCGTCGTTTCGCGGCACCACAAAATTTGGCAGCTATTGGGGGCATTGCGGACGTGCCGCGACGGCGCCCGCCGGCTCATCGCCGCTATTGAATTTTTTCGGCAAAGAAAATTCGTTTTGCCTCACCACAAGGCTAACGGCTTAGTTGTGCGATTTCGTCAACGGGCCGGGGCCGGCCGGTGGGACATTGGGGCAAGAAAGCCTAATGTTTCCGTGGAGTGGTATGCTGTCCCACCATCGCGTAAGCCATTGTTTGAACTGGCGCGGGGAAGTCCTCTCGGGACCGCCATGAATTCAAATGACAATTTCTAATTTGTAGCCCGAGCGAATCCCATTTTGTTCGCCAAAACAGGCTCTGGGCTACATGGGGCTACACGCGCTGATGCCCATGCAGTTTAGCGAGCAAAACGAAACGGCCATCTCACGGTTCCAATCCTGCCACACCAGCCAGCCAGTCCCGGCTCTAGAGATTTTTCCTACAATATCGCTAGGAAGCCCGCCATTGGCGGGCTCCCTGTCTTAGGCGAAGAGTCTCTGGGTCCCGAATTTGATATTTATTCGGTCCGCTGTGCCGGAAATCTCCGCCCATCTTCGGCATTGTGGCCGTTTTCTGGAGAAACACGCCGGAGACTGAGTTTGATTCCACTGTGTGGCCGGGATGCCAGTTGTGGCAGCGCATATTTACGTCGCTTGCGTGGGAACTGTCCATGGTCGCTGTTTTAGGTTGGCAGCTTTGAACGCATTGATCTCGCTCCGGAAGGACTCGGTGAGGTCGATATCGTCCCATCCGTTTAACAGGCGGGTTCGCCGCGCAGGATCGATCGTGAAATGAAAATGCAAATCGCCGCACACAATGGTTTGCTGCCCGAGATCGACCGTCACCCCTAGAGCCGGTTCCTGCGTCAGTGCCTCCGTCAAGGCGCCGCCGTCCGCTTCGGTCACCACCGCGGTTAAGAGCCCATTCTTGGTCGCATTCTGGGAAAAAATATCGCCGAACGAGGGAGCGATCACGCAGCGGATGCCGTAGTCGAACAGGGCATAGACCGCGGCCTCGCGCGATGAGCCGCCGCCAAAATTGCGGCCGCCGAAAATAATTTTTGCGTTCCGCCATGGCGCGCGGTTCAATGGGAAGTCCGGACGCTCGTGGCCATCCGCGTCGAACCGTAAATCCTGGAACAGAACCTTGCCGTGCTCCCCCTTGCGCGGCAGTTTGAGATAGCGCGCCGGCAAGATTTGATCAGTGTCGATATTCTCGGCCGGAAGCGGGCAGGCGGTTGCCGTGATGCGGGTAAATTTTTCCATTCGTCAGCTCTTTCGCGCCATCAAGGGCCGCATATCGGCGAGATGTCCGCTGACCGCGGCTGCGGCGACCATCGCCGGCGACATAATATGGGTGCGGGCGCCGACGCCCTGGCGGCCGCGAAAATTGCGGTTGGTGGTCGAGGCGCAGCGTTCGCCCGATGCGACCAGATCGCCATTGATGCCGACGCACATTGAGCAGCCGGAATCGGCCCATTCCAGGCCGGCGTCGCGGAACAGGCGGTCGAGACCTTCTTCTTCCGCCTGACGCTTGACGCTGGACGAACCGGGCGAGACGAGGCCGGGAACCTTGCTCACGCGGTTGGCGAGGATGGCCGCCGCGGCGCGCAGGTCCTCGATGCGGGCATTGGTACATGAGCCGATGAAAACGCGATCGATCGCGATATCGGTCAGCTTCTTGCCCGGTGCGAGGCCCATATAGTCGATAGCGCCGCGGATATATTTCGCGCGCTCTGGATTGGACTCGAGGGTGGGGTCGGGAACGCTGGCATCGATCGGCAAGGCATCTTCCGGGCTGGTGCCCCAGGTGACAAACGGCGCCACCGCCGTTGCGTCGATCGAAACCTCATAGTCGAAATTCGCACCGGCATCGGATTTCAGTTCGCCCCAATCTTGCATGGCCTTGTCGAACGCCGCTCCTGTGGGCGTGAACTCGCGGCTTTTCAGATAATCGAACGTCGTGGCATCCGGCGCGACGATCCCGCAACGGCCGCCGGCCTCGATCGCCATGTTGCACAAGGTCATGCGTCCTTCCATCGAGAGCGCCCGGATCGCCGAACCGGCGAATTCGATGGCGTGGCCGCTGGCACCATCAGTGCCGATATTGGCGATGATGGCCAGCGCGATGTCTTTGGCGCCGAGGCCTTCGGAAAGCTTGCCATCGACGGTGATACGCATGCGTTTCGGCTTTTTCTGCCACAGCGTCTGCGTCATCAAAACATGCGCCACTTCCGAGGCGCCGATACCGAACGCATAGGCGCCGAACGCGCCATGGGTGGAGGTGTGGCTGTCGCCGCAGACAATCAGCAACCCCGGCAGGGTCAGTCCCAGTTCCGGGCCGACCACATGGACGATGCCCTGGCGGCGATCCTTGAGCCCGAACAATGTGATGTTCTGATCCGCGGCATTTTTATCAAGCTGGCTGACCATGCGCGCGATTTCGGGATTGGGAATAGGCTTGCCGCGGCCGCGCGTCGGCACGTAGTGGTCGGCGACGCCGAACGTCAGTGCGGGCTCGGCCACCGCTGCGCCGCGTTCGGCAAGCCGGCTGAAAGCGTGAAACGAGCCCTCATGCACAAAATGGCGGTCAACCCACAGCAAGCTCTCACCGTCGCGCTGCACGATCTCGTGGCTCGACCAGAGTTTGTCGAAGAGGGTAAGCGGCGTGCTCATGCAGCTATTTAGCGCCTGCGGGGCATTGCAGTCGAACGGCCATATTGTATGCTAAATAATACCTAGTAAAGCGTAGCGGGGGTTGCTGTGGCGGATCGGTTGCAAGAAGCCAAGGCGCGCCAAGTCTATCTCGTGTTGCGCGATCGCATCATGAGCGGTGCCATGATCTTCGGCGCCAGGCTTCCCAATGAAAATGACCTGGCGCGGGCGCATGGCGTATCGCGCGTCACCGTGCGGCGCGCTTTAGGCGAACTGCAGTGCGAGCACCTAATCGACAGACGGCGCAGTGCCGGGACGCGCGTGGTGTACCGGCCGCAGCCGTCCCGGATGACCGCCGACATCTCCGGCGTGCTGGCCAATCTTGCCGACATGGGCCGCAGCACCAAGGTGCAATTGCTGTCGTTCGGATACGTGCAGGCGAGCGGCCCGGCCGCCGAGGCGCTGGGCGCCGGCACTCATGAATCTTTGCAGCGTTCAGTGCGTGTCCGCTCGGTCGATGGCTTGCCGTTTTCCTATCTGCTCGCGCATGTGCCGGAGCGGATCGGCGTCACCTTCAATGCCAAAGACTTGGCCGATCGCCCTTTGCTTGAATTGCTCGAGCGATCGGGCGTCAAGGTCGAGCGCGCAACGCAACGAATTTCCGCCGGCCTTGCCGCGCCCGATGTTGCCCGCGCGCTGGGGGTCAAGACCGGCTCGCCGCTGATCGAACTGGTACGCACGGTCTATGACCGCGATGGCCGCGGCGTCGAGCATCTGCATGCGCTGTACCGGCCGGATCGGTACAGTTTCGAATTCGATCTAGTCCGCTCCGGCGGCGCCAGGAAAAAAAGCTGGTCGGCGCAACCCCTTTCGATGCGCAAACCGCCGAGAAGCTCGAAATCGTCCGTCGGTATTCCATTCATCTAAGCCAAGGGAGGAACACTATGTCGAACAGCAACAATCGCTTTAGCCGCCGTAAATTCCTGCAAACATCCGCGTTCACCGCCGCTGCGGCGGCGAGCGGCACGCTCGCGGCGCCGTCAATTCTTCGCGCCCAGGGCGGCGCGGTGAAGGTTGGCCTGCTGCAGCCGGTGTCCGGCGCGCTGTCTTATTCCGGTCAGCAAGGCCGGCTCGGTGCCTCGATCGCGGTCGACGAAATCAACGCCGCGGGCGGCCTCAAGGGCATGGGCGGCGCCAAGATCGAGCCGGTGCTTGGCGACGCGCAATCGACGCCGGATGGTGGCAATGCCGAAGTCGAAAAGATGAATTCGGCCGGTGTTTCGGCCATCGTCGGCGGCTATGCCAGCGCGATCTGCCTGGCGACCACTCAGACGGCCGCGCGCTACGATCTGCCTTATATCGTGGACGTCGGCGTCACCGATGCCATCGTCACCCGTGGACTGAAGAACACCTTCCGCTTCGGACCCGGATTTGGCGTCCTCGCCAAGACCGCGCTGGCCAACCTTGTCGCCATCAACGACAAGGCTGGCAAGCCGGCCAAGACCGTGATGATCGTGCACGAAGATTCGGCGTTCGGCTCCGGTCTGGCCAAGCTGCTCAACGCCCAGCTTCCGGCGCAGGGCTTCGAAGTGCTGGAGACCATCCCGCATCCGACGCCGACGCGCGATTTCAACAACGTCGTGCTCAAAATCCAGGCGGCCAAGCCGGATATCGTGATCCCGGCCAATTATTACAACGAATATGTCTTGCTCGCGCGCACCATGCAGCAGCAGAAGGTGCGCCCGAAAGCGGCAATCTACTCCGTGCTCGGGGGTGCTGCGTCCTCTTACAAATTCGTCAAGGAGTTTCCGGAAGCCGCGCAGTACATCATGGACTGCAATCACTGGTTCGACCCGCGCAATCCGAAGGCGTTGGCGTTGAAGAAGAAGGTCGAGGCGCAAGGCCAGTTCTTCACCTACGAAGTTTATATGAACTACAGCGCAGTGCTGCTGCTGGCGGATGCCATCGACCGTGCGAAATCGGCCGACCGCGCCAAGATCATCGACGCGCTTGCAAGCTCAACCTTCGCGGGCCACGTCATGCCCTATGGGCCGACGAAATTCGTCAATGGCCAGAACGAGGGTGCGGCGCCNNGACCCGCCAATACGCAGGTTATCGGCAACGATATCCAGGTGATCTTGCCGGAGGCCTTCGCGTCGGCAAAGCCAGTTTATCCGCTGCCACCCGTTTGATGACGAGGCCCGGCACGGCGGCTCCAAAGTTATCCGGCGCCGCCGTGGCGGCGCCGGCCCTGGCTGTGCCGTGCACTTAAACATTCTCTTTCCGGCGATCATCAACGGCCTGCTGATGGGCGCCATCTATGCGCTTATCGCGCTTGGCCTGACGCTGGTCTACGGCGTGTTGCACATCATTAACTTCGCCCACGGCGCGCTGCTGACCGCGGCGCTGTTTGCGGCTTTCTTTCTGCACAAGCTATTCGGCATCGATCCTTATCTTGCGGTGTTCATTCTGGTGCCGGCATTCTTCACGCTCGGTTATGGCTTGCAGCGCTTTGTCGTCGGTCCTGCATCGCACGGCAATGACGGCAACATCCTGCTGGTGACGCTCGGTCTCGCCGTGGTCATCGAAAACATGCTGCTGTATGCGTTTCGCGCCGACACCCGCACCATCGATGTGAAATATGCCTTCGACGTCGTGCCGTTCGCTGGGATGTTTCTGTCGGTGCCGCGGCTTGCCGGATTTGCCGGTGCGGTCGTCGTCGCGCTGCTGCTATGGCTGCTGCTGACTCGTACCGACACCGGCAAGGCCATTCGCGCGGTGGCAAAAGAGAAGCTTGGCGCGCAATTATCCGGTATCGACGTCGCGCATATTTACGCGGTGACCTTCGGCCTCGGCGCGGCCTGCGTCGCCATTGCGGCCTGCCTGTTGATACCGACCTATTACGTTAATCCGAATGTCGGCAACGCCTTCGTTCTGATCGCGTTCACCACCGTGGTGCTCGGCGGCATGGGTTCGATCCCGGGGGCGCTTATCGGCGGACTGTTCGTGGGCGTCGTGGAAAGCCTGAGCGGCCTTTATCTCGGGGAATCGCTTGGCCAGATCGGCATCTTCGTGATGTTCATTCTCGTCCTGCTGTTCCGGCCGAGCGGCTTGCTGGGAGAGCGGGCATGAGCCGCGCCGGCATTCTCCCGATCGTCGCAGCCGTCTTCGCGCTGGCCTGCATTCCGTTCCTGATCAATTCGAACGCCGTACTCAATTTTTTGGTGACGGCGCTGCTGCTGACGCTGGCGGGGCAGGGCTGGAACGTGCTCGGCGGTTTCGGCGGTCAATACTCATTCGGCCATGCCGCATTCTTCGGCACTGGCGCCTATGTGACCGCGATCCTGCAGGTGCGTTACGGGTTCAATGCCTGGCCGGCTTTCGGCATTGGAATCGTGGCGGGCGCGGCGGTGGGTGCGGTCATTGGCATTTTGACGTTCCGTTCGGGGCTGCGCGGCTCGTATTTCGCGCTGGTGACGCTGGCCTTTGCCGAAGTGCTGCGCATCATCGCCAGCGTCGCGCCGATCACCGGCGCCGGCGTCGGCACCTTGATCAAACTCGATCTCGGTGCGCGCGCGTTGCAGTTCCAGAGCCGGGCGGCATTCTATTGGTTCATTCTCGCGCTGGTGGCAATCGCGCTTGTCATCACCAAATTGATCGAGCAATCGCGCTTCGGCGCCTGGCTGGTAGCGGTGCGCGAGAATGAAGACGCCGCGCGTGCACTGGGAGTCGACGCCACCCGCGTCAAGCTTGGCGCGATGACGATATCGGCTGCCATGACGGCGGCCGCCGGCTGTTTCTATGCCCAGTACTTTCTGTTCCTGGACGCGGCGATCGCTTACGGCCCGTGGATTTCCGTCGAGGCGCTGCTGGCGCCGATCATCGGCGGCGCCGGCACGGTGTTCGGACCGCTGCTCGGTGCGTTGATGGTCAAGACGCTCGGCGAGGCGGCCAAACACGTCACCGGCGATGTGCCGGGTCTCGATCTTGTGCTTTACGGTGTTGTGCTGATTTTGGTGGTTGGTTTTGCGCCGCGCGGCGTCGCCGGTGTGATTGCGCGCTGCCGTGCGTGGCTGACGCCGCCGGCGAAACTAGCGCGGGAGGCCGCGCATGACTGACCGGATGTTGGCGGTCGAGGGCGTCTCGAAACGGTTCGGCGGCTTGCGCGCAGTGCACGAAGCGTCGCTGACGGTCGACGCTGGCCGCATTACCGCGGTGATCGGCCCGAACGGGGCGGGCAAGACCACGCTGTTCGCGTTGATCACCGGCTTTCTGACGCCGACCGGCGGGCGCATTGTCTACAACGGCGCCGACATCACCGGCATGCCGCCCCATAGGCTCGCGCGCCAAGGCATCGCACGCACGTTTCAGATCGTCCAACCGTTCGCCGGTCTTACGGTTCTGGAAAACATCGCGGTCGGCGCTCATCTGCATATCGCGGGGCGCGCCGCGGCGCTCGCCGCTGCAACCGAGGTCGCCAAACTGGTCGGGCTCGAACCGATGTTGCAGCAGCCGGCTGCGACGTTGACGGTGGCCGGCCGCAAGCGGCTCGAGCTTGCCCGCGCGCTGGCGACGTCGCCGAAGTTACTCCTGCTCGATGAAGTGCTGGCCGGTCTCAACCCGTCCGAAATCCGCGACATGGTGCCGATCATCCGCGCCATCCGCGAGCGCGGCGTCACCATCATGATGATCGAGCACGTGATGCAGGCGGTGATGAGTCTGGCCGAGCAGATTTACGTGCTGGTGGAGGGCCATGTCATTGCGCAGGGCGCGCCCGCCACGGTGGCTGCCGACCCGAAGGTGATCGAGGCCTATCTCGGCGCCGGGGCCGCGGCCAGATTAGCCGGAGGCGCGCATGTCCACTGATGCGCTTCTAAACGTGCGCGGCCTGCATGCCGGATACGGTGAAACCGAGATACTGCGCGGCATCGATCTCGTGGTCGGCGCGGGCGACATCGTGGCCGTGCTCGGCTCGAATGGCGCCGGAAAATCGACGCTCAATCTGGCGATTTCCGGGCTCGTTGCCGCCCGCGAAGGCTCGATCGAGTTCGATGGCCGCTTTATCCACGACGCCAGCCCGGCCGCAATTGTCGCCGCCGGTCTGGTGCACGTGCCGGAGGGGCGGCGGATATTTCCCAACATGTCGGTTGCCGACAATCTCGATCTCGGCAGTTACCGCCGCGCCTCATCGCAGCGCGCGGCCAACCGCGAGCGTGTGTTTGCCATGTTCCCGAGGCTGCGCGAGCGCGCTTCGCAACGCGCCGGCACGCTGTCGGGCGGCGAGCAGCAGATGTTGGCAATCGGCCGCGGCCTGATGGCGGAGCCCAAGCTGCTGATCCTGGACGAGCCGTCACTTGGTCTGTCACCGCTCCTGGTGGAGGAAATGTTCGCCATGATCCTGCGACTCAACAAAGACGGGCTTGCGGTGCTATTGGTCGAGCAGAACGTGGTGCAGAGCCTCGACATCGTTCACCGCGGCTACATTCTCGAGCACGGCAGTTTTGTCATTTCGGGCAGCGCCGCCGACATTCGTTCCGACGCCAACCTCAAGCGCGCTTTTCTCGGATTATGACGATGGCCCAACAGAACACATTGCGCTTGCGCCTGTCGAAGCTGCCGATTGTGGTCGCGCCCGGCGTTTATGATCCGCTCACGGCGCTGATCGCGGCGCAAGCCGGCTTTCACACGCTCTATATATCGGGTGCCGCCATCGCCTATACCCGGCTGGGGCGGCCGGACATCGGCCTGGTCAGTCTCACCGAAGTCGTTGATACGGTCGCGCTGATCCGCGACCGCGTCGACGCCAATCTCATCGTCGATGCCGATACCGGTTACGGCAATGCGCTCAATGTCGGGCGCACGGTGCATCTGCTTGAGCGGTCCGGCGCGCAGGCGATTCAGATCGAGGATCAGGGCTTTCCCAAGCGTTGCGGACATCTCGACGACAAGTCGCTGATCCCGGCCGCCGAGATGGCTGGCAAGATCAAGGCGGCGGTCGATGCCCGTCATTCCAAAGATACGCTGATCATTGCGCGTACCGATGCAGTCGCGGTTGAAGGTTTCGAACGCGCCGTCGAGCGCGCATTGCTCTACCGCGAGGCGGGGGCGGACGTGCTGTTTGTCGAAGCCCCGAAGGCGCGCGACGAACTGGCCAAGATCGTCAAACAGCTCGGCCGCACGCTGCCGCTGATGGCCAATATGGTCGAAGGCGGCAAGACGCCGATCTTGCCCGCGGCCGAACTCGAAGCACTTGGCTTTTCGTTGGTAATTTTTCCGGGCGGTATTGTGCGTACGCTGGCCAAGACCGCGGTCGACTACTACGCCTCGCTCGCCGCGCATGGCAGCACGCAGCCGTTCCGCGAGCGCATGTTCGATTTCGATGCGCTCAACCGGTTGATCGGTACGCCGGAAATGCTGGAGCGCGGCAGACGATACGAAGTGACATCAGCGCCGGATAGCAAGAAACGCCAGTAGGCCAGGGAATGTCTCGCATGGACAAGGTTTTCGATACGATCATCAAGAATGCCCGAGTGGTTCGGCCGAACAAGACCTCGGTCGATTGTCTTGATATTGCGATCAAGGACGGAAAGATCGCCCGGCTCGCGCCGGAGATTAAAGCCGATCTCGCCGGCCAAGTCGTTGACGCCAAGAATCGCCTCGCGTTCCCAGGCTGCGTCGACGCGCATATGCATATCGGCATTTATGCACCGCTCGCCCAGGACGCGGTTTCAGAAAGCAAGGCCGCGGCGATGGGAGGGGTTACCTCAAGCCTGAACTACCTGCGCACGGGACACTACTATCTCAATCGAGGTGGCCCTTATCGCGAATTCATGCCCGAAGTGTTCAAGCAATCTGAGGGAAACTTTTGGGTCGACTATGGCTTTCATCTTGCGCCGATCGAAGCGGCGCACATCGATGAAATGGAGCATCTGGTCATGGACCATGGGGTGACCTCGTTTAAGATTTTCATGTTTTACGGAGGCTATGGCCTGCACGGGGCCTCGTCGCAGCAAAACGATTTTTTGATGATCGGCCCCGATGAACGGTACGACATTGCGCATTTCGAATTCATTATGCGGTCCGCGCAGCGTTTGATGGAGAAATTTCCCGATCAAGCCGCCCACATCAGCGTGAGTCTGCATTGCGAACTGGCGGAAATCCTCACGGCATATACAAAGATCGTGGAGCGAGAGGGCGAGCTGACCGGGCTACATGCTTATAGCGCCGCGCGCCCGCCACATTCCGAAGGTCTTGCCATCTGGATCGCATCTTATCTGGCAAATGAGACCAACTGCCTGAACATCAACCTCTTGCACTTGAGCTCACGTAAAGCAGTGGATGCCGCGTGGACCATGCAGCAGGTTTTTCCCCATATTGCTTTCCGCCGCGAAGTCACAGTTGGTCATCTTCTTCTCGATACCGATTGCGAATGCGCCGTGCATGCGAAGGTCAATCCGCCCATCCGCCCGCGCGAGGACGTCGAGGCGCTGTGGCAGGCCGTGCTTGACCGGAAGATCGATTGGATCGTCAGCGATCATGCTTGCTGTTCAGCCGAGCAGAAGTGGTCGAAAGACGATCCGAACAATATTTGGCTGGCCAAATCCGGATTTGGCGGCACCGAATATCTCCTATCAGGCGTTTTGAGCGAGGGCAGCAGGCGCGGCATGTCATACAATCACATGGCCGAGCTTTTGAGCTGGAAGCCGGCGCAGCGGTTCGGGCTGCCGAGCAAGGGGGATATCGCTCCGGGCTATGACGCGGATATTGCGATCGTCGATCCGCACGAAAGTTTTGTGGTGCGCGCCGCCGAATCTGAATCAGTGCAAGGCTACTCGCCGTTCGAAGGAGTCGAACTCAGCGGTCGTGTGAAGAGTACGTTTTTGCGAGGCGCTCTTGTTTATGACAGCGGAAAAATCGTCGGGCCGGCGCGCGGCCAATATCTGCGGAGATCCGCCGTCGCTCGCACGCAATGAACAATTTCAATGCGCGATGATGCTTGACGTCGAGGCAAGATGAGCACGGTAGCGATTGTAACGGACGAAAAATTCACCATCGAAACACCGCTGCTGATCATTGGTGCCGGCGCCGCCGGGCTATGCGCAGCGCTGGCGGCGACGGAAGCGGGTATCGAAGCCCTTGTCATCGAGCGCGATGCAGTGCCGGCAGGCTCGACGGCTTTGTCGGCCGGGCTCATTCCCGCCGCCGGCACGCGTTTTCAGCGCGCCAAAGGCATTACCGACAGCCCGGAATTGTTCGCCGCCGACATCCAGCGCAAGGCGAAAAGCGAGGCGGATCAATCGATCGTCGAAGCGGTCGCGCATGGCGCGAGCGCGTTGGTCGAATGGCTGGCGGACCGCTATGGCTTGCCGTTCGACGTAATCGACAACTTCAATTATTCCGGCCATTCGGCGATGCGGATGCATGGCCTCCCGACGCGTGCCGGATCGGAACTGATCGACCGGCTGCGCAGCGCCGCGGAGACCAGCGACATTTCGATTATCCCGGAGGCCGTGGCCAACACACTGTTCACCGAACCGGGTGACCGCATTCGTGGCATCGAGATCGTACGCGGCGATGGCACGCTCGAACGCATCGGCTGCGACGCTCTCATTCTTGCCTGCAACGGCTATGGGGGCAATCCCGAACTGGTCCGCCGCTTCATCCCGGAAATGGCGGCCGCGCTTTATTTCGGCCATCCGGGCAATCGCGGCGATGCCGTGATCTGGGGCGATGCGCTCGGCGCGCAGCTCACACATCTCGGTGCCTATCAAGGCCACGGCTCGGTCGCGACGCCGCACAATATTCTGATCTCCTGGGCCGTAATCATGCAGGGCGGCATCCAGATCAACACCGAGGGCTGGCGCTTCTGCGACGAGTCGCGAGGCTATTCCGAGCAGGCCGAGGACGTGTTGCGGCAGCCGGGCGGGATCGCCTGGAACGTATTTGATGCGCGAATTGCGGAAGTGGCGCGGCAGTTCGAGGATTTTCGCAATGCCGAGCGGGCGGGTGCAATCTTAACAGGTGGCAGCGTCGAAGAAATTGCGGCTGCGATGCATGTGCCGGCCGCGGCCTTCGCCACGGAGTGGGCAGAGGTTGAAGCGCTCAAGGCAATAAGCGGTCAAGAGCGTTATGGGCGGCGGTTCACGCCGGACCAGCGTTGTGAGCCGCCGTTCCATGCAGTTAAGGTCACCGGCGCGCTGTTTCATACCCAAGGCGGGCTCGCGATTGATGCCGCCTGCCGCGTCAAGCGCAAGGACGGCATAGTGTTTCCAAATCTGTTTGCGGCTGGTGGCGCGGCGGCCGGCGTTTCTGGACCGACAGCGGCAGGGTATCTGTCCGGCAATGGCCTACTGACCGCGACCGTGCTCGGCCGCTTGGCGGGGGAGGCGGCGGCCGCACAACTGGCTGGTTAGGGTGCCATTGGACGCAGAAGTTTTCGTTCCCGTTGGATTCAGGCCTGTTGCGAGAAGTCTCTGCATCGGGTTTTGGCCGAAATCCCCCGAAATTCCTCCGAAAATTCAAATAGAAAATTTAAAACGGGAACCTCGGAGTTCGATTCCAGAGTGGTCAGCTAGCCAGTGGCGATGTTTCACTTGACAGACCCACAACAGCAATCCCGGCCAAACGGTTTATGACCCATTTCTCGGCAGCGGTACGACACTGATCGCTGCCGAGACGACGGGCAGAGTCTGTTTGGGCATGGAGTTTTAGCCACGATACGTCGACGTGGCAGTGCAGCGTTGGCAGGCGTTCACGGGCAAGACGGCGTGCCTTCTCGGTGATGGCCGTTCATTCGCAGTGGTTGCCGCTGAACGTCTGGCCGGTCTTGAGCCTACAAACCTCGGTCCGGCTCCTTCGCAACCGGCCGAAGACGCCGTCAAGAATGATCCAGCGGCAACATAAAGAAGCGCACATGCAAGACCGAGAAAACAATCCCGCAGGCTTGAAGCCGCTGGCATTCAGCCAGCAACCGGCCTCGCAAGCTAAAAAGGAAACAAGACCCATTCGCATTCTCGAATGCCCGCCAGAACTTGGGCCAATTGCGCGAGAGGAATGGGACCGAGTTGTCGGTGAGCTAAGTAAGTTGGGAGTATTGAGCAGTTTTGATCGCGGTCCTCTCGCGGCTTATTGTACGGCCTACGCTCTGTGGCTTGAGGCTATGGAGATGGTTCAGAAGCACGGCGCAATGATCAAATCGCCCAAAGGATTTCCAATCCAATCGCCATACCTCTCGACCGTGAATCGGCAAGCAGAAATAATGCTGCGAATCGCGTCCGAATTTGGTTTCACCCCGGCTAGCCGCGGTCGCATCTTTTCTTATTCAAAAAGAGATTCGCTGCTGTTGAATGCCGCAAGCGAACCTGATGGTGGAAGCTCAGGTTGGTAAATTCTGCTGTTCATCGAAATGCACATAACAAGAAGTTATCATCACAATGCGCGAGACTTGAGTCGACCCCAATTCGCATAATGGCAGGTTACGGAACGGCCGCTCACCAGATCATGGTAATGGACATAGATTCGCTGGTCCCGACGCCCCTTTTCGGAAGATAGCTAGTTGATTTAAATCAACCTCACTGGCGGCAACGCCTTATAATCTCTTTAATGGAGGAAGAGATGCGCTCGCTCGGTGCCATTCGGAGGATTTTGACTAAACTAGCGGGCAGAATCGCGACCCATCGGCAGTTGTCTCATTTCAAATGCGGGGATTGCGAAACATCGGAGCGATGCGGGCGGTTGCCAAGCGACAATTGCATTGCACGGATTGAGCAGATTGAACATGATGCCGATAAATCACGCTCTCCGTCGCAGCGTGGTTATCAAGCATCTTACTAGTGGCTAGCTTTTTGTCCTAGTTCACCGAGAGCCTGCCAGTGCCTTCGTATTCGAAGGCCGTCAAACCGAATGCCGCGCGCTAGCGGTAAATCGGGTTACCGCTGTTACGCCGATGCCGCCATTCGCTCCAGGCCGGTTCTCCACGATTACGGTTTTGCCCCATTGCTCTGAAAGCTTCTGCGCCAAGATGCGGGCGATGATGTCGCTAGTACCGCCCGCCTGATAGGGCGATATGATCGTGACCGTGCGGGATGGGAACTCGCCTGCGTCAGCAGTTGTGCATACCGACAGCGCGAGCATAACTGCAATAATTCGCCAGAACATGACCGTTACCTATTGCTTCCAAGTTCGGTGCTATTTGACTCGGCCCTTCGGCATGGACATCAAATATTCCTCAATGGGCATCCCGTTCGTCCGTGTACCAGGAAGGTTTTTGCGGGTAGTGGGGCCCATCGTACATTTCCATAACGATCGTCTCTTCATGGGCGATCGCGGGACCGTGCACATTGCCTTTCGGATTGCAGTAGAAGCAGCCGGCGGTAAGGACGACGCCCGTCGAGGTGTATTCATATTTTCCTTTCAGGCAGAACATAAACTGATTGGCGGCATGCATATGCGGCTGGGGAATTCCGGCGTCCTTGTCGAATTTTATCAGAGCGATCGATGCTCCGGTCTCTTCATTGCGCCAAAGCATCTTTTCATGAACGCCCTTAAGCGATTTCTCGCGCCAGGCGACATTTTCGGATTGAATCAAGATCTCATCAAGACGTGGAGCGCCTTCAGGAAGTTTTGTCATCGCGACCTCATGTTTGGCTATTGGGCTTTGGAAATTTAAGGACGATTAGAGTGGTGTGATAACGACCTCAGAATTGACCATGGTTTGTGCGCGGATAATCGGGGGCTGAAGACATCTCTCGAACTTGATTTTCGGATTTATTGCTTTATTGCAAAATCGAGATGCGTCAGGGGGCATATGCTAACCACGCTGTTGACGGCGGACTCATTCGAATTCATTCGGCGCGTTCTCATTCAACACTTTAATTACACACCAGTGTTATTGAGCGGGGCCCACAGTGCTCCACGTGACGGATTTCAGCTCGATTAGCCGCGAGAGATAGGTAACGTTTGCCTTGTTCGTTAGTCGATGAACTTCCCGCATTTCATTTATAAAAACGAACGAGCCAGCCGACTCGTTTGTCGAAATCTTTCTTCCGAAGATCGTCTCGATTTCGTTGTCGCCGCCGCCCAGAGAGACGACCAGATAGGGATGGTAGTGAATGTGAAAGTCGATGGTCTGACGCGGCTCAAGTCGGACTTCCCAAAGGCGAATATATTCGTTTTCAAACAGGAGGGTATTTCCGATCTCTCCTAATGCGATTCCGCGATCCGCAGCCGCCTTTAATCCATGTTTGTCGTCCATCGGATTGTTCCTATTTTACTGGCACGACCGCGATAGCGCTTATTTCGATCAGGTAATCGGGCGAAGTCATCTTGGTGACCTCGACCATTGTTGATGCAGGCAGCGGCGGGCTAAAATATTGCGCCCGTACTTTATGAATGGCCTCAAAGTGCTCCATATTGCGGACATACACATCGACCCGGCATACGTCGTCGAGCGTGCCATCGGCGGCTTCAACGGCCGCCTTTACATTCTCGCAGACCTGGCGAGTTTGTTCAGTGATGTCTCCGATGCCGGCAATGCTGCCGTCGGGTCGGCGAGCCGTCATGCCGGATATGAATACAAAACGGCCGGTCGCTTCGATCGCGGTTGCGTGCGAGAAAACGCCGTTCGGTTGCCGTAGCTTCGGGCTCGAGATCTGAACTTTAGGCATGGTGTGTTTCCTTGATGGAGTTCTGAAATAGGGTTGTGATCACACCGAGTTCATTTGCGAGGCGGGTCAGCATGGCAATGACAGACGGCTCAAGTTTTACTTCGCCGCCTGACTGCTCGCGACGGCGCCATTCCGGCTCTCCAGGCGTAAATAATTGCTCTATGCCAGGGGCACGTTTTCCGCTGCGTATGCGCTCCGCGGACGCGGCGGTCTGCTGGCGAAACCAGTCGATGTCGCAAAAATGCGCTACGTCGATCGCGATGAAGAGATGTGAGCAGTCATAGGGTACGGTGAAGTCACCATATAGCGGGCGCACCTGCGAGCCCGTCGTTCCTTGTGACAGCAACCCACACATCAGATCGATTAGGAATGAAAGTCCAAAGCCTTTGGCGCCACCAGATGGAAGCAGCATGCCCGCAATTGCTTCCGAAGGATTAGTCGTAGGCATGCCTTGTGCGGTCACCGCCCAGGTCGCGGGAATGGAGTCTTTGGCCTTTTCCGCCATGCGAATTTTGCCCATCGCGGCTTTGCTTGTGGCCATATCGAGTACAATCGGAACCTTGCCGGCAGTCGGCAGCGCGATGGCGATCGGATTATTACCTACGACGCGCTCGGCGCCGCCCGGAGCAGGCATCAAGGGCCTCGTGTTGCACATCGCAATGCCGATGCAGCCGGCTTCTGCCGCCTGTAATGCATAACGTCCTGCGGTACCGAAATGAAAACCGTGGCGAACCGACACTATGCCGGCAGCGAACTGTCGTGCTTTATCGATTGCATGGATCATTGCTTGAATGCCGGTCAGTTGCCCGAGCGCATGTCCTGCATCGAGAACGACCGCTCCCTGGCGTTCCGATACGACCGAAGCGTTGTTAATGTGGGATACGGAGCCTTTCTGTAACCGCTCGATATACATATCGACCAGCATCACACCATGCGACGACAACCCTTCGAGATCGGCTTCAACCAGTCCGCGGGCGACCGTTGCGGCGGCCACACTAGGCACGCCAACAGTAAAAAACAGCTGCGCAATGAACTCACTGAGTTCCGCGGCAGAAACGGACTGATTCCCAGTCGGAACTTGTACGCTCATTTGAGCGTCTTTCTGTTCATCATTCGCGGGTCTACATGAGCTTTGCTGGCTTCCAACGCCACCGCCACTTTATCGAGCGTCCGGGTGATGTGCATGCGATTGAGATCAAGCGTCTTATCGACGTCACGGTTAAGTGCCGCCCGCATCAACTGCTTGTGCTCAGTCACATCGTCGCGAAGCGGGCTGCTCGACATAATCGACAGAGCGACGTATCGCTCGGCCTGTTCGAAAAGACGCGAACGGATAGAAAGGAGAGTGGGGGCCCCGCAGGCAGATACTAGTGCGGTATGAAAATCCGCGTGTTCCTTGCTCCAAGCTTCGCTAATGGCAGCGGTATTAGCCGGATCGATCTTACTTTGCCGGGACAACCGGTGGAACGCGCTGAGGAGATTGGCCTCCCACTCGACGCCGCCTTTTTCGAGCGACCAGCGTAGCGCGATACTTTCGATTTCAATGCGGGTGTTCATTAGGTCGAGCAGGTTTTCTCGAGAAACCTCAGAAACCCTAAACCCCTTATTTTGCTCTAGTTCGACGAGCCCCTCGGCTTCAAGCCGCATCAAGGCTTCGCGAATAGGACTAGCGCCCATCCCGTAACGTTCGCGGAGCGCTTCCACGCGTAACCGTTCGTTTGGCATCAACCTGCAGGCTATGATGTCGGAGCGGAGCTGAGTCAAAGCTGACGCATTCAAGGTCTGAGAGGCGTCGGACTCGGCGAGCGAAGATGGCATTAAACCTCCCGACAGAGCCGTCTCTAATGCGGTGGCCCGAAGTTGTTTTATCGAGATAATCCACCTTTTATCGATAATCAAATAAATTTTCGGCAATCGATTGACGAGGCGACTTTTTCAATGGCAGCATGACAATTCAGTCCTGCAACGAGGGGAGAGTTTGCATGAACGCGTGGTCTCGGTGGATCGCGGGCACATTGTGCTCCATATCGCTAGTCGCCTTGCTGCCGGGCGTGGCTGCGGCGCAAGGTTCTCCGCCAACTCTGACCAAGGTCGTATTCTCGCTGGATTTCATTCCGCTGGGGCGGCATGCAGCGTGGTATGCAGCGCTGGCCGAAGGCTATTATAAGGACGAAGGCCTCGATGTTTCGATCATCCCCTCGCAAGGGACGGCGCAGGTGATCCAAGCAGTAGAATCGGGTACCGCGAACATCGGCTTTGTCGATGTTCCAAGTGTGGTCATTGCGCGGGGCAATGGATCGAAACTCAAGATCGTGGCGGTGAACTACGGCAAGGCACCTTATGCCGTCTTCAGTCTGGCTAACGGTGCGAATGTCACCCAACCGAAACAGTTGGAGGGCCTAAATCTCGGAAGTGGAGCAGGAAGCTTCACGCCGAAAATCATCGAAGGTTTCATGGCCCAGAAAGGACTCGATCCGAAAAAGCT
Organism: Hyphomicrobiales bacterium; assembly: GCA_003152455.1. Taxonomy (GTDB): domain Bacteria; phylum Pseudomonadota; class Alphaproteobacteria; order Rhizobiales; family Xanthobacteraceae; genus Pseudolabrys. The sequence goes on from PMAF01000020.1 coordinate 22,819, forward strand.
TACGATCAGCAACGTGGCTCCGCCTGCTCGCGCAGCTACTCTGTTATCTGGAAAAATCCCAGCGATTGAGTTTTTCGTAATGGCAAAGCCAGGTCTTGAAGCAGCAGCAAGGTCGTCAAATACGGAGCTGCGCACCCTGTTGCTTGCAGATCATGGTCTCGAGCTCTATGGCAACGGCATTGCCGCGACTGAGGACTATATCGCCAAAAATCCAGATGTCTTGAAACGCTTCGTTCGTGCGTCGCTGAAGGGCTGGAAATTCACGATTGGAAATCCTGAGAAGGCTGCGGCAGATCAGATCAAGTACATTCCGACCCTGAAGCCAGAAGTCATTGTCGCGGAAATCAAGGTGGTCAGCGATCTCGCGGTAACCGTTGAAACAAAAAAGAATGGTTTGGGTTGGTTTGACCCGGCGAAAATGAAGGCCAACCTAGACTTCGTCGAGAAGTACATCGGGGTAAGCGGCAAACCGCCGGTCGCGACCGATCTTTATGCAAGCGGATATCTTCCGACGCCGCCTATTATGCCTTAGGAAGCAGGCCATTCAGAGTCACGCTCAACTAGATCCTCAGGGGCGGGCTAACTCCGCCCCTGTTCCGTTCGGGCATTTCAAGGACGTCCATCAGTCCTTCAAACGCTCCGGGCAGACGCCCCTCGTTGCGATTAAGAACATTACGTTCGACCTGAAGGCTGGACACCTAGTTACCTTGCTTGGGCCGAGCGGTTGCGGAAAAACGACGTTTCTTAAAATTGTCGCTGGCTTGATTTCCGCCTCCGGTGGGACGATCCAAATTAATGGGCGCGATGTAGCCGAACCCCAACCTGATTTCGGAGTTGTTTTCCAGCAAGCAAACTTGATGCCTTGGCGGTCCATTCTGGATAATGTCTTGTTCCCGATGGAGATCCTTCGACGCTCTGACGCGGCCGCCAAGCTGCGCGCGCAAGAACTGCTCGCGCTAGTTGGGCTCGAAGGCTTCGAGCAGTCCTACCCCTCACAGCTTTCCGGTGGCATGCAGCAGCGGGTCGCGCTTTGTCGCGCCCTGATTCATAAACCGAAGCTGTTACTGATGGATGAGCCGTTCGGCGCGCTTGACGAGCTTACACGAATGGAGATGCAGGATTTGCTCCTCGACATTCGCGTAAAGACGGATGCGACGGTCATGTTCGTCACCCACAGCATCAGCGAAGCTGTCTACATTTCCGATGTTGTCGCGGTCTTAAGCAAACGACCATCTGTCATCGCTGACTATATCGTGGTCAATTTGCCGTATCCGCGGTCCGCGGAAATCCGCTATTCCGCCGAATTTACGGACCTCGAGCATCGGGCCGGACGCGCGCTTGGTATTACACGATGACATTTCGTGACGTCAGAAATGCCATCTACCCATTGGTTGGAATCTCCGCCATCTTGCTGATCTGGCAACTTTACACGCATTTTCTCGGCATCAACCGTATTGTTCTGCCTAGCCCCTTGGATATCCTATGGGCATCGATAAGCAATTGGGATGTCCTGCTGCGAGAAAGTTGGCCGACGTTTCTTGAAAGCGTGTTGGGGTTTGCTTTGGCCGTTGCGATAGGCATCCCGTTTGCCGTCTGCGTCGCGAATTCTCGTGTGCTGAATCTCACGCTGTATCCGATTTTGATTGCCACGCAATCTATCCCAAAAGTCGCCGTCGCTCCCATTATTCTGGTCTGGTTCGGATTGGGCATGCAATCAAAACTCGTGATCGCATTTCTGGTCGCGTTTTTCCCGATCGTCGTCGATACCGCAGCGGGAATGCGTGCGACACCTGTAGGTTTGCTTGAGCTTGCCCGTTCGCTGCGAGCTTCGTCACTTCAAATATTTTTGAAAGTTCAGTTTCCCGCGGCTTTGCCCTTCATATTTGCGGGCGCCAAAGTCGCGGTGACGTTGGCCGTTATCGGAGCGGTCATCGGAGAATTCATTGGATCCGTCGGCGGATTGGGAAACTTGCTTCTAACCGCGAATTCACAGCTGGACAGTCCCTTGGCTTGGGCCGCGCTCATCTGGCTGAGTGTGCTAGGAATCCTACTGTTTGGGGCGGTAGTGATTGCGGAGCGAATCGTTATGCCCTGGTCCGACGTCGGGCACCATTAACCGATGAACCTAAGTGGCCGTTTCGTTCTTTCCTGCCTCTTTATTGGTGGTCCTAGGTAGCGTTCATGCGACCGACATTCGCAGAATGAATGATTATGGAATGTTGCGCACCAATGGAATGAGTAGGTGCTCTTTTTAGTTTCGAAGCACTCGGCGCCGTCAGGGAGGGGATGCCAGCTCTACCAGTTCGATTACGACGTTGCCTGTTGATTTTGGGTCGATGAACGCAATACGTGAATTTGCATGGCCGATCCGTGGCTGCTCGTCGATTAGTTTAACGCCTTTTCGTTTGAGCTCGTCCAAGGCATCCTCGATGTCTTCGACCTCAAGACAAATGTGAAACAGGCCCTCTCCATGTTCCGCAATCCAGCGCGCGGTCTCCGTGTTGTCGCCATCAGACTCCAAGAGTTCAATATAAGTCTGCCCGACCGGATACATCGCCAGCCGTGTATTGTATTGTGGTAGGTATTCTTCGTATTCGAGGCTGAGACCTATCTTCGCTTCGAATATTTCTCGGAATTGTGCCATGCTCTTGACGGCAATTGCGATGTGCTCGATACGTTTGATCTTCATGGTATGCCTCGACGTTTGTTTTGCCCGCGCGATCCTAGGGAGAAAGAGTCCGATTGCAAAATTGGGCTTTTCATCGAGTTGCATTATGAATACTCCATTCGAACGTTCTAAGTCTATGACGAAACGATCGATGTTAAAGTCATTGAAATGGCAGCGGCAGTCGTTACGCTCTGAAGTCGGCTTAAAGCTAGGGCTAGGCCTATTTTTCCAACATGCAATGGTCGGCTAGTTTCTTTAGCTGGGAATCGTCCGTTCATGTCAGATAGCGCACGATTTTCGGACTGGGCGGCGCTAGATAAACCAACGCAGACCGTAGTCGCGGCGACCGCAATTGACAGAGCTCGCCGGCTTGAGCCGCGACTCCACGCGTTCGTCGAAATACAACGTTCCGACATAGCGCCGTCCTCTAACGGATCACTTGCATACCTTTCATATGCGGCCAAGGACTTGATTGTCGCACCGAAACATAAGCCGCATTGCGGCCTAGCAGATGTTTTGGATTTTGGATTGAACGGCTACGCCGATGTTTTGCGACTCCTCGATGATGCTGGGGCATGCCGCGTCGGCTTCACGGCAATGACCGAGCTTGCCTACGAGCCGTCCGGCTACAACGCCGTTTGCGCTTACCCGCGAAACCCTTGGAATCTCGATTTCATTACGGGCGGATCCTCATCTGGATCGGCGGTTGCGGTTACCAGCGGAGCGGCGACAATAGCGCTGGGCTCGGATACCGGTGGATCGATTCGCATCCCTTCGCATTGCACGGGCGCCACGGGATGGAAGCCGAGCTGGGGTGCGGTGAGTGTGACCGGTACTTTGCCTCTTGCTCCATTCCTTGATTGCGTCGGACTCTTGGCACGCAGCGCCGCCGATCTCGCTCCGGCGGCCGTGGTGCTGGCGGCGACCGTTGCGCCACAACGTGCGATTGAGAGCGTCGTCGTGTTGGCCGATGCTCTTCGCGGCGCAGTACCGTCAGTACGCACGCCTTGCCAAAACGGTATCGATGCAATCCAGGCCTGCGGCGTTGCCGTATCTCACGTCGAGGGACTGCCGGCGATGTTGGCGATCGATGCGCATGCCATGATTGTCATGCAAGGTGAGGCGGCAAGGGTTCATGCGGCCCGGCTCGGCCACCCGGCGCTCAGCCCGATTCTGCGCAGGCGGCTTGCGAAAGGTTCGACGATTGATGACGCCATGATCTCAGTTAATCGCGCCGCTCGGCCGCAATTGGTCAAAGACTTTAACGAGCAGGTCTTAGGCAAGGCCGATGCGGCGATTTTGCCGGTAATGGCGATCCGTACACCTCCGCTTTCGGAAGCCGATCCGGCTTCGCCAACATTCAGCGCTCGCCAGCTCTATGAACTTAGTAGCTACACCCGCTTCGTGAATATGCTGGGATTCCCTGCGGTGTCGATTCCGGTAGGCTTCGACGATCGTGGATTGCCCGTCGCGTTGCAGATGGTTGGCCGTGCTGGTTGCGATTTTGCTCTCATCGCACTCGCCGTGAGAGTGCAGGAGAAGACCGATTGGCATGGACGTATTCCAACTGCTATTGGCGACCTTCTCGACCGTAGCGAAGGATTGCTTGCATGACTGGTCCGCCCGACTCGTCGGCGCTCTCGCATCTGCGCGTGCTTGACCTGACACGCGCTCGCGCGGGCCCGACCTGCTGCCGCATCCTGGCGGATTTTGGTGCCGACGTTCTCAAGATCGACGCTCCACCTGGCGTCGATCCAAACGAGGGCATGAGCGGCGCGCGGGATGGCTACGATATGATTAATCTGCACCGCAATAAGCGGTCGCTGACGCTCAATCTCAAAAAAAACGAAGGCCGCGAGATCTTTTTGCGGTTGGCACGGAAGGCGGACGTCGTCGTCGAGAATTTCCGCCCCGACGTCAAAGAGCGGCTCGGCATCGGATATGAGGCACTGCGCGTCGCCAATCCGCGCATCATTCTCGCCTCGATCTCCGGCTTCGGGCAGACTGGGCGCTATCGCCTACGAGCGGGTTTCGATCAAATTGTGCAAGGAATGGGCGGCTTAATGTGGGTAACCGGCTTTCCGGGCGAGGGGCCGATGCGCGCCGGAATTGCCGTTGCGGATTCGTCGGCCGGGGTTTATGCGGCGACCGGAATTCTTATCGCGCTCGCCGAGCGCGAGCGGTCGGGGCTTGGACAGTGGGTTCAGACTTCGCTGCTTCAAGCGCAAATCGCAATGTTGGATTTCCAGGCAGCGCGTTACCTGGTGGATGCTGAAGTGCCGGGGCAGGCTGGCACCGATCACCCGTATTCCACACCAATGGGCGTGGTGAAGACAGCCAACGGCTACATCAATATTGGCGTCGGCGGTGACGGCCAATGGCGTGCGCTGTGCAAGGCACTGGAACGGCCCGATCTTGCCGCAACCCCTGATTATGCAACGCTGGCCAATCGCTTTCGCAACCGGTCCAAACTTATGACATTGCTTGACGCAATTTTTTTGACGGGGACATCGGACGAATGGCTCGGCAAGCTAGAAGCGGCCGGAGTGCCAGCGGGGCCTATTTACAAAATGGATGAGGTGTTCGCCGACCCGCAAGTTCAGCATCTCGGCATTGCCATTCCATGTCAACATGACGCGCGGGGCAATATCGCCATCGTTGGACAGCCGATCGATTTATCGCGTACGCCGTCGAGCATTGTGACAATGACACCGGAGGCCGGCGAGCATACTGAACAAGTCCTACGCGAGCTGGAATACAGCAATGCGGATATTCAGCGGTTGCGAGACGCCAAAATCGTGTGATGGTAAAGCCATGGCCAATGTATTGGTAACGGGTGCCAGTGGATTTCTTGGAGTGGCCGTAATGACACGGCTCCTTACAGCCGGCCACCATGCAGTCGGGCTCGATCCGGCGCCGGCGCCCGATACTGCACGACGCCATGTTGTCGATGATCTGTCGGACCGACTGCGGCTAAGGGATCTGCTGGGCGCGGAACAGATAACCCATGTCATTCATTGCGGCGGTGTGTCGGGCCCGATGGTTCTTGCCGACGATCCAGCCCGCGTCATGGAGATCAATGTTGCGGGTAGCCTCAACCTGCTGTTGGCGTCGCTCGGAAGCGTGAAGACATTTATATATTGTTCGTCCGTATCAGCTGTTGGCGAGTTCTATGAACCCGATCCGATTAGCGTCGAATATCCACTCCAGCCCACGAGCGCCTACGGTTGCTCGAAAGCGGCGATGGACATGATCCTGCGCGGCCTATGGCGGCGCGTTCCGCTCGATCTCTGTTCGCTCCGCTTTACCAGCATTTATGGACCGGGCCGGCGTACGCGGCTTGTCGTTGACGATATCGTGGCCGCGGCGGCGAAAGGCGTGCCGGCATCGGCCGAGCCTGCGACCGATTGGCCCTATGTCTATGTCGATGACGCTGCGGACGCCGCTGTGGCAGCTTGCTTCTCGGCCCGGCGCCGGCAACTGTTCTATTTCATCGCCTATCCCGAACAAGTCACGTTGGAGAATTTCGCCGAAGCCGCGGCCCAAGCGGGAAAGCCGGTGCAACTCGTGATTGACGCCACGCACCCGCGGGTTCAAAGAGGGCCGGTCGATGTCGGACCGGCGCAGCGCGATTTTGACTTTGCGCCTCGGGTCGATCACTGGGAAGGCATTTTCCGAATGCTGGCCGAGCGTTTCGCTACGCCGGTATAGCGTGGCCTGACACGTACTTGTGTCGCCCACCGGCCGCCGTCATAATTCGACAATCGAAGTCTGCAACCCGCCTGAAATGTCGTTCAGTTCACGCGGCGATATCTGCCGCCCCTGTCATGGATGTCGCGGATGGATCTTAAGTTTCCTGGAAAGACCGCGCTGATTACCGGCGCATCCAAGGGCATCGGCCGCGCCGCAGCCGAATGCCTGGCGCAAGAGGGTTGCAACGTTATTCTTGTGTCGCGCACTACCGTTGATCTCGCTGCCGCAAACGAATCGATTGCACGCAAGGCTGACAAAGTCCGGATTGACACCTTCGCCGCCGATCTGTCGGACAGCCACAGCGTCGATCGGCTCGCCGCTGAGTTTCTACACGTCGACATTCTCGTGAACAATGCCGGCGCCATCCCCGGCGGGACGCTTCTTGACATTGACGAGAGGACCTGGCGCAGGGCGTGGGATCTCAAGGTCTTCGGATACATCAATATGTGCCGAGCCTTCTACGCGCTGATGAAAGCGCGCGGTTCGGGCGTATCATCAACGTGACCGGTAATGCCGCCCAGACCCACGATCCGGAATATATCTGTGGCGTTGCGGGCAATGCGGCGCTGACGGCATTCAGCCAATCACTAGGCAGCGTTAGCCCACAGGATGGAATCCGGGTTATCTCAGTCAATCCCGGTCCAGTTGAAACCGAGCGGTTGGTTGGCCTTATGAGAAAGAAAGCGAAGGACCGCACTGGCGATCCCGAGAATTGGCGTGAGTTGTTCAAGCCGTTGCCATTCGGACGCGCTTGTACGCCGAAAGAGGTTGGCACCATGATTGCCTTCCTGGCCTCCGAGCATTGCAGCTATAACAGCGGGTCGGTTGTGACAATTGACGCCGGTGTGTCGGCGCGCAGCTTTAACTTCTGAAATTACGAACGCGAGGGCAACCATGCCACACCTGACAACTGACGACGGAATCAAACTTTATTATGAGGAGGTCGGCAGCGGAATTCCGGTTGTCTTCGTGCACGAATTCGCCGGCGACCTGCGCTCCTATGAGACACAGATGCGCTATTTTGGCCAGCGGTATCGCTGCATCGCGTACAACGCGCGCGGCTATCCGCCATCCGACGTGCCCAGTGACGGAGAGAGCTACTCGCAGGAGCGGGCGCGTGACGATATCCGTTCGGTGCTGGACGCGCTCAAAATCGACAAAGCGCATATCGTCGGATTGTCGATGGGCGGCTTTGCGGCTCTGCATTTTGGTTTTACCTATCCGGACCGCGCGCGCTCACTGGTGATTGCGGGCTGCGGCTATGGCGCTGCTCCCGATAAGCGCGCACAATTTGCGGAAGAAGCCGAGGCCGTGGCCAAGAATTTCGAGCAAAAAGGCATGGCGAAGGCGGCCGAAGGTTACGCGCTCGGGCCGACGCGCGTGCAATTCCAGAACAAAGATCCCCGCGGCTGGCGCGAATTCGCAGACCAGTTCGAACAGCATTCAACCGATGGGGCGGTACGCACCATGCGCGGCGTGCAGAAACGGCGACCGTCTTTGTTCGACCTCGTAGGCAAGATGAAGACCATTTCCACGCCGACGCTGATCATGACGGGCGACGAGGATTGGCCCTGTCTGGAGCCAGGCCTTCTCATGAAACGGACAATCCCGACCGCGGCACTCGTCGTAATGCCGAACGCCGGCCATACCATCAATCTCGAAGATCCGGCCGCGTTCAATCAGCACATCGCTGAGTTTTTCCATACGGTCGATGTGGGAGCCTGGCGTAAGCGTGACCCACGCGCGACCGTGTCGGCGATCCTTGGCCGATAGGCAAGAGATCGGCTGCCTTAAGTAGTTGTGTAGCCGCCGTCGACCAGCATGTCGGCGCCGGTCATGAAACTTGCTGCATCGCTGGCGAGAAACAGAGCAGCCTGGGCGATTTCGTCCGGCTGGCCAAGTCGATTGAGTAAGTGCTTGGGGCCGGCGACTCGGCGTGCGGTTTCCATATTGCCGAATCGCAGCACGAGCCGTTGGGTTTCGACCGCGCCAGGCGACAGCGAATTAACGCGAATATTTTGTGCGGCATGGTCCACCGCCATAGCTTTTGCGAGCTGAATGATCGCGCCTTTCGATGCGCAATAGGCTGCGCGCGCGGGGGCGGCAACCCGGCCGAGCTGTGACGCAATGTGGATGATATTGCCGCCGCCCGCGGCAATCATCGCCGGCAGCACCGCCCGGCTCATCAGGTAGGCGCCCATGACGTTAACGGCGAACACCCGATTCCACTCGGCGGGTTCGATGTCTACCACGGTACCATTCGGATCATCGGTTGCCGCGGCGTTGACTAGAATATCAATTCTGCCAAAGGCCACCTGCGCCGCTTCGGCGGCGGCGCGGGTGTCGGCCTCGAGGCTGACGTCGCAGCGGAGCGCGAGTGCACGTCCGCCAGCGCGCAAGATTATTTGCGCCGTATCCTGCGCCGCTACCGAATTTAAATCGGTACATAATACCGCGGCGCCCACCGACGCGAATAGCGTAGCGATGGCGCGGCCAATCCCGTTACCGGCTCCGGTGACGATCGCCGCCTTACCCGTAAGTATCGGCTGGGTCATGGTGATACTGGCACCTGCGAACCGGCCGCCACAGCGGCACGGCCGAGATAGGCCTGATGGACGCGCTCATCCTGCTTCAGAGCGCTGCATGACCCCGATACGATAATCGACCCGGTCTGCAAGACATAGCCGCGGCTCGCCGTCTCAAGTGCATAGCGCGCATTCTGCTCGACTAGGAGAACGCTGGTGCCGGCAGCATTAATTGACCGGATCGTGCGGAAAATATCCTGCACAACCAAGGGCGCGAGCCCCAGTGACGGCTCGTCCAGGCACAGCAGACGCGGCTCCGACATCATCGCACGACCGAGAACCAGCATCTGCTGCTCGCCGCCGCTCAACGTGCCTGCATTCTGCGAGGCGCGCGCTCTCAACCGCGGAAACATGGCGAACATCTGCTCGATGAGCGTTCGCACTCTTGTGCTTTCCTTACGAAACTTGAAACCGCCCAGCTCGAGATTTTCTCGCACCGTCAGGAATGGAAACACATGGCGGCCTTCCGGTACCAGCGCGATGCCAAGATTGGTGCGTTCGTCCGGACGCAAGCGGGTAATATCGCGTCCATGGAATCGCATAGAGCCTGCGCGTGGAATGAGCGCACCGGCAACTGCCCGCAAGGTGGTTGATTTCCCGGCGCCGTTTGCTCCGATCAACGTGACGACTTCGCCTTCTTCAACGTGAAACGAGATGTTCCGGCAGGCAGGCACCTGCCCATAGGCCAATTCAAGGCCTTCGGCGGCGAACAAGGGAGTCATTGGATTTCCACCCCCAGATAGGCGGCGATCACGCCAGGGTGACCTTGCACCTCGGCCGGAGCGCCTTCGTACAAATACTGGCCGTAGTCCATGACGATAATTCGGTCAGCGATCTGCATGACGAGATCCATATTATGTTCGACCATCACGACGGTTATGCCGCGTTCGCGCAGTTTCGCGATCCGCTTCAGAAGCGCGTCGACCTCAACCGCGTTGAGGCCCGCTGCCGGCTCGTCGATCATCAGCAGACGCGGCGCGGTCGCCAGCGCGCGAGCGATTTCGAGCATTCGCTGCTCGCCATAGGACAGCGAGCCGGCAGTCACCTGCGACCGGCCGCTCAGCCCCACGAAGTTTAAGAGCTCCATTGCTTCGTCGCGGCAGCGCTTGCGGTCGCGGCGGAAGGTAGCGCCGTGCACGATATATTGCCACGCAGGGATGTCGTGGCGCGTGTGAAAACCGGCGATAACGTTTTCCAGGACTGACAATTGTTTGAACAGCCTGATCTTTTGGAATGTTCGTGCCAACCCGTGCCGGACGCGGCGTTGGGCGGCCATGCCCACCAGATCAATTCCACGAAAGGTCATACTGCCGGCATCTGGCTGGTATAGACCGCTCATGAGATTGAGAAGCGTCGATTTTCCAGCACCATTCGGCCCGATGATTGAAAATACGATGCCGGCGGGAATGCTCAGCGAGATATCACGTACCGCTTGAACGCCGCCAAAGCTCTTTTGCAGCCCTTTCGCCTGAAACAGCGTGTCCTTACTGGCACCATCGATTGGCGCGGGGTCCGTGGCATGCGTGGCGGAAGTCATGTTCGGCTCACCGTGTCTCCGGCCCCCGCGCGTTGCCGTAAACGCGCCGCGATACGCTGACCGGCCTGCACAATGCCGCCCGGCATGAACAACACCACCAGCGTCACCAGCACGCCATAAACGATCAGCCGCAGGTCGCCGATTCCACGCAGAAGTTCGGGCAGAACCGTTAGCAATATCGCACCCAGGACTGGTCCGATCAGTGTTCCCATGCCGCCGACGATGACCATCGCAAGAATGGTGAATGACTCGGTGATGAAGAAGGCATCCGGGACCAGCGTGCCGACGAAGCCTGCGTAGAAGCAGCCTCCAGCACCGGCGACTGCGGAACTGATGGCGAAGGCCAGCACCTTCCATTTTTGACAGTTGATACCGAGCGAGGCGGCTGAGATCTCGTCTTCACGGATCGCGGTCAAGGTTTCTCCGATTGGGGAGCGAACCAACTGGTCAAGCAAGATATAGGTCAGCAGCGCAAAACCAGCCGTCAGATAGAAAAGATTGGCAAGATTATTGAATTCAATTACTGGCAAGCCTGGAATTCTCAACGGCGGCGGTGGCGGGATGGCGTAAATTCCCAGCGGGCCCTGGGTGAGGCTAATCCAGTTAAGAAGAATTTGGTATGTAATTACGGCAAAGCCGAGTGAGGCGATGGCAAGATAGTGCCCGCGGAGGCGAACGGCAAAGATCGACAGAAGCATACCGGCTAGTCCCGCGACCAAGACTCCGCAAGCAAAAGCCAGCCAGAACGGCATGCCAAGCTTCATAATCATCAGCGTCGACACATAGGCGCCGATGCCATAAAACGCCGATTGGCCGAGATTGAGCTGGCCGGCGTAGCCCAGAACGAAATCCAATCCAACCGCCAGCAGCACATTAATCGCGCAGACGATCAAGTTGGTGCGCCAATACGAATCGGAAAATATCATTGGCAGAAGACCAATCACGATTGCTGCCATGATGAGCCAAAACCGCCGAGACGAGAGAATGGCGCTGACCATACCCACGCCCGAAGGCTCGGTCGTTGTGGGGCTAGACATTTTCTTCGCGTTTCTCGGCGATAAGGCCGGTGGGCCGCACGGCGAGCATCAGCAGGAGCAGTGCGAAAACGACAATGTCGATGAGGCCAGGATCGAGAAATTGGGTGGTGTAGCTCTCGATCAGTCCGACGATTAGCCCGGCGATAATGGTTCCTTCGACATTGCCAAAGCCGCCGATAATCACGATGGCGAAGGCCTTGACGATGACAGTCGTGCCGGCAAAAGGTGTAAGCACTAACACCGGTCCGAGCATTGCCCCGCTCATCCCCGCAAGCGCCGACGCAATGACAAAGGCCAGCATTATGAGTTGATTGGGATTGATGCCCATCAGCGCCGCGGTTTCGCGGTCCTGCGAGACCGCGCGCAGTGCTTTGCCGAGAATGGTAAATTTCATGAAGGCATAGAGCAGTCCGATCGCGATCGTGGACATCATGATAATCAGGACGCTCTGCATCGTCAGGAATATACCGCCGAAACGGATTACGTTATTACTGTAGGGCGTATCGAATGCGTAAGGGATGGGCCCGAGCAGCACCAGCATGACATTTTGCAGGGTGATGGAGACACCGATGGTTGCAATCAGCGGCAACAGTTCATTGGCGCGCTCGCGCAAGGGTGCAAAAATGACCGCGTTCACCAGCCATCCCAAAATGGCCCCAACGATCAGCGCGGCCGCAATGCCGGCAAAATAATTGCCGCTGAACAGGTGGGTCACGAAATAGGCGGTGAACGCTCCCAGCGTGACAATATCGGCGTGGGCAAAATTTATCTGGACCAGCACGCCATAAATAAGGGTGAGCCCCAACGCGACCAGCACGTAGAGGCTCCCCACGACGACACCGTTGATCCCCTGCTGGAGGATGACGGTCAGCATGTCTGCAAGGCTGGTTTTACTTTACAGCCTTCCAGGACAAGTCTGGCTGAGTTTCCATGTAGTGGATCGTATCCATTTTGGTGTTTTGGTTGGTCTTGTCGAATTCGACGCTCCCAGTCACGCCGGAGAAATTCTTTGTCGCAGCAAGACCGACCCGAATTGACTGGGCGTCCTTGGCGCCGCGGCGCACCACGTCAGCGATCAGCATGACTTGGTCGTAGGCATGCGCGTTGAGGTGGGTCGGATCCTGGTTGTATTTGGCTTTGAACGCCTCAATGAACTTACGAACGACATCACGTTGGTCGGTCGGGTCGAACTGGACGATGCGGATATAGCCTACTGCCGCCTTTCCGGCCTTTTGCTCGAAACCGAAGGGCAGCCAAATGGTGCCGAGCTGTATGGCCTGGCCGCCGCCGCCCTTGACGACGCCGGCCTGCGCGAGCGCCTGTGTGATCTTCAAGCCCTGGCCTTCCAGCGTGTAGGTGGGGATCACATCGATCTTGCCAAGACTAGCAACGCGGGTCGCAATCGATGTAAAGTCATTGACGTCGCGGCCAAAGCCTATATCGGCGAGAATTTTGCCGCCGAGCTTAGTGAAAGTTTCAGCAAAAACGTTAGCATTGCCGATGCCTGCATTGGTGTTCTCGTGCAGTAGCACCGCCGTGCGCGCATTGAGCTGCTTGTAGGCCTTTGTCGCGATATCGACGCCCTGCATCACTTCATTTGGCATAATGCGGAACGTCCAGGGATTGCCTGGATCGGTGATCTTGATCGCGGAGGAGCCGGCGTTGAGGAGTGGAACCTTGGCCTGTTCCATGATCGGCATGACGGCGAGCGTTGCGTCCGAACATTCCTCGCCAATCACTACATCGGGTTTGAACTGATCGAGCAGGCGTTTGACAGCTTGAGTTGCCGGCAGCGGGCCGCATGCGGAATCTTCGTATTTCACCTCGAATTTGAAGCCATTGACGCCCGCCTTGTTGAGCTGTTCAAGCGCGAGCTCAACGCCTTGCTTGTCTTGCGCGCCGAAATAGGAGCCGGGGCCCGACATCGGAAACAGTGCCCCGATCTTGATGGTCTTGTCAGCGGCCAGAACCGCGGTCGCTGAGCCTGCGAAGATGCCGCCGACGAGCCCGGCCGACATCAGTAGCGTGCGAAATGTCCGTTTAGTCATGGCTGTCCTCCAACTGGAGGTTCATTAGACCTATTTATTCAAATTGCTGCAATAGGAGTTGTCTGATGAGGCTTTTCGGTTTGTTTGAGATGATTGCGCCATGCAAGTTGCGACAGCCCGTCAACTCTAATAGAGAGTTTGTTCGACGCAATCTTCATAGACCGGCGAGCGTTGCAGCAGCCCGCCAGACATAAAACTCAATCCGAGTCGATAAAATCCCTGCTTCGACATTGCAGGATTGTGCGCCCATAGGCCGGCATCGCGATAACGCTGCAGCGAAGGCACCAATATGTCGTTCGGCACGTGAGGAAAGAACGGCGCAACGGCCTTGACCAGGTCTTCTGCGCTGTTGGCGTAGAGCCATTGCTCCATTTTCGCTAGTGCACGCGTCACCGCCACAAAGACCTCGCGCCGTCGTGCGATTGCCCCCCGCGTAGCGATAAACGCCGTATAGACCGTAGGTCCGCGGGAGCTGGCCGCATAGAGTAGTTTGTCGGCGTGGTCCATTTCGGCCATTGAGACTAAAGGCTCGAACGCTTGCATCACGTCCAGTTCACCCTTGCGTAGCGATGCGTAATTTTCCGCCATGGTGCGATCAGAAACTCTTTTGATCGCTTCAGGATTAATCCCGATCTCACGCAGATCATGCTGGAGGCACATCCACGGCGTAGGCACCTCTGAGACGCTGGCGAAACGCAAGTGCGCAAGGTCCGACAGTTTAAATGGCTTACAATTACCGATCAGAAAAAACGGATCACGCGAGACAACTTCGCCGAAGCAGACTAGCGGACTTCCGGCATCCCGATCCTGCGCTAGCATTACACGCATAGGACCGCCCCAGGTCAGATCAATCGTGCCATTAATGAGATGCAAAATTGCATCGCCCGGTGCATCGGAGGTGACCAATTCGACATCGACACCCTCACGCGCGAAGAATCCAAGCTTGTGTGCCGCGTAATAAGGCGCATAGAAGATGGCGCGGAAATTTTCCATTAGTCTGATCTTCACGTGGTGGAGCTCCGGAGTAATGATCGGTAAGAGAGCCTTGTCGCTTGCCGAAATATTAATTTCTTAAGCCTTTGACACCAGCGTCTCAGTCGTAATCCGCACGGTGCATTCAGCCAGAGAAATCATTGCACTGAACCGAGATCGTCCGGAACGACATCAAGATCAACTAGCTAGGCCGGCCTGGTGAGCTCCGCCCGCCATGCGATCTATTTGCCTGAGCCTATCGTCGTCATCTTAAATCTATTCCAAGGCTAGACCTGCGGCATTGATCGGGCCAGCCCATTTGGCGATTTCGCTGGCGACGAATTGTGCAAGATATGCCGATGAACGCCGTTCATTTGCTACCAGATCAATGCCATTTTCCTTGAATCGCTTTTGCACCGTCGGATTGTTCATGGTCGCAACTGTAGCATCGTGAAGCTTTTGAACGATTGGCGCGGGCGTATTCTTGGGCAGAAAAAAAGCACTCCAGTTGGATGCCTCAAAATCAGTCAATCCTTGCTCATGCGCCGACGCCAGATTTGGCAGGCTCGGCGACCGCCCGCGGGTCAGTATTGCGATCGGCTTGATCGCGCCGCTTCTAATTTGAGGGATCGCGATCGGGGTATCTATGCACAAATAGTCGACGCGCTGCGCGATCAGGTCTTGCATCGCTAATGCGCCGCCGCGATACGGGACATGGGTGACATTGATGCCGATTCGCGCATTGATAAGGGCGCAGCCGAGATGCGTGGCCGAGCCTGCGCCAGCTGAAGCAAATTGCATCTTGTTCTGGTTGGCCTTCGCATAGGCGGCGAATTCCCGCAAATTGTCCGCAGGCAAATCTTTGCGCACAACCAGCACTAAGGACAGATCGGCGATCAGCGCGACCGGGGTGAAATCAGTCGTGGAATTGTAAAGTGGATTCTTGTAGAGCGTTTGGCTGACGGCATGCGTACCGACATTGCCGAGCACAAACTGATAGCCGTCGGGCGCTGACTTTGCGACCCGGGCCGCACCAATCATGCCGCCAGCTCCACCGACGTTCTCGATAATCACCTGCTGCTGCAGGGCTTCGCTCAAACCTGATTGTAGAATGCGCGCAACTGTGTCCATCGGCCCTCCGGCTGCGAATGGCACCACCATGGTCAACGATCGGGTTGGCCAAGTCTCGGCGTGGGTCGGTGCAGCCAAGACACTTGCAAGCACTCCAATTATGATTAGTCGCAGCATTGCTAGTCTCCTAGATCGTGAAAAATGCCGCGTTTAGATCGGAAATTGGGTGGTAAAGCCGATCGCGGGCGTTGCCCAATTGTTCCTTGACAGTTTGTTCTAAGAGTGGGCTCGGAACCAGCCGGCAAAAAATCTCAGGCGTTCGGAGAGCATCGTTTTGACCTGGTGCTAGCACCACTTTGGTCATCAGTTGATTGAGATATTGGCCTCGTGCGCGATTTTGCCGTATTTTGAAATTTCGTCTTGGATAAATTTCACATAGTCATTGCCCCCCAACGGTGTTGTGACAATCCCAAACGAGTGCAGCTTGTCCACAAATGTCGGGTCAGTATTGATCTTCGTTAGTTCACCGCTCAAGCGGTCGACCACATCTTTGGGAAGGCCGGCCGGTCCGGAAATTCCGAACCACAAGCCGCCGAGGACGGTCGGATAGCCTGATTCTGCCATGGTCGGGATGTTAGGTAATTTCGGCGAGCGCTCGGTACTCATCGCTGCCAAGGGACGAATGGTGCCAGCTTGAATGTTAGAAAGCTGCGACGGAAGTCCGTCGAGTATGACCTGAATTTGGCCCGAGACGAGGTCTAGTATGGCCGGGCCCATTCCTTTGTAAGGCACGTGGACCATTCGAACGCCGGACGCTGCTTTGAACATCTCGCCCCAGAACTGACCCGGACTACCGACCCCCGAGGTTCCATAATTCAATTGATCAGGATTGCGCTTCGCGTAAGCGACCAGTTCGGCGAGGGACTTCGGCGGAAGCGCCGCATTTACGCTTAAGACCGCGGGGACTGTCGCGATAAGCCCGATGTGAGTGAAATCTTTGATCGGCTCGTATGGCAGACCCTTGAATGCGACCGGTGCAGTCGCGTGTGTCGTGCTTGATGAAAGCAGAAGTGTGTAGCCGTCGGGCGCAGCACGAGCGACGGCAACGGATGCGATCGTGCCAGAGGCGCCGCCACGATTATCTACTATGACATTTTCCCCGAGCGCATTGGACAGTCGTTCTGCAATGAGTCGTCCGATAAAGTCTCCCGCGCCGCCTGGAGGCAACGGGACAATCAAAGTTATGTATCGTTCGGGATAGGAGGCTGCTGGCGCGAGGTTAGACGACGCCAAAAGTGGGACGATCCATGCCAACAGAAAGGTTAGAATCTTCATGATAGATCTCCCGCTCGCTTTAGTGGAAGGGACATCGCCCGTTATTTGTACTTATTGCGTTTTTCTCATGCCTGAGCCGCTTCGCGTCCGGCAATGCGCCCGAATACCGCGCCAGAGACAAGACCGGTGCCGCCTGGATATCCGCCATAAAAAATGCCACCAACTATCTCGCCCGCAGCAAATAGGCCAGGAATGGGCTCTCTCGCGGTGTTGAGAACCTGAGAACGGGTGGAGATGCGTAGGCCCCCAAAGGTGAACGTAATGCCAGTGGTTACGCTAAATGCAAGAAATGGGCCCTTATCGATCGGATAGGACCAATTCGACTTAGGTATTTCCAGCCCAAGCGTCGTACGACCATCCTTTACCGACAGATTGATAGGTGGGTCTCCAGGAGGCACTGCCGCATTAAATTGACTAACGGTCTGCAAAAACCCATCTGCGTTAACACCTTCAAGCTTTCTGCTGAGTTCTTCGAGGGTATCGCCCGTCGCTTTTGTCACTTTCCGGATGCGATATTCGTCGCGGAGAAACGGAACCGCGCGCTGATCGAACACCTGCCAAGCCAGCAGGCCGGGCTGCGCTAAAATCTCTCGGCCGATGCGAGCATAGGTGAACGTCTGTAGATCGGAGCCCTCGTCGACAAATCGCTTGCCTGCAGCATTGACCATGATGCCGACCGGATAACTGAATTTTTGATAACCATCGCCGACCACAAGATCGCCAGTTTCTGGTGCGTTGCTATCCCAGCAGGTCGAGTGCGCGCCGGACCAATGGCCTGCAGAGTTAGCGCCTGCCGCCAGCGCCATTTTCAATCCTTCTCCGGTGTTGAAACGCGTGCCTCGGACTTTGGCGAGGTCCCAATTAGGACCCAAATAGCGAGCCCGCATTTCAGCGCTTGCTTCAAACCCGCCGCAGGCCAGAACGACGGCTTTGGCGCCGATTTCCACAGGTTTGCCTTGAATGTCGCCATAGACGCCATTTATACGTCCCGCAATTTTCCGCAATGCGTTTGCGGATGCATTGCAAACGATTTCAATTCCGGCAGTGGACGCGGCTTTGTAATATGCATCCAGCAGCCCTGGCCCGCCGCCCCACACTTCAAACGGCAGACCGCCCCAAAATTTGAATCGTCCGTCAATTTTTGCGGCTTGCCGGCCAAAGCTGATCTGAAAACGGACGCCGAGATCACGCATCCACGCCAGCGTATCAAAACTATTGTCGACGAGTATTTCGACGAGATCGGAATCGCACCGGTGATGCGTAAGCCGCATCACATCTTCCAGGTAATCTTCGCGCGAATATACCCCAAAATCAGACGAGGCGATTTCGCTTTCAGTCAAATCAGGAACCAATCGTCGCATGTCGGCGACGCTTTGATAAACCGTCCGCATTTGGCCAGCGGCGTAACGTGTATTGCCGCCCTGATCCTCAGCGCCGGAAGCTTCCAGGACCAGAACCGATGCACGAGACTGCTTAGCCGAGAGTGCAGCCGCCATCGCCGCGTTCCCCGCTCCGACGACGACGACATCATAGTGATCCTGCACTATCAAACTCCCTCGTGCGCGGCCGCATCAAAGAAGATTGTATGACAATCTTCCTTGAAGCCCGAGTCAAGCATTTTGTCGCGCCTTCGCGCGAGCCGCGCTTATGGAAGTAGCCAAGGGGACCCTTCGAAATAGGCAGATTCAAAATGACGAATTTGCTCGGAGAACTGCATTGCAAGAATGCAATCGTCGAGGCCCTGTTGGAGCCGACTTTTCCGTGACGGAGTGATGTCGAAATGAAATACTTCGCCAGAGGGAGCTGTGACTATTTGGCTTTCTAAATTGATACGAACATGTGCGCCGGGATTCGCACAAATCTCGGCATTTAGGGCGTCGGTTTGTTTTTTCTCGATTGCCACCGCGAGGAGGCCATTGCGGAAGCAGTTTATCGTAAAAATCTCGCCATAGCTCGGCGCAATGATGCATCGGATACCAAAGTCGAGCAGCGCCAGCACAGCCAATTCGCGCGCAGAGCCGCAGCCAAAATTGGGGCCTGTAACAAGAATCTGGGCGTTGCGACAAGTGTTTTGGTTAAGCGGAAATCCGGGCCGTTCAGCGCCTGCGGCGTCGAAGCGCCACTCGCGAAACAAGACATCCTGGTAGCCAGCGCTGCGCGCGCGACGGAGGAAGCGCGACGGAAAAATGGTTCCAGTATCGATATCGGTCCGATCGAGTGGGACAGCTACCGCGTCGAGCGATGTGAAAGGTTCCATGAAACGTAAGCCCCGTTAGCGAGAACCAGCCACTATGGCGTAGAGGCCGGAGCCTAGCGCAGCCCGTCCCGTCGGCTGCATTTGCGGCGCAAGTTTCAGATAGTCCTTGACCGCGCGAATTGAATCGCCCGGTTGCGAGCATACGTGCGCTGCAAAGACTATTGCTTTTTCCCGCAGCGTTTGATGTGGTTCGACAGCGCTTACCAGGCCGGCCGATAGCGCGGCTGCCGCGCCGATTTGCTCCGTCCCGAAGACGAGGTAGACGAGGGTACGCAAATTAACTCGATCCAATAGCGCGGTCATAGCTAGGGTCGGCGGTAGCCCACGCTCATTCATTTCCGGTAAACTAAAACGGGCGCGGTCGCCCGCGATCACGATGTCACAAGCGCAGGCAAGCGCGCAGCCAAAGCCAGCCGCCGCCCCTTGCACCACCGAGACCGTTGGCACTGAAGCGCTCTTGATGGTCGAATAGAAATCAATGATCGGAGCCGTCATGCGTGTGCGGATATCGAGGGCAGATGGCTTCTTTCCTTTTGCGGCATCCTCTGGGGCTTCCGAATAATCCCGACCCTTACAAAACTCGTCGCCCTCGGCATCGATCACCACAATTTTTATGTCATCTGGGATTGATTGTAGTGTCTCCGTCAGAGTGCGGATCATCGACATCGTAATCAAATTTCCGCAATCGGGACGATTTAATGTGATCCATAGCGCTCCGTTCTTCGTCTGAAGCTTGACGTGGTCGGTCATTCTTACCCCTTCGCGTTGTAATGCTAATTTAGTGAGGAAGTGCGTACGTCGGCGATATGACCCATGATCGCTGCGAGCGCGGCCATTTGCGGATTCATCACGTGCGTCCGCGCTCCGACCCCTTGACGGCCTTCGAAATTTCTCGGAGAGTTGGACGCACAACGTTGCCCTGCCTTTACAATGTCGCCGTTCGAGCCGACGCACATCGAACAACCAGAATCTCGCCACTCAAATCCGGCGTTCAGAAATATTTGATCCAAGCCTTCCGCCTTGGCTTGTCGCTTTACCGACCTCGAGCCCGGAGAAACGATAGCCGGCACGATCGCTCGACGATCCTTCAGTATCGCCGCGGCCGCGCGTAGGGCCTCGATGCGCGAATTGGTGCAGGATCCTATGAATACAATGTCAATTGGAATATCCGTCAGGGCTACTCCTGGATCCAAATCCATATAAGCCAGCACCTTTATCATTCGGGCACGGCGTTCGATATTGTCAACATGCATAGGGTCCGGCACGCATCCACTGACCGGCATTACATCGTCAAGAGACGTACCCCAAGTGACCATAGGAGCTACATTGCGGGCGGCAATATCGACTTCACGATCGAACACGACGCGATCGTCGGTCCGGAGGTCGCGCCAATGCTCAACTGCCCGCTCAAATAATTTGCCATGCGGCGCCAGCTGACAGTGCGTCAGATATTCGAACGTCGTGTCGTCGGGGGCAATGATAGCGGAGTGTGCGCCCATTTCGACTGACATGTTACAGACCGTCATGCGCTCTGCCATGCTTAGGCTGGCGACGCCGGTTCCGACAAATTCAACCGCATAAGCATTCGCACCATTGGCACCGATAGTTGAGATGATGCTTAGGATTAGGTCCTTCGCAAACGTGCCCGCCGGCAAGGCACCATCCACACGCACGCGCATCGTCAAAGGAGCGCGTCGCCAAATGGTTTGCGTGGCAAAGACTTGCTTTAGCTCCGACTGACCGACGCCGAACGCGACGGCGCCAAAAGCACCGCTGGTGCAGGTATGAGAATCAGAACCTACGACGATAATGCCGGGCAGGATGAGGCCCATTTCTGGTGCCACCACATGCATGATTCCTTGCTGTGCATGATCGATGCCGAACAGACGGAGTTTCTGCTCCTTTGCGTTGGCGATAATTTGCTGAAGCATGTCACGGACTTCTGGATCCGGAATGGCGGCAATACCAGCGTCGCGATTAAGGGTCGGCGCATAATGATCGACAAAGGCCGTGACACTTTCTGGACGTCGAAGCGGCGAGCGCTGCAGACGCAAGCCTTCAAACGCTAGATTTGACTCTTCGTGGACCAAACAGCGATCGACATATATCAGCGTGTCGTCACCAAGCTGCGAGGGTGCAACTGCATGCCGATCCCAAATTTTATGGAACAAAGAGCGAGCCGCTGTCATTCATCACTCCGCGACTTGGAACGCTTAATTTAAGTCAAAAGGCTCACGAATCCCCTCATTTT
>PMAF01000107.1 GCA_003152455.1 Hyphomicrobiales bacterium
CCATCTACTGGACGAGTACACATCCTCGTGCGCGAGACCGATTTCCTGTAGAATGCCGCCCGTCAGGATCTCCTTGTCGAGGTGAACCTTGAGCTCTTCCAAGTGCCAGGCAGACGTTCCCGGTTGTTCGCAGTCGAAGACTCCTCTAGGCCTTCCGCTCAACCGGGCCGCGGTGCTCATGTTGCTCGGCCTCTTCGCTCTGGCCGCACCGGTGTTGTCGACGCCTTCTGCTGCCCCACAGGAGAAAGTCGCCGAGAAATTGGTCGGAGCATGGCGACTGGTTTCTGTGCAGGGGGATTCGCCGATGCGCAAAGTGGACTATGACCACCCCACAGGGCTGATCGTCTACGACCGCTCGGGTTGGATGAGTGTGCAAATCGCGATTCATGGCGAGCGCAAGCCATTTGCGAAGGGAGTTTCCGCAGGGACCATAGAAGAAAAGGCGGAAGCCTTCGACACCTATCTCGCCTACTACGGCACGTACACGGTGGATGCGAAAGCGGAAATCGTAACCCATCACCTCGCCGATCACTCCTATCCCGGCTTCCGTGGCCGGGACAACATTCGCTGGTTCGAATTCCAGGGTGACAATCGCCTCGTACTGATCCCCACCGAAGACGGCAAGGGGGGAATGATTTCCCGCAACGATGCCACCTACAAACTCACTTGGGAGCGCATCCCATAGGGCGGCCCAGCCTTTTTGTTGGAGTAATCCGCAAGGATGGTGCACCCTCAGTTGGTTTTTCGTGAGGGCGAGCAAGGACAGCGGAAGATGGGCCACCCGCCTAGCGCAGGGACGGCGATTCACCGTCATCCGCAGCTACACTGGCGGCTAGGTCAATGAGTGAAATTGCGTTTACACTCATTGAGTGGTTCGACTCCCATTCTCTCCGCCAGTTTGCTTGTTTGTCTTCCTGATCCACAGCCCGCAAGCTCGCAAAAACTTGCGATCGGCGCCTGCTAGCCCCCGCCAAAATCGTGTTTGTTGCAAATTGAGACAAAATTGCGATGCGTCGAGCATAAGAATGGTTGCAAATGATACGGAACGGAAGTACTATCACCCTAGAACGCGACTTTTCGTGTTTGCCTTGTCTCAAAAAACCAAAACTTCCAAGTAGAACGCAGCCCTAGCTTTACGAGCAAATCTAAAGGGGTGCCCAGACCCCGGTGCAATCGGAGAGAGTGCATGTCGTGGTACGCGTACTGCCTCACAGAACACCAGACCCTTGCTAATGGTGTTCGCGCCCGTCGTCCCTTCGTTTTAGATGGTATTCAAGGAGTGAACTCCGCCCCCGTCATGAGCTACCCGAGCGGAGAGTTCGCGGTGATTGTCAGTGAATATGATCGCGCCACCTCCAAGCTCGATGAAAAGTCCGTTTTGGAACACGCACGGGTGGTCAGCCAGAGTTTCCGCACCGCGACTGTGCTGCCATTCCGATTCGGGACGATTTTCGACACCGAAGACGCTATACGCCAGGCTGTTCGATCCAATCGCCGCACTTTTTGTGAGAGTGTGGAGCGGTTGCGCGGCAAATCCGAGATGCGCATCAAGCTGACGGTGCGCGACGGGTCGCTGCGCGGGAACATGGAAGAGATCGTGCTGCCTGACACGGTCGGCCGCGAATACCTGCTCAAGCTGCGAGAGAAGGCTTCTCGCGAGCGGGAGCGACAGACCAAGGCGCGCGCGCTGTCCGTCCAGGTGCATAAACTCTTCAATCCATTGGAAGAAGAGGTTAGCTGCAAGAAGGTTGACGCCGACGGAATGCTGCTCGACATTGCCCACCTGATCGACACCAAGTCCATCGAAAAGTATCAGAACCGCTACAGCACAGCCGCCAAGCAGCTGAAGAACTGCCAGATGGTGGTGACCGGTCCCTGGCCGCCGTATCATTTTTTGCCTGGGAAAGTACGCACTGTGGCCAGCGACAGCTAGAGAGTCAGTTCTTCGTTCAGTTTTTCGACTGGGCCGGGCTAAACGCTCGGCCTTTTCTATTCTTCCTCTGCCGCACAATTCTATAGGTCCAGTCTTATCGCGCAATTCTGAAAATGTGCAGCTTTATGCATGTGGAATCGCTTGAACAGGCTAAGCAGTTCCCGGAACGTCTCTAGGGTATTCACCCTAAGGCCCTGATTAGGAACAGGTTCCCAAAATGGGCCTCATCCAGCGTTTCCATTCCCATTTTTGGCTCCGCAAATGCATATCTTCCTGGTAATAAAGAGGTCGTACCCGTTGGAACAACTTCACTCTCGATGTACTCGACATCTCACTCTGTCCGTTCCGGTCCCCAGAGCGGCGTCAACCGTGACTCTCCTCTGATTCCCGCCAAAAAGCCTCTTTGAAAAGGGTGGCCCCGAAAGGGGCCGCTTTTTTGTCTCCTCTGCTCCTGTTACACTCGCGGTTTCCAATGAATTTCAAAAAAGCCGCTGCTGTATGCATTCTTCTGTCGCTGGCCGTTCTCTTTGGCGAGCCATTCCTCTGTGCTCAAACCCCTCCCGCCGCGTCGGACGACGTCCTCCTCGCCACCATGGAAAAGGAGTTGCACCGCGGCCAGTCCGAGCTTGCCAAGCAGGATCCGGCGCCTTACTTCACCAGCTACAACGTGACCGATGGAGAATCGCTGGTCGTCCTGAGCGCCCAGGGTGGAGTTCTCACCTCCTCCCACACTCACCGCCGTTCGGCTGACGTTAGCATGCGCATCGGCGCGCCCACGCTCGACAACACCCACGCCCAAGAGCGTTCCTCTGGCATCACCACCGGCCAACTGCCGGAGCGGGATGATCCCGACGCGATCGCGCGCGTTCTCTGGCAGTTGACGTATGCGCAGTATCGCAAGGCGAGCCAGGCGTTTAGCAACGTGAAGACGAAGAGCGCCGTGCGCGCCAAGGATGAAGACGACTCCGCCGACTTCTCCGCCGAGAAGCCCGCAACCTATGTCGAGCCGCCTTCGCCGGTTGCGTTCCCCGAGCAGAAGGCTTGGGAAGCACTCGCGCGCCGCTATTCCGCATCGTTCCGCCAATTTCCGCAGGTCGAAGAGTCGCTGGTTTTTCTTTACGCCGAGAAGACGCACAGCTATCTGGTTTCGACCGAGGGCACGAAGATTGTCACCTCCGACGCGATCTTTCGCGTGATGATTGAGGCGGAGACTCGCGCCGACGATGGCATGCAGTTGATGCGGGTCGAGACTTTTCAATTTTCCGATCCGGCCAAGGTTCCGTCCGATGCGGAAGTGGCCGCGAGCGCCAAGAAAATGGCAGGAGATTTGAGCGCCCTGCGCGCGGCTCCGCTTGCTGAACCCTACAATGGGCCGGCATTACTCTCCGGCCGAGCCGCCGCTGTTTTCTTTCATGAAGTGCTCGGGCATCGCGTCGAAGGGCACCGCCAGCGCGGACGCGACGAAGGCCAGACCTTCACCAAGAAGATCAACGAAAAAATTCTGCCCGACTTTTTGAGTGTCACCGACGACCCCACGCTGCATTCGATCGCCGGCACCGAGCTCTCTGGTTTTTATCGTTACGACGATGAGGGCGTTCCGGCCGAGCGCGTCGAGGTGGTCAAAGACGGCGTGCTCAAGAATTTCCTGATGGGCCGCTTGCCAGTAAAGAATTTCAGCAACTCAAACGGCCACGGTCGCGGCCAGGCCGGACTGATGCCCGTCGGACGCCAGGGCAATCTGATCGTGACCTCTTCGAAGACGATTCCGGACGCGCAGTTGCGGACGCGCTTCATCGAAGAAATCAAAAAGCAGGGCAAGCCCTACGGACTTTACTTCGAAGACATTCAGGGCGGATTCACCCTGACCTCGACCGAGCTGCCGCAAGCGTTTCAGGTGTTGCCGGTGATGGTGTGGCGCGTTTATGCGGATGGGCGTCCCGACGAACTGGTGCGCGGCGTCGACATCGTAGGCACGCCGCTCACCGTGCTGACCCAGATCGCCGCCACCGGAGACACGACCAGCGTCTTCAACGGCATTTGCGGAGCGGAATCGGGGAGCGTTCCGGTGTCGGCAGCCGCGCCGGCGATGTTGTTCTCGGGGATGGAAGTGCAGAAGCGGAAATACGGCGACACGCGGCCGCCGATCCTTCCGCCGCCGCCGGGCGCGACGGACGAGAAGGGAGGCGCGAAGTGATTAGCCAAATCGCATTCAAGGCACGCGTGCTTTTGGGTGGCGCAGCGCTTCAGCGCTGCGGTAAAGAGCATCTATCGAATTCCGGCTTTAGCCCCTGCGGTGGAGGTATCGAAGAGTTGACGCTAACGGCACGCCCTCAGCGGCTGAAGCCGCAGTCACAAGAAAACATTAATCGCAGCGCTGAAGCGCCGCGCCACCCAAATGCAGTTTCCAAGTCGAGCCCGCAATTCGCGCTTGTCTCTTTCGCGTTCCGCTCCTCGCTGCTCGCCGTCGCAATTCTCTGCGCAGTGTCATCCTCTGCTCGCGGGGTCAATCCCGCTTCCTCCGATCCACTCCTCCGCGCGCTTCGCGAAGAAATGGATCGCTCCAAAGCTCAGCTGAAAATGGAGAACGTCGCGGCGCCTTACTACATCGAATATCGCGTCACCGAGATCGATCAGTTCGAAGCTAGCGCGGTTTTCGGCGCGCTGCGCGGCCAGCAGCGCGATCATGGCCGCCTGCTGCGCGTCACTGTCCGGGTCGGAGATTACAAGCAGGACAGCTTTTATGGCAGTGGGGAAGGCACCATCGATCTCGTTCCCTCCGACGATGACGTATTCGCCATCCGCCACCGCGTATGGCTCGCGACTGATCGCGCATACAAGGCTGCGACCGAAGCGCTCTCCGCCAAGCAAGCCGCGCTCAAGCAATTAAAGGTTGACGAGCCGGTCGACGATTTCGCCCATGCCTCGCCGGTCGAAGTGATCGATCCCCTCGCTCATTTCTCGACCACCGATTTCACGCCCTGGGTTCATCTCCTTGAAGAATCTTCGGCAGCCTATCGCGCCGACAAAGATCTGGAAAGCTTCGAATCTTCGCTGCGCTTCACCGCCGAGAACCGCTATTTTTTGAATTCCGAAGGCACGGTTGCCCGCTCCGGCGGCGCGCATTACGCCATCTACGTCACCGGATCGACGCAGGCCGCCGACGGCATGTTGCTGCAACGCTCGCACGGCGATCAGGGCAACGATCTCAAGGAGCTTCCGACGCGCGAAGCATTTTTGAAAACGACGGTCCAGCTTCGCGATACCTTGAAGTTGCTGCGCGACGCACCCGTCGTCGAAGAGGAATACCGCGGCCCGGTGCTGTTTTCGAACGACGCAGCCGCGACTGTGGTCAGCGATCTGGTCGAGCCGAATGTTCTTGGCAAGAAGCCGAAGCTTGGCGAAAATGCCCGCACCACGGGGCACTGGGCCAGCAGTTACAAATCGCGCGTGCTGCCCGATTTCATCAACATTTTCGACGACCCGACCATTTCCACCATCTCGGGCAAGCGCCTCTTCGGCAACTACGCCATCGATGATGAGGGTGTGAAAGCGCAACGCGTTTCGCTGATCGAAAAAGGGCAGCTCATTGCCTACCTCGTGGGGCGCGAGCCGATTCGCGATTTCCCTCTTTCGAACGGACACGGCCGCTCCGGCGCTACGGCGCCGCCTGTGCCGCAGGTGGGCAATCTGATTCTGCAATCGGCGAACCCGCAGTCCGACGCCGAACTCAAGAGCAAGCTGGTGGAGATGTGCAAGCAGCGCGAGCTGGCTTACTGCTTCTATGTGCAGACCATGGGCCCAAGGCTCACGCCGCGGCTGCTCTACCGCATCTGGACGAAAGACGGGCACGAAGAATTGGTGCGGGGCGCAGTCTTCGGAGACCTCGACGTGCGCTCGCTGCGCAGCAATCTGATCGCGGCCGGCAGCGCGCTCGATGTTGAAGATCGCTTCGATCCGGTCGCGTACAGCGTGGCCAGCCCGGCGTTGCTGTTTGATGAGCTTGAGGTCAAGCGCACGCAATCGGCGAAGCAGAAGCTGCCAGAGTATCCCGCGCCGCCGCTGGCCGCGGCCAACCAGCCGTGACGCTAGGTCTCAGGTGTTAGGCGACAGGTGTCAGGAAAACCAAAACCTGCAACCCGTCCCTACCATACGCAGGGCGTGAGGGTGAGGTCAGTCTCGGGTGCCAGGGTCAGGTGTTAGGAAAACCAAAACCTGCAACCCGTCATCTGCAACGCCAGGGCACAAGGCGTGACGTTTTGGTTTTGGTTTTCCTGCGACCTGCGACCTGACACCTGCGACCTGTCACTTACCGCCTTGACACCCGGCGAGCCGTCCGGCATTCTAGTTGACTTAGGGATAAGGTCAGTTTCTTTCTGTGCCGTTCCGGTCGGAACCGGGACGCGGCATCGCCGGCTCTAGCCTGTAGGTTGTAGGATCTCCGGCCATAGAAGAAAACAATTCCCGCAGTTCGCCAGAGAAAGCAGAAAGCAGCAAACTTGTGCCGAGCTTCCGCTCGGCCGAGCCCGAAAGGGCGCTTCCGGCGACTGCGGTTCAATCACGTATTTTGTTACAGGGGATCGACTTGGCAGCGGAAATAATTTTGTTGGCGATACCAGGCAGGTTGGCGTTGTGGTTGCAGCTACCGGGCGGCACGAGTCTGCTCGGGCTGGCTCCACTGCTGTTTATTTTTGCGATTTTTTACTTTCTGCTGATCATGCCGCAGCAGAAGAAGCAGAAAAAGTGGCAAGCCATGCTCAGCGAACTGAAGAATGGCGACAAGATTACGACCAGCGGCGGCCTGCGCGGAACGATCATCAGCCTCAAGGACGACGCGCTGACTTTGCGCGTGCCGCCCGATAATATAAAGCTCGAAATCAGCCGCGCATCGGTGGTATCGGTGACTACGGCGGAAGAAGGAAAATAGTTGTCGGTCGTTAGTCGTTAGTCGTTCGCAAAGCGATCACGATTTCGACCTTGAGGTTTTAGCTAACGACGAACGACAAAAGACGATCGACGGTTTTTCATGAATAAGAATCTTACTTGGAAGTTAGTCCTCATCCTGGGCATCTTGCTGGTGTTCGTGGCGGGCATTTTCGGGCCCCCGTGGACGTGGTCGGGGCGTGGTCCACTGGCGCTGGTGCACGATCACATCAATCTTGGCCTCGATCTGCGCGGCGGAACGCACCTCATCCTGCAGGTGCAGGTGAATGATGCGGTCAACGTCGATTCCGACAATGCGATTGCGCGCCTTAAAGAAGACATGCGCGCGCATAAGATCAACTACGCGGACATCACCAAGCCCGATCCGGTCAACCATCCTGAGATGATCGTCGTGAAGGGCGTTCCTCCGGAGCAAACCAGCGATTTCAAGAGCATCGTTTCCGACCGCTTGCCAGAGTATGACGCCAGCTCAGGGGCGGAAAACTCCTGGACCGTCTCGATGAAGGCGCAAAGCCTCGCCGATTTGAAAACCCGCGCCGTCGGGCAGGCCATCGAAACCATCCGTAATCGCATTGACCAACTCGGCGTGAGCGAGCCCGTCATTCAAGAGCATGGCCTCGGCGATTACCAGATACTTGTTCAGCTTCCAGGCGTCGACGATCCGGCGCGAGTTAAAGAGATCATGCAGTCGACGGCGATGCTCGAGATCAAGCAATCGCTCGGCGGGCCGTATTCGAGCCAGGAGCAGGCGTTGCAAGACCACGGTGGTGTGCTTCCGCCCGATGCTGTCTTAATGCAAGGTAAGAGCATTGGTTCGCACAACAACAGCGATACCGGGGAGCAGTGGTTCCTGATCTCGCGTGCCTCGGCCGTGACCGGCAGCGATCTTCGCGACGCGCAACCGGGCACCGACGAAAATGGCCAGCCGGAGGTTAAGTTCATTCTCACTGGCGAAGGTGGCCGCAAATTTCAGGCTTTCACCTCCGCGCATATCGGCGACAGCCTGGCGGTAGTTCTCGACAAGCGGGTGCAGGAAGTGGCGACGATCAAGAGCGCCATCAGCGACAGCGGCGTCATCACTGGGCGATTTACCGATCAGGAGACGCACGATCTTTCCATGACGCTGCGTTCGGGCGCGCTGCCGGCCGGCATCAAGTATCTCGAAGAGCGTACGGTGGGGCCGTCGCTCGGCGCGGATTCGATTCGGTCCGGTGTTCAGGCGGCTGTCTACGGGATGCTCGCCGTCCTGATTTTCATGCTGATTTATTACCGCTGGGCTGGTGTGAATGCGGACATCGCACTCATCCTCAACCTTGTAATCCTGCTCGGTTTCATGGGCTACTTCGGCGCAGTGCTGACGCTACCGGGGATTGCCGGCGTGATTCTGACGGTTGGCATGGGCGTGGATTCGAATGTGCTGATTTTTGAGCGCATCCGCGAAGAATTGAGGAACGGCAAGACGCCGCCATCAGCTGTAGAGCAGGGCTTCGCCCACGCCTGGATCACCATCGTCGATACGCACGTCACGACGATTGTGTCAGCCGCGATTCTGTTCCTGTTCGGAACCGGGCCGGTGAAAGGATTTGCGACGACCCTGGTTTTTGGTTTGCTCGCCAACCTGTTCACGGCAGTTTTTGTTTCGCGAGTTATTTTTGATTGGGTGCTCGGCCGCAAGCAGCGCGGCGAAGCGTTAAGTATCTAAGGGCGCTGTTCGTCGTTCGCTTTTCGCTGTTCGCGAGCGGTTTCTGAAAAAAGCGAACAGCGAACGACGATTAACGAAAAGCGGACTTTTGAAGGGATCGTAAGCAGCGTGGAATTTTTTAAAAATACAAACATCGATTTTCTCGGGAAGAAGTGGTACTTCCTCACTTTCTCGCTGATCTTCAGCGTGGCTGGAGTGCTCTCCATGGCGTTCTGGCACGGCATCCCGCTGGGGGTCGACTTCCGGGGCGGCACGCTGGTTTATGTGAAGTACGCGCACACGCCCGACCCATCCGCTATTCACAACGAGATCGAAAGCGCCGGCCTCAAGAATGCCCGCGTTCAGCGCTATGGCCAGCCTGGCAATAACGAAGTCCTCATCGCCCTCGATATTCAGGAGACCAGCGAACAGGCTCTCGACAAGGGCAAAACCCAGATCATTCAGGCGCTCGAAAGCAACGTTAATCAGGGCAAGCAGGATCTCAACAACTCGAGTTCTTTAGCCATCTTTAATTATCTTTTGGAGAAGGATCCGCTTCACCTCGGCTCCGGCAGCGACGCCAACCCGCGCTACACGTCCATAGCTCAAGCCATCGTCGACTACCGCGATAAAACGAAGGGTGGCGTGATCTCATCCATGGACGAGTTGAAGGGCGCGGCTGATCCTGCCGTCGTCGCCTCGCTCCAGGATAGTTTCTTTGTCTCCGATTTTCATATTTTCAACGCCGAGATCGTCGGCCCGCAGGTTGGGCAACAATTGCGCGGGCAAGCCATCCGGGCTACCCTTTATTCGCTGGCCGGAATGCTCGTCTACCTGGCGCTGCGTTTCGAATGGATCTACGGTGTCGCCGCGGTATTAACCGTCTTCCATGACACGCTCATTACGGTTGGCGCCTTCTCGCTCCTGGATCGGGAAATCTCCCTGACCGTAATCGCCGCCATTCTGACCTTGATCGGATATTCGAATAACGACACCATCGTCGTCTTTGACCGGATACGCGAAAACATCAAACTGCTGCGGCGCGACAAGTTGGCCGACATTGTCAACAAGAGCATCAATCAAACTTTAAGTCGAACTATCTTGACAGCAGGCCTGACTTTCCTTACCGTGCTTGCTCTGTTTCTTTTCGGCGGCGAGGTGTTGCATAATTTCAGCCTCGCGCTGGTCATCGGCATCCTAATCGGGACCTATTCCTCGATTGCAATTGCCGCTCCCATTCTCGTGGCGTACCAGGAATGGCGCGGTGAGCGCGGCAAGAAGCCGATTGCCATGCCGTTGCGGCCGGGGAGCACCACTTCCGCGCAGCCGAAGGAGAAGGTTAAGGTTTAATTCTGGCTTAACGGCGTAGAATCATTGACCTGCCCGGAGAGCCAGGAGTTTTGAGAGCAAAAGGCAGAAATCGGGAGCAAACACCAATCGGGCGGTGTCTAAACATTCGAATGGTCTGGTGTGTGTAGGAGAAGCCTATGTTTGAAGACAGCCTTATTGAGGCACCTAAGAAGCCCATGACCAAGACCCAGCGTTTCATTTCGTGGGTCTTTGCCGCGCTGGTGGTGTTGTGGATCGTTTTTATTCAGATCGTGACCCCGATCATGAGCGGTGACGGTTTTGCCGGTTTCATTCATAACACTTTTGCGTTCTGGGATCCGCCGGTGATGAGCGTCTGGCTCGGGTATCTGGTTCTGTTCCTGATTTTCACAGGGCACTTTACAGCGATCATCTCCTTCCTGGGGCAGGTCGCGCTCATCGGGATACTGATCCTGATCCCGCTGATTTACACCGACGCGTTGCCCAAGACCCAGCTGATGACCTTCCTGGTCGCGCCACCCCCGCCGCCGCCTCCACCACCGCCTCCGGCAGCTGCTCCCATCAAAGTCGTGAAGATGGTGAGCGAGGTGGTTAACGGTCAGCTGCGCGCTCCGACCAAGATTCCGCAGAAGATTCAGATGATCAAGGAAGAAGAAACTCCGCCCGATCTCGGCGGCGGCGTTCCGGGAGGCGTTCCGGGTGGTATTCCCGGAGGCTCGGCCGGCGGCGTGATGGGTAGCATCCTTAGTTCGACCCAGGTTGCGGTCCCAAAGGTCGCGACTCCGCAGCGCGTTCGCGTGTCGACCGGCGTCGCAACCGGCCTTTTGATCAGGAAGGTTACGCCCACCTATCCGCAACTGGCAAAGCAGGCTCGCATTCAGGGCTCGGTTGTGTTGCAGGCGGAAATCAGCAAAGACGGCACGATTCAGAATCTGCAATTAATCAGTGGGCATCCCATGCTGGCGCCGGCAGCCATCGAAGCCGTAAAACAATGGCGCTATAAGCCCTACCTGCTCAATGGCGAGCCGGTGGCCGTGGAAACCCAGGTGGTGGTGAACTTCAGCTTGTCGGGAGGCTAGACACTCCGGGCGAGGTTGGTTTTGTGGCGGTTAAAGGCTCTCCCCCGTCCTATCTTTTCCCAAGACGGGAGACCAAGGCGCCTTGTTGGCACCCGGGCACTCCGCCTACTTAGGTTTTCTTGCATCAAAGTTACATCGGTATTTGCAGAGGAGCTGAAGTTTCGTGGCCTTGCTTCGCTATGGCGACGGCAGGTTTTGCGAAATCAGGCCAGCCCCTCGCTTGGGGCACGGCAGCAAAATTGGCTCGTTCTGCATCCTGATATGCCGCAGCTCTTGGGCAGGCCCGAGGGTTCGGCATTGCTCTCCCGGCAAGCACAGTTTGGAGAAAGCCCGGAGAAAGTTTGAGAAAGGCGCTCAGATAAATGGGCGCGAAACAGTTCCGAGGAGGAATAGCAACTCATGGTAGCGAACCTGGCAACAGTCGCACTTTGTAATTTCCATCTTTTCGCCGCTTGGCTGTTTCAAGACAACAGCTCGGTCGGTTGGGACCCGATTTCGCTCTGGAAGCAGATGGGTATTCTGGCGAAAGTTGTGGTTATTGTTCTCTTCATCATGTCGGGATGGTCGATCGGCGTCATGATCGACCGCTGGATGGCTTTCAACGCCGCCCGCAATCAATCCCGCTCGTTCGCTCCCGCAGTTGCTGGGGCGTTGCGAGAAGGCAAGATTGACGAAGCGATCAAGGTCGCCGAGCGCAACAAGAAGAGCCATCTGGCCAAGGTTGTCACCGCTGGCCTGATGGAATTCAAGGCTCACCAGGATAGCCCTGGCGAAATCCCCGGTGAGACGATCGAAGCTTCGAAGCGCGCTCTGGAGCGCACCGAAGCCATCGTGCACGCCGAACTGAAGCGTGGCTTGGGCGGTCTGGCGACCATCGGTTCGACGGCTCCCTTCGTGGGACTGTTCGGAACGGTCGTCGGCATTCTGAACGCCTTCAACGGCATCGCCAAAGAAAAGGCAACCGGTCTGGCAGCAGTTGCCGGCGGCATTTCCGAAGCGCTCGTGACCACCGCCGTCGGCCTGTTCGTGGCCATTCCGGCGGTCATGATGTTCAACTATCTGACCGGTCGCGTGGAAGCGTTCGACGTGGAGATGGACAACTCCTCGAGCGAACTGATCGATTACTTCCTCAAGCGCCGGAGCATGCGCCGGTCGTAAATTATAAGGCCAGTTATAAGGCCGCAGATTGCACCCATGAGTTGCCAGTGGCTGGCCGGGCGGAAGCGCCCGGCTCTCCACAAAGGCCGTTTGGGGCTGCGGTACCGACGCAAGCGTAGAGCAGGAGACACAATTCCATGGCATTAGCAAAGCGAAACGAAGCAGCCAACGTCACCTCCGACATCAATGTCACACCTATGGTGGACGTGATGCTGGTGCTGCTGATCATTTTCATGGTGTCGGCGCCGCTGCTCACGGTCGGGGTGCCGATCGACCTGCCGCAAAGCCAGGCCAAGAGCCTCGAACAGGACAAGGAGCCGCTCACGCTGTCGGTGAACGAGAAGGGCAAGGTTTTCTTGCAAAACGCCGAAATCAGCATGGACGATCTGATCCCCAAGCTGCAGGCGGTGGCGCAGGCGCGCGGCGGTACCGAGGCCCGCGTCTATGTGCGCGGCGACAAAAAAGTCGATTACGGATCCATGATGAAAGTGATGGGGCAGCTTTCGGCGGCCGGCTTCCATCGGGTAGCCTTGGTGACCGAATTCGAGCAGGGCTCGAAGGCAAAATAATGCAGATGCGCGTGGCGTCAGCGATCTCGACCGGCCTGCACGCGGCAGTGCTGCTGTGGGCGCTGGTGTCCTTTACCGGCAAGACCTTCGAGGTCACGCCGGCGGAATCGCTGCCGGTCGATCTGGTGAGCGATAAGGACTTCTCCGAGATGACCAAGGGCGTCAAGCAGGCGCCCAAGCTCGAAAAGCCGAAGGCGCTGGTGGAAAAAATCGGCGAGACAAAGCCGTCGGACGAGCCGGTGCCCAAGCTCACCGAGAAGCAGGAGGTCAAGGCCACGGCGCAAAAAACGCCGGAGCCTCAGCCGCTGCCCAGGCCCGATCCGATCGCCGAGAAGCTCAAGAAGCAGGACGAGCAGAAGCAGGCCAAGGCCGAGCCGCAGCCGATGCCGCCGAAAAAGCCGGTCCATCAGCAGCCCAAGTTCGACGCCGACAAGATCGCCGCGCTGCTCGACAAGCGCGATCCGCAGCGCCAGGCCGCGACCGGCGCCGAAATCAATCAGACGCCCGGGCTCGGGCGCGCCAACGCCACCGCCAGTCACCTGTCGCAGAGCGAGATCGACGCCTTCCGGCGCCGGATTACCGATTGCTGGTCGCCGCCCGTCGGCCTCGACAGCGCGCAGGATTTGGTCGTCGTCTTCCGCGTGCTGTTCAATTCCGACGGCAGCGTGAAGCGCGGTCCGGACGTGATCGGCGGCAAACCGAACGCCGTCGGCCCGGCTTTCGCCGAAAGCGCCAGGCGCGCGATCCTGCAGTGCCAGCCCTATACGATGTTGCGGAAAGAGACTTATGACAGCTGGCAAGACATGGAGCTCGCCTTCAAGCCAAGCGACATGTTCCACTAGCAATATTTCAGAAACCGGAAGCCTAACACCCCAATGGTCGATTCCTTGATCGCTTCACGCCACGGCCGGTCGCAATTGAGCCGCCGCCGTCTGCTCACGCACGCCTCCTTGGCCGCCGGCGGCCTCATGACCGGGCTGTTGCCGCGCGCGGTCGCGGCAGCGGTGCGCGTCGACATCACGCAAGGCAACGTGCAGCCGATGCCGATCGCGCTGCCCGACTTCCTGGCCGGCGCACCGTCCGAAACCGACATCGCGCGCAACGTTACCGGAATCATCACCGGCAATCTGCAGCGCAGCGGCCTGTTCGCGCCGATCGATCCGCGGGCCTTTACCGAGAGAATAACCAATAGCGACGCCGTGCCGGGCTTTGCCGATTGGCGCGTCATCAACGCGCAGGCGCTGGTCACAGGCCGTATCACCAAGCAACCGGATGGGCGGCTCAAAGCCGAATTCCGGCTGTGGGACGTGTTCGCGGGCCAGCAGCTCGACGGCAAGCAATATTTCACCACGCCCGACAACTGGCGCAGAATCGCGCACATCATCTCCGACGCGATCTACGAGCGGCTGACCGGCGAGAAGGGCTATTTCGACAGCCGCATCGTGTTCGTCGACGAGACCGGCCCAAAGGACCGGCGCGTCAAGCGCCTCGCCATCATGGATCAGGACGGCGCCGGCGTGCGCTATCTCACGCGCGGCGACGATCTCGTGCTCACGCCGCGCTTCAACCCGACGACGCAAGAGATCACTTACATGTCGTACGGGCAGGGGCAGCCGCGCGTCTATCTGCTCAACATCGAAACCGGCCAGCGCGAGATCGTCGGCAATTTTCCCGGCATGACGTTCGCCCCGAGGTTTTCGCCCGACGGCCAGCGCGTCATCATGAGCCTGCAACAAGGCAGCAATTCAAATCTGTTCGTCATGGATCTGCGCTCAAAGGCGACCACGCGCCTCACCGATACGCCGGCGATCGACACCGCGCCGTGCTACTCGCCGGACAGCACCCGCATCTGCTTTGAAAGCGACCGCGGCGGCACCCAGCAGATCTATGTGATGGCGGCCTCGGGCGGCCCGGCGCAGCGAATCAGTTTCGGCGAAGGGCATCATTCGACCCCGGTCTGGTCGCCGCGCGGCGACTACATCGCCTTCACCGGCCAGGCGCGCGAGCAATTTTCGATCGGCATCCTCAAGCCGGACGGCTCGGGCGAGCGCATCCTCACCGAGGGCTTCCACAACGAAGGGCCGACTTTCGCCCCAAACGGGCGAGTCTTGATGTATTTCAGCGATCCTGGCGCCGGTCCCTCGCTTTACACCATCGATATCACCGGCCGGAACCAGCTCAAGGTGCCGACCCCGAGCTATGCCTCGGATCCGGCCTGGTCGCCATTATTGTCGTAACAGCGCCACATTTTAACCCGTTCTTAACCATCAGAATAGGTTTACGTGGCTCAGATAATTTTAGGGGCCTCACGCAAGGTTCCATCAAGGTTGATGGAAGGTTCGCTTAACCACCGGACTGGTAGACGATGAGACTAGCTCCGGTCGTTGTGTGAGTGAGAATGGAGGCACCGGGATGTCCAACGTGAAGCATATCTTCCGCGCGGCGCGGCTCGTGGCCGTTTTGGCGGCGGCGCTGGCGATTTCAGCCTGTGCTAAGAATACGGCCGAGGATGCGCAGGCCAACGCGGCTGGCCAGGCGACGCCCGGCAGTCAGCAGGACTTCGTGGTCAATGTCGGCGACCGCGTTTTCTTCGAAACCGATTCTTCCGAGCTCACGCCGCAGTCGCGCGCCACGCTCGACAAGCAGGCGCAGTGGCTGAACAACTATAGCCAGTACGGCCAGTTCACCGTCGAAGGCCACGCCGACGAACGCGGCACGCGTGAATACAACATCGCGCTCGGCGCCCGCCGCGCCCAGACCGTTCGCGACTATCTGATCTCGCGCGGCGTGGTGGCGAACCGCATGCACACTATTTCGTACGGCAAGGAGCGGCCGGTCGCGCTGTGCGACGACATCTCCTGCTGGTCGCAGAACCGGCGTGCGGTCACGGTGCTCGGCGTCAGTTCGTAAGACGCCGACGCTTCGTGTTGTGTTTAGGAAACTGTCATGCCCGGCCTCGCGCCGGGCATTGACGTCTTTAGCCGCCGGTCACAGGACGTGAATGGCCGACAAGGGCTCCAGTCACAATTTGGACGCAGCCCGCTCTATGCTAGCTGTATTGCCCGCTACCGGACTGTGCATCATGACCCATTCACGCCACCGAATTCGCATCACGGCGCTCGCCGCGCTTCCGTTGCTGCTGCTGCTGGCCGGTCCGGCCGGAGCGCAGGATCAGCGTTCCTCCGGCGGCTTCCTCGATAATCTGTTCAGCCGGGGCGACCAGCCGCCGCAGCGCCAAGCCGAGCCGCCAAGCCAGGCGCAAGGCGAGCAGCCGCGCGTGGCGCAGGCCGACAACGCCGACGTCGGCTCGCGCATCGACCGCATCGAAAGCGCTTTGCGCCAGCTCACCGGCACGATCGAAGATCTGCAGCATCAGAACCAGGTGCTGCAGATGCAGCTGCAGCGGATGCAGACAGATACCGAGTATCGCTTCCAGCAACTCGGCTCCAAAGGCGGCCCGCCGACGGGAGCGCAACCGCGCGCGATGTCGACGCAGCCGCCGGTCAACGCGCCGCCGGCCGCCATGTCCGGTAGCCGTGCCGACGTGTTCAACCCCGCGCAGCATCCGAATGCGCCCGGCGAGCCGCGCGTGCTCGGCAACGAAACGGCCGCCGCTCCGCTGCCGAATGCCGACGACGGGCCGCCCGTGGGCGCGCCCGGCGGCCGTGACGTGGGCGCTCCGCTCGATCTGTCGACGCTCTCGGCCAATCCACCGGCACAGCCGGGTGCGATGGCGAATGCGACGCCGATGCCGCCGTCGCAGTTGCCACCGCCGGCGCGCGCTCCGGCAGCCGCCGGCACGCAACTCGCCACGCTGCCGCCTTCGGCGACGCCAAAGGACGAGTACGACATGGCCTATGGCTACGTGCTGCATAAGGATTACGCGCTGGCCGAGCAGGCCTTCCGCGATTTCCTGCGCAAGTATCCGGAAGAAAAGCTGGTGCCGGACGCGCAATATTGGTTGGGCGAGAGCCTGTTCCAGCGCCAGCGCTATCGCGACGCGGCGGAATCCTTCCTGGCGGTCTCGACCAAATTCGAGCACTCCGGCAAGGCGCCGGACGCGCTGCTGCGGCTCGGGCAGTCGCTCGCCGCGCTGCATCAGAAGGAAGCGGCCTGCGCCACGCTGGCCGAGGTCGGCCGCAAATTCCCGCGCGCCTCGGCGAGCGTGAAACGCGGCGTCACCCAGGAACAAAAGCGTGGGCACTGCTGAGCGGGCATGATCCCGAAAAGTGGGAACCGGTTTTCGGAAAAAGATCATGCCCACGCAAGAATCTTCACCGGTCGCCGCAGCCGAAGCCAAATCCCTTTTTTCCGATCTCGAACATTTGCCGGCGCTGGTGCTGGCGGTTTCCGGCGGACCGGATTCCACCGCGTTGATGGTGCTGACCTCGCGCTGGCGCAAGGCGCTGAAGCGCAAGCCGGCGCTGCTCGCCGTCACCGTCGACCACGGCTTGCGCGCGGCGGCCAAACGTGAAGCGGCGGCGGTCGGGCGGCTCGCCCGCAAGCTCGGCATCGCGCATCGCACGCTGCGCTGGAGCGGAGCCAAGCCGAAGAGCGGCTTGCAGGAGGCGGCGAGGGCGGCGCGCTATCGCCTGCTCGCCGACGCGGCGCGCAAAGCGAAAGCCGGGCACATCCTCACCGCGCATACGCGCGACGACCAGGCCGAGACCGTATTGATCCGCATGAGCCGGGGCAGCGGAATGAGCGGGCTGGCGGCGATGGCGCGGATTTCGGCCGTGCCCGGGGACGGCGAGGGGCAAATCAAACTCGTCCGGCCGCTGCTCGATATTCCCAAAGTGCGGCTGGTCGCCACCCTGAAGGCGGCGACGATTCCATTCGCCGACGATCCGTCCAACCGCGATCCGCGCTTCACGCGCGCACGGCTGCGCGGCCTGATGGCGGAACTCGCGCGCGAGGGCCTCGACGCCCGCCGGCTTTCGCTTTTGGCGCGGCGGCTCAAGCGCGCCGACCTGGCGATCGAAGCCGCGGTCGAGCGTGCCGCCTCCGAATTGGCGCGGCCGGCGAGCGCGCCGGGCGAAGCCTTCGACGCGGCGGCCTATGCCCGCTTGCCAGCCGAGATCGCGCTGCGCCTGCTCGGCCGCGCGGTGGCGAGGATTGGAGACGAGGGGCCCGTCGAATTGGCCAAGCTGGAGGCGCTCACGGCCGCGCTTGCGGCTGCCCAAAAGGCCGGCACCGCGGGGTTTCGGCGCAGCCTGGCCGGAGCGATTGTGACGCTCGATGGGCCTGAAATCACGGTGGAAAGGGCGCCTCCGCGCCATGGCAGACCCTTAACCACACGCCGACGCGGTAACGCCAAGCCGGCGAAATCGCGCTAGAATATGTGAGATTCGAACCCTTTCCATGCGGGCTTGTGTTGCCTACATTGTGAACGGAAACGACGTGAAGCTGCCACGAATTTTCGACTTACGTGCAAAGGCCGCGAGCGCCCAAAGCGGCGGTAAGGACGCCTGATGAACGCCAATCTGCGCAATTTCGCCCTCTGGGTGATTATCGTCCTGCTGCTGCTCGCGCTGTTCACGCTATTCCAGAATCCTGGTCAGCGCACGACCGCGCAGGACGTCTCGTTCTCGCAGTTGCTGAGCGAGGTCGACCAGGGCCGCGTGCGCGATGTGGTGATTCAGGGTCCGGAAATTCACGGCACCTTCGCCAACGGCACCAGCTTCCAGACCTATGCGCCGAGCGACCCGACTCTGGTGCAAAAGCTCTATAGCAAGGGCGTCTCGATCACCGCGCGGCCGCCATCGGACAATGTGCCGTGGTTCGTCTCGCTGCTGGTGTCGTGGCTGCCGTTCATCGCGCTGATCGGCGTGTGGATCTTCCTGTCGCGGCAGATGCAGGGGGCGGGCGGCAAGGCGCTCGGCTTCGGCAAGTCGCGCGCGAAATTATTGGCGGAATCGCACGGCCGCGTCACGTTCGAGGACGTTGCCGGCGTCGACGAGGCCAAACAGGATTTGCAGGAGATCGTCGAATTCCTGCGCGATCCGGGAAAATTTCAGCGCCTGGGTGGACGTATTCCGCGCGGCGTGCTTCTCGTCGGGCCCCCGGGCACCGGCAAGACGCTGATCGCGCGCGCGGTCGCCGGCGAAGCCAACGTGCCGTTCTTCACCATTTCCGGCTCCGATT
Source organism: Hyphomicrobiales bacterium (assembly GCA_003152455.1). Lineage (GTDB taxonomy): Bacteria > Pseudomonadota > Alphaproteobacteria > Rhizobiales > Xanthobacteraceae > Pseudolabrys. The sequence continues at coordinate 18,835 of PMAF01000107.1, forward strand.
TCGTCGAGATGTTCGTCGGCGTCGGCGCTGCGCGCGTGCGCGACCTGTTCGAGCAGGCGCGAAAAGAGGCGCCGG
>PMAF01000269.1 GCA_003152455.1 Hyphomicrobiales bacterium
ATGCCCGGCGCGCGCCTGGTGCGCCAGGATTTCGTCTCTGAGCTCGGGAAATTGCGACAACACTTTATCCAACAGCGCGGCGTCGATGTCGTCGATTGCCGTCGTCACCTGCCGGGCGTAATCCTTGTAGTCCTCCGGGCTGCAGCGTTCCTTCAGCAGGCCGAGCAGTTTTTGCAGCTCGGCGCCGCTACGGAACGCGGCGCGAATGACCTCGCGGGCGACCTCTTTGTCCATGCGACGATTTCTCTGACCGTTTTCCGGTTCTAAATTGCGCCGACTATGGCGCCGGCGCAACCGCCGCCCGCGGCAAATCGTCAGCTCGCCGCGAACTTCATCAGCTTGATGGCGTCGGAGTCCTGCACGACGCCGCCGACATGGCACTTTTTTATCCGAGACGGGCGCCGATGTTGCCCGCGCACCTTGATTTCCCGCGCGTTTTCGTCGGATATTTGGGGGGCGTTCCGATGAAACACTTGAGTTTTTCCGCCGTTGTGGCGGCCGCGCTTATGTCCGCCGCGCCGGCTTTCGCGAGCCCGCTCAATGAGCAAGGCATCACGCGCGAGGAAATGGTCGAGGTCATGCTGGCCGACGGCCTGCCCGCCAAGATCGACAAGGATAGCCGCGGCAATGTGATCGTGCACAGCCTCGCCTCCGAGATCAATTTCGACGTCTATTTCTTCGATTGCACCGATAACCGCTGCGGCGCCATCCAGTTCGCCGCCGGTTGGTCAAACAACAGCGCGAGCGAAGCGCGGATCAACGAGTGGAATACCACCAAGCGCTACCTGCGCGTCTATTCCAAGCCCGGCAAGGTGATCTGGGCCGAGCAGGACGTTCTGGTCACCCGCAGTACGACCGAGAATCTAGACGACTGTCTGGCCCTGTGGCCCAAGATGATCGTCCAGTTCAATACCTTCATGAAGCTATAGCCGGCGCGGCTCCCCGAAAACGTCGCGGCACACTAAGCCTGCCGCCAGGCCTTGATGCGGCCGGGCCGGCCGGGCGCACGTCGTCGCGCCGCGGGCGAAGGCGATGGCGTCGCCATGGCGGCACTCCCCAAAACAAAAGCGCCGGCAAAAGCCGGCGCAAATGGATGCCTATGCGGCGCTTGTCAGTGGAACGTAACCGCCGCGATCAGGATCATCAGCAGGATAGCGCCGACCAGGCTGGCCATCAGCACGGTGCGCACGTTCTGACCGGTCACGCCGGCGCGCGCCTCGGCCGTCGTTTCGACAATGCGGTCTTCGTCGCTTTCCAGCATGACGACCTCCGGGTCGGACTATCCTGCGCGCCACATCCGCGGCACGCGTTCGCGGACCACAGTCGCTTGCCGTCAACGCCGCCGACACGGCGGCGTTCCATGGCCGCGCGGGTCGGCCGGATACAACTGTAGAGCGTGGGGGATTCCTAGCAAGGGAGCGTGCCGCATGACCCACTACCGCCGCTGAGGTAGCAGGTCAGTTTGGATTTAAGTCCTAATTTTTGGCCTAGCCGTCTCGCGCGAACGACTGCATATTGGCATAATGGTTGGAACCATCGTCATTTGCGACTGCGGCGCGGTCTATGAACGGACAGAAGAAAAGGTAATTTTTCGCGATATAGATACCTTTGAATGCCGATCTTGTGGCAAGACGCTCGAAATCTGGAGCAGTTCGCGCATACCTTTGTTCAAGCTGATTAAAGAACCGGAGAAGAAGGGTGGCTAACCACCGCAAACGCCGCCCAATGCACGGAGCTAATTACCATGTTGTTGGCTGGATGATTGTATTGCTGGTTGCAAGCTTGGGCATCGCGTTGGCGTTGAAACATTATGGGTTCTGAAGTGAAAAAACGCCCACGCGATCCCTCACAACTCGCGAAGCTCATCGTATAGTCAGGCTATGGCGCGGCTGTGGATAGCTCCGGCAAAATACAGGTAAATATCAAATAGATCAGCGTGTTAATGCCAGACGTTAATATGGCAGGTTCGGCAGGCGCCGGGCCTGCCGCCGCACGCTTGATGTCGCGCAAGGCGGCCCTCCTTTCCGCTGTTAACCTGCCGCCATGGACCACGAGGCGCCGTTCCAGTTGCCGGTCGCGCTGCGGCGCCGGCTCGGGCTGCCGCTGCTGGTGCTTTACGGCGTCGGCATCACCATCGGCGCCGGCATCTATGTGTTGATCGGCGCCGTCGCCGGCCACGCCGGCCGTTATGCGCCGTGGTCGTTCCTGCTGGCCGCCTTGACCATGGCCTTTACCGTCGGTTCCTACGCCGAATTGGCGACACGCTTTCCGGTGAGCGCCGGCGAAGCGGCCTATGTGCGGGCCGCGTTCCGCTCGCGCACCGCCTCCACGCTCACCGGGCTGATGACGATCCTGATCGGCATCGTATCCTCGGCCACGGTTTCGCTCGGCGCCGCCGGTTATATCGGGCAGTTCGTCGATTGGCCGCAAGGCGTCATCGTCGCGGCGGTGCTGGCCGCGCTCGGCGCGGTCGCCGCCTGGGGCATTCTGGAGTCGGTGCTGCTCGCCAGCCTGTTCACGCTGATCGAAGCCGGCGGCCTCGCCATCATCATCGTCGCCGGCATCCATGCCGGGGTCCCGGTCGCGTCCGCGCTTGCCCTGCCGCCGTTCGATGCCGGCACGCTGTCCGGCATCGGCTATGCCAGCCTGCTCGCGTTTTTCGCTTTCATCGGCTTCGAGGACCTCGCCAATGTGGTGGAGGAAGCCAAGGCGCCACACCGCGACATTCCCCGCGCCATGGCGCTGACACTTGTCATCAGCACGGTGCTGTACGTCGCGGTCGCGGCCATCGCGGTGGCGGCGGTGCCGGTCGGTGAACTCGCCGCCTCGTCCGCGCCGCTCAGCCTCGTATTCCACACGATCGCGAACGTGAGCCCGGTCACCATCAGCCTCATCGCCATCGTCGCCACCCTCAATACCATTCTGGCGCAGATGACGATGGCCGCGCGCGTGGTCTACGGCATGGCGCGGTAGGGCGACCTGCCCGACTTTGCCGGCCGCGTGCATCCGAAAACGGCGACGCCGCTGTTCGCCACCGCCGCGATCGTTGTGGCGACGCTGGCGCTTGCGTTGCTGGTTCCGTTCGAGCAGCTGGCGGAAGGCACCTCGCTCGCCACCTTGCTGGTATTCCTGCTGGTCAATCTGTCGCTGCTGCGCCTGCGCCACCGCCGGATTCACAGCGACGGCCCGCATGTCCGCGTGCCGCTCTGGGTGCCGGCGGCGGGCTGCGTCACTTGCCTCGCGATGATGGCGGCGGCTTTGGCGCGCTGAAGCGCAGCGCTAACGCCCGTTCCCGGCGGTATCGAACCGCGCGCGCGCGTCGTGGATGGCGGGGCGGTTCTTGCGCGCCCAGGAGCCCAGTTCGCTCACCGGCTCGAGCAGCGAGCGGCCGAGCCGCGTCAGCTCGTAATCCACTCGCGGCGGATTGGTCGGAAACACCGTGCGCGTCACCAGCCCGTCGCGTTCCAGCCCGCGCAAGGTCAGCGTCAGCATGCGCTGCGAGATCGAGCCCAGCGCCTTGCGCAATTCGTTGAAGCGTTTGGGCCCGTCGCCCAGCGTGGACACCACCAGCACGGTCCACTTGTCGCCGACGCGCGCGAGCACCTCGCTCACCGCCCGGCAGTCCTCGGGCACATGTAGGTTACCTGGTGTGCGCCGTGTGCCTTCTTGCGTTTTCAGCATGGTCACTTATGTAGCCCTGGTAATTATTCGTAACCACTAAATAGAGGCTCCCATGGCAAAGCACAAGCTCGGCATCCTGGTCGGCAGCAACCGGCGCGAATCCATCAACCGCAAGCTCGCCCAAGCGCTGGTCCGCCTCGGCGCCGATCAATTCGAGGCCAAACTCATCGCGATCGACGACCTGCCGATGTACAACCAGGATAACGAAAATCCGGTGCCGGCGCCGGTCGCCCGCTTCAAGGCGGACCTCGCCGCTTTCGACGCCCTGCTGTTCGTCACCCCCGAGCACAGCCGCTCGATTCCCGCCTTGCTCAAGAACGCCATCGACTGGGGCGCGCGGCCCTGGGGCAAGACCTCCTGGCCCGGCAAGCCGGCGGCCATCATCGGAACCTCGGGCGGCGTCATTTCGACCGCCGTCGCCCAGCAGCATTTGCGCGCGGTGCTCGGCGACCTCGGCCTACAAGTGATCGGCGGCGAAGCCTATATTCAATTCAAACCCGAGCTGGTCGATGCCCAAGGCAACGTGACCGACGACAGCACGCGCACATTCCTCAAGACGTTCATCGATCAGTTCGCCGGCTTCGCGGCGCGGTTCCAGCCGAATAAAGTCGCCGCCGCGGCCTAAATCCGAAAGGCAAAGACCCCGTGTCCATCCGACCCGTCAAACGCATCGTGCAGTCCACGCCCACCATCGAAGGCGCCGGCGTCAAGCTGCGGCGCGCCTTCGGCTTCGGCCAGACCGCCGAGACTGATCCGTTCCTGCTGCTCGACGATTTCCGCAACGACCGGCCGGCCGATTATCTCGCCGGCTTCCCCTGGCATCCGCACCGCGGCATCGAGACCGTCACTTATATTCTGGAAGGTACCGTCGAACATCGCGACAGCCTCGGCAGCCACGGCACGCTCGGCAAAGGCGACGTGCAGTGGATGACCGCCGGGCGCGGCATCATGCACCAGGAAATGCCGCAGGGCGACGCGCAAGGCCGCATGCACGGCTTCCAGCTGTGGGCCAACCTGCCCTCTTCGCTCAAGATGACGGCGCCGCGCTACCAGGACGTCAAAGGCGCGGCGATCCCGGAGATCACCGACGACGACGGCACGCATGTGCGCGTGGTGTGCGGCGATTTCTGGGGCAGACGAGGCCCCATCGAAGGCGTCGCCGCCGATCCGCGCTATCTCGACGTCTTCGTGCCGGCGGGCAAGCGCAAGACGCTCAAGGTCGAAGTCGAGCGCCAGGCCTTCGCTTACGTGTTCGAGGGCACCGGCAGCTTCGCCTATGCGTCCAAGCCGTTCGGCGTGCTGACCGAGAAACAGGTCGGCGGCGAGGAAATCCTGTTCCGCGAGCCGGTCGGCGACCGCTCGCTGGTGCTGTTCGATTCAGGCGACGAAGTCACCGTGCAGGCCGGCGACAAGGGCATCCGCTTTTTGCTGGTGTCGGGCAAGCCGATCGAGGAGCCGGTCGCCTGGTACGGGCCGATCGTGATGAACACGCAGGCCGAACTGCAACAGGCTGTAAGCGAATTGCGCAGCGGGACGTTCATCAAAGGCTGAATGCTATTCGCTAAAAAATAGCGCGCGCGGCAATTTGTACTTCGTCTCCCATTCCTCCCAATAGACGTCGGTCGGCAGGAAAGCTTCCTCGACGACCGACCAGGCAGCGTCCTTCCGCCGCAACAAAGCGCCGGCAAGGTCGCTGTCCTGTTCTGGATCGAAGTCTTTGGCAATGCGCGTGCGCCGGTAATCGATGCGATTGCCCGCTTCGTTGCGCGGATGCACCGATGCGAAGGCCCAATCGCCGAAGACCGTGATCCGGTCGACGACAAAAACGACCTTGATTCCGAGCCTGCGTTCGACCGAAGCGCGCACGGCGTCGAGAATGACTTTTCTTTCGGGCGAATCCCTGCCGATCTGCAAGATCGGTTGAGCATGGCCGGGGTATGCAGGCTCGCCGCCGCCATGAGCATCAACAATCGCCGCCGCGAAAGCATGGCCGGCCTTCCGCATAAAACAGCCGGCCGCTATTCGGCGATGCTCTCGTCCGGCAGTTGATGCTCATGCCACACGGCATTGAGAATGCCGCAACCGCAGGCAAAACCAAGGCCGAGAATCCAGGCGAAATACCACATTGATTTTTTCCTCAATAGAGATTGCTGGAATTGCTATCGATCTGCTTGGCGGTCACCGGCCCTCTCAGCACGCGGAACACGAAGCCGGTATAGGTCAGCACGATCGGCAGGAAGATCAGCGTCGCGATCAGCATCACGAACAGCGTCAGCTGGCTGGAGGACGCGTCCCACACCGTCAGGCTCGCCTGCGGCATGATGTCGGACGGCATCAGGAACGGGAACATGCTCACGCCCGCGGTCGAGATGACGCCGAAGATGCCGAGCGCGCTGGTGATGAAAGCAAGGCCCGCGCGCTTGCCGGCGGTAAGCGCAATGGTCAACAGCGGCCCGAGAATGGCGAGCGCCGGCGCCAGCATCATCCACTTGTGGATGCCGAAATTGGCGAACCATTGCCCGCGGACCTGCGCGACCGTCTTCAACAGCGGGTTCGAGGGGCCGTCGGTGACGATCGCACTGGTGATCGCATAGCCCTTGAGCGCGAAGGCGGTCCAGATCCCGGCGATGATAAACAGCCCAACCGTGACCAGCGCGCCGATCCGCACGTAAGCCTTGGCCCGTTCCTTCACCGGACCTTCCGCCTTGACCGTCAGATAGACCGCGCCGTGGGTCGTCAACATGGCGACCGACACCAGACCGCACAGGATGCCGAACGGATTGAGCAATTCGAACAGCCCGCTGCCTTCGTACAGCACGCGCATGTCGCTATCGATGCGGAACGGTACGCCTTGCAAAATGTTGCCGAAGGCCACGCCGAACACCAGCGACGGCACAAAGCCGCCGGCGAATAAGGCGTAGTCCCAGAACGTGCGCCAGCGCGCATCCTTGATCTTGTTGCGGAACTCGAAGCCGACCGGCCTCAAGATCAAGGTCGCCAGCACCAGGAACATCGCGATATAAAAGCCGGAGAAGGACGCCGCGTAGACCGGCGGGAATGCGGCGAAGATCGCGCCGCCGCCGGTGATCAGCCAGACCTGGTTGCCTTCCCAGACCGGGCCGATGGTGTTGATGGCAACGCGCCGCTCGGTTTCGTTGCGCGCGACGAACGGCAGCAAGGTCGCGACGCCGAGATCGAAGCCGTCCATGATGGCGAAGCCGATCAGCAGCACGCCGAGGAACAGCCACCAGATCACGCGAAGGATTTCATAGTCGACCGGAATGGACATGGAAGTGCTCCTTCACGAGGCGTTGGCTGGGCGGAGCGCGGACGAACTATCCTGACCGAGAGCCTCGACCGGCCCCATGCGCACGTATTTCCGCATCAGGATGAAATCGACGACCGCCAGCGACGAGTAGAACAGGACGAAGCCGCACAAAGTGAACAGGATCTGGGCGAGCGAGACCGAGGACGACGCCAAAAACGTCGGCAGCACGCCATCGATCGCCCAGGGTTGGCGGCCGTATTCGGCGACGAACCAGCCGAGCTCGGCCGCGAGCCACGGCAACGGCAGCGACCAAAGGAACAGGCGCAGCAACCAGGTGCGCGAGAAGTCGAGCTTGGACGTGTAGTAGAACGCGGCCGCGAACAGACCGATGAAATAGAAGCCGAGCGCGACCATGATCCGGAAGGTCCAGAACAGCGGCACCACGCCGGGCACCGTGTCGGCCGCGGCCTTGGCGATCTGGGCGTCGTCGGCCTTGCGCGGATCGGACACGTAGCGCTTGAGCAGCAGCGCATAGCCGAGGTCGTGCGCATGGATCTCGAGATCGATGCGCGCCTTGGTATCGCTGCGATTGGCCTTCACCCGCTCGAGCGCGTCATAAGCGACGATGCCGCTCTTGATCCGCGTCTGCGCCCGCGCCACGAGTTCGTCGATGCCCTGCACCGGCGTATCGAACGACCGCGTTGCGATAATCCCGAGCGCCCACGGAATCTTGATCTCAAAATGGTTCTGCTGGGCGGCCACGTCGGGCACCGCGAACAGCGTGAACGGCGCCGGCGCCGGCGCGGTCTTCCACATCGCCTCGATGGCGGCGAGTTTCATCTTCTGGTTTTCAGTGATGGTGTAACCACTCTCGTCGCCGAGCACGACGACCGACAGCGCCGAGGCCAGCCCGAACGCGGAGGCAACGATGATGGAGCGTTTGGCGAACGCGGCATGGCGGTTGTTGAGCAGGTAATAGGCGCTGATCGCCAGCATGAAGACCGCTCCGGTCACGTAGCCGGCGCTGACCGTATGCACGAACTTGGATTGCGCGGTCGGATTGAACAGCAGATCGTAGAACGAGCTCAATTCCATCCGCATGGTGTCGGGATTGAATTGCGCCCCGACCGGATTTTGCATCCAGCCGTTGGCGATCAAGATCCACAGCGCTGACATGCTGGAGCCGATGGCCACCAGCCAGGTCACCGTCAGGTGGCCGAGCTTGCTCATGCGATCCCAGCCGAAGAAGAACAGTCCGACGAAGGTCGATTCCAGGAAGAACGCCATCAGGCCTTCGATCGCTAGCGGCGCGCCGAAGATGTCGCCGACATAATGCGAGTAGTAGGCCCAATTGGTGCCGAATTGGAATTCCATGGTGATGCCGGTGGCCACCCCCATGGCAAAATTGATGCCGAACAGCTTGCCCCAGAAGCGCGTCATGTCGCGCCAGATCGTGCGGCCGGTCATGACGTAGGCGCTCTCCATGATGGCGAGCAGAAACGACAGCCCGAGCGTCAACGGCACGAACAGGAAGTGATAAAGCGCGGTCATCGCGAACTGCAGCCGCGCCAGGCTTACCGGGTCGAAGTGTTCCATGGTCGTGTCTCTCTTTCGTTCACGGCCGCGACGACGGCCCGAGCAAACGGCTGACGGCCGCCGCGTCGACGACCGCTGTCTGGTCGGCAAAATGGGAAAACGTCATCATGGCGATAACCGCGATGAGCTTGGCGGCAAGCACCACCACGATCGCGCGGGCGAGCAGGCTGCGCGGCCGCAAGCCAGCGGACACGAACGCCGCCAGCGATGCCAGCACCGGCCGCGCCGGCGTCAATCGATCGCGCTCGGCGTCCAATTTTCGTCTCCTTCGACTGCCGTTTCATAGCGTCATCAAATGACACGCCCTTGATGGCCGGCCGGCTAAAATGGACCGCTCGCCCTGACGCATTATGACATAAATCAATGATAACAGCCGGCGGCGGGGCGGCGGAAAGCGGTGCCCGTTACCGCCGCGCGATTCTTTGGCGGCGGCGGGCAGACGCTTGCCGTTTGCGCTAGACTTCTATTGTTTTCTTAAGAGCCAAACGCATGGCTGGGCCGCACGCTATTTTCCCGAATCTGCGGGTCCGCTCCAGGGAGCGTGACCTGGCGGCCGGACAGACGTTGTTCCGGACCGGGCAGCGAACCATCGGGGCCTACCAGGTTCTGAGCGGCCGCGTCCGGCTGGCGCGGGTCGATCGCTCCGGGCGGGAGACCGTGCTCTACACAGCGGGCAGCGGCGACATGATCGCCGAAGCCTCCTTGTTCTCGTCGATTTATCATTGCGACGCGATTGCCAGCACGGCTGCGAAGGTCCGTCTTTATGCGAAAGAGGGGGTCCTGGCAGAATTCAAACGCAATCCGGAAGTCGCCAAGTCGTTCATGACACGGCTCGCGCGCCAGGTCATGGACCTGCGCACGCGCATGGAGTTGCGCAACATCCATTCGGCGCGCGACCGCGTGCGGCACTATCTCGCGCTTCATGCCGGCGCCGACGGCGCGACGGTCGCCGTCAAGGGCACGCTCAAGGAGCTGGCGGCCGAACTCGGCCTTACGCACGAGGCGCTCTACCGGACGCTGGCGCGCATGGCCGCCAAGGCGGAAATCAAGCGGCTCGACGGCAGGATCATCCGTATGCGCGCGCTGGCGGCGAGCGAGGCCGATCGCTCGTGAGGCGCCGGTTCAGGCCGCGCGTTCCACTACAAACATATAATGCTCGGGGCTCTGCCGCCGATATTCCAGCACGGCAAAGCCGGCCGCTTCATACCAGGCCCGCACCTGTTCCGGCGCCAGGCGAAATTCGCGCGGCGCTCCTTGTTCGCAGGGACCCTGCGGATGGAATTCGGCCACCACGGCACGCGCGCACGGCGCAAGTAGGCGATGCACATTGCCGAGGACGCCCGCCGGATCGTCGGCATGGTGCAGCACCATGGCGACCAGCGCCGAGTCCGCATGCAGGTCGCCGCTGTTGAGCGTGCCGACGTCGGCGGCGATCCGCTGGATCTGCGAGATATTTCGTTCCTTCTGCAGGCGCTCCAGATGGGCGAGCGCTTCGCGCGAACGGTCGACGGCATAGACTAGGCCATCCGGCCCCACCCGATCGGCAAGGGCGAGACTCACGTAACCGGGGCCGGAGCCGACATCGAGCACGCGATCGCCGGCCTTCAAGCCGAGCGCTTCGATCCAGGCCGGCACCAGATCGGCGCGCTGCACCTGCCGCGCATAGACCTCCTCCCAGGTGGAATGGCTCAAGTCTTTTTGAAACGGCTTCTGCATGAGGTCCGTCACACGCCAAAATGGACGATCGACCACGCCGCCAGGGCGAACGTTGCGACGATCGACACCGCGCCGGTGACGCGCATCGACATCGGGCGCCGCCTGTCCTTAATCTGCCAGGCGACCACCGCAATCATCACCAGCGACATGCCGAGCATGGCGTCGCGCACCAGCGGCGCCGCCGTCATGAAGCTCATGGCCGCGTCGCTGAGCCCGAAAGCAAACAAAGTCATCATGATCGTGTGATGCTGGCTGGCGAGAAACGCCAAGGCCACGGCGACGATTGCCGGAATGCCGGCGCCGACCCCGGTCTTTGGCGCGAGCGCCGGATTGCCGTCGGCCGAACAGCAAGCCTGCGGCCTATTCGGGTCGGGGGATGCCTGTGTCATTCGCAATTACTCCGGCGCAGCTTCGGTCTTGGCGACCCTGATAGAGCATTGCCGGCCGGCGGGATATGACCAGGATCATACCGGCGGCGAGGCTGCGCGCGACCGCCGGCAGCCGGTCGGCAAGCCCGAGCGAGACCGTCCGGCTGCGGGCCTGCGGGCTATGCCGCCGCTCCCCGCCATGGGCTTCCGCCCACCGCCGGCATGATGTTAGCCTTGGCCGCCGGTATCAGGCAGCCACAGGCGTCCGCATTCCCGCATCAACGGCAAGCGGCATCGCCGATCGGGAGGGAGACCAATGACCAGAGGACTTTCGCAGAGCGCAACCGCGCTCTTGCTGGGCGGCGTGTTCGCAGCCGTTCTGAACATTCCAACGAACGCGCGCGCGGAGGAATTGCGCATCGGCTTCATCGCGCCGATGACCGGCATCTTTGCCCAGGTCGGCAAGGACATGGTCAACGGTTTCCAGATGTATCTCGACGAACACGGCGGCAAACTCGGCGGCATGGACGTGAAGTTCATCGTCGAGGACGATCAGGCCAAGCCCGATCTCGGCGTCACAAAGGCCAAGAAGCTAGTGCTGCAGGACAAGGTGCACATGTTCATCGGCGGCGTGCTGGCCTCCACCGGCTATGCGCTCGCCCCGGTCAGCAGCGAACTGAAGACCATCTACATCGCCTCGATCCCGGCGGCCGACGATCTCACCCAGCGGCAGGCCAGCAAGTATCCGTTGTTCTTCCGCACCGGCTGGTCGTCCTCGCAGCCGAACCATCCGTACGGCCAATGGGCCTGCGACCAGGGCTACAAGAAGATCGTCGCCGTCGCCGCCGATTACGCCTTCGGCTACGAACAGGTCGGCGGCTTCCAAAAGACGTTCGAGGACTGCGGCGGCAAAATCATCCAGAAGATCTGGCCGCCGCTCGGCACAAAGGATTTCGGACCCTACATCCCGACCATCAAGGCCGACGCCGACGCGGTGTTCTCCATGATGGTCGGCCCGATGTCGCTGCAGTTCCCCAAGCAGCTGCGCGCCGCCGGTTTCAAGAAGCCGATCCTCGGCGGCGGCACCAGCTATGACGAGTTCGCCCTGCCCTTCATGGGCGACGAGGTGGTCGGCGACGTCTCCGCGCTGCAGTACAGCGCCGCGTTGGAGACGCCGAAGAACGAAGCCTTCGTCAAGGCTTACCGTTCCAAGTACAGCAAGGTGCCGTCCTACTTCTCGGAAGCCAACTACTCGACCGCGCAATTGATCGACGTGGTGATGAAAGAGGCCAACGGCAAATGGCCGGGCTCCGAGGCGTTCATCAAGATGGCGTCGGCGGTGAAACTCGACACGCCGCGCGGGCCGGTCTCGTTCGACGAAATGCGCAACCCGGTGCAAAACATCTACATCAAGAAGGTCGAGAAGAAGAAGATGTTCGGCTACGACAAGGCCGAACTCTGGAACACAGTGATCAAGACCTACCCGAACGTCAGCCAGTTCTGGACCTACGGCAAGGACAAGTTCCTGGCGCAGCCGGTCTACAGCCGCGATTATCCGCCCTGCAAATTCTGCGAATAAACGCGCGCTTGGCTTGATGAAACATGCAAAACCCCGGCTTCACCGCCGGGGTTTTCGCTTGTTGGGCATTTGCCTACGGCTTCCGCCGGCGGACACGGCAGGATGCCGGCAGCTTGCGCGCCCATGCATCCGATGCAAAGGGATGATCGGGTTGATATCGGGCCTTTTAGGAACCAAAGCCAAGCCGAGCGCCCGCCTTCGCAAGGTGGGGACGCGACGAAGAACGGATAGGCTTTACGGAAAGCCGGCCGCACGAAGGCTGTCCGCATCGACAGCGATTGCGCCTATTCCGCCGGGATCGGCGTGGCCGGGCCGGTGGCNNCGCAAGCCATGAACACGAAGCGGAACGCATAGGCGAGTTCGGGCGCGGAGGCCGCGCGCGCCAATACGTCCAGCGACACGCCGGTGACGCCGCCGAGTCCGCCGAGCACGATCGCGCCCAGCACCGCCACCACCAGCGCGGCGAACAGCGAGCGGAAGAAATTGGCCGCGCCGGTGGCGACGCCCATCTGGTGCTGCGTCACCGCGTTCTGCATGCACACGGTCGAGATCGGGAACAGCGTGCCGAGACCAGAGCCGATCAGCAACAGCAGCAATAGCACGAGCGCCGTCGGCATCGACGCCGGCCAGATCGCCAGCGCCGCCAGCGCAAGGATCGACAGCAGCAGGCCGGCGAGCGGCAGGCGCTTGTAATGCGTCATGTGCATCAGCAGCCGGCCGGTCACGGTCGACAGCGCCACGGTCGCGCCCATCAGCGGGATCAAGGCCATGCCCGACTGGCTGGCGGAAAGATGCAGCACCACCTCGAAATAAAGCGGCACGAAGATGGTCATGCCAACCAGCGTCGCCATGGCGCAAGCGCCGGCCAGCGCCGCGCAGCGCACCACCGGATTGGCCAGCACGGCGAGCGGCAAAAACGGCTCTTTCGTCGCCACCAGCCGCCAGGCGAACAGGCCCCACAGGATCGCGGAGGCGAGCAGCAGCGCGCCGAACGGGGCTGAGATCCAGTCGAAGCGGCGCCCGCCCCAGGACAGCGCGAACAACAGCGCCACCGCCGCCGTCATCATCAGCAGCGCGCCCAGCAGATCGAGGCTGTGCTTGCGCGGATGAAATGGCACGCGCTTCAGGACGTTCGAGGTCATGCCGAGCGCGGCCAAGCCGAGCGGCAGATTGATCCAGAAGATCAGCGACCAGTCGAGATGCTCGGTCAGAAAGCCGCCGAGCACCGGCCCGCCGATCGAGGAGGTCGCGAACACCGCGCCGATATAGCCCTGGTAGCGGCCGCGCTCGCGTGGCGAAACGATGTCGGCGATGATGGTCTGCGCCAGCGCCATCAGCCCGCCGCCGCCCAGCCCCTGGATGGCGCGGCCGAGCACCAGCACGGTCATGCCAGGCGCCAGCGCGCAGACCAGCGAGCCGGCGACGAAGATGACGATGGCGATCAGCATCAGCGCGCGGCGGCCGTGGATGTCGGACAGCTTGCCGTAGAGCGGCGTCACCGCGGTGGCGGTGAGCAAATAGGCGGTGACCACCCAGGACAGGTCGCCGAGATTGGCGAAATGCCGGCCGATGGTCGGCAGCGCGGTGGCGACGATGGTCTGGTCGAGCGCGCCCAAAAACATCGCCAGCATGATGCCGAGCACGATGGCGCGCACTTCCGGATGGGTGAGTGGCGGCGGCTCGGCCGCGACCGGCGCGTGGGTCCTGGGTTTCTTGGTCTTGGCGGTCATGGTCTTTGCTCTTGGGCGCGCTTGATGCCGCGCGCGCGGCGCCTTGGCAATGGCCGCCGACGCGGGGGTGGTATGAGGCAACCGGCCGCGCCAAACTGCGTTCCATGTTCCTGATCGCCCGCGGCCTCCCCCTCCTGCTTGCTTTGACAGCGCAAAGCGCGCCAGCGGCGGCCGGCAGCTTGCCCACGAGCTTCGTCTATCTGCGCGACGTCGATCCCAGCATCGCCCAGGACATGCGCTATGCCGGGCCGAACAATTTCACCGGCCGGCCTTTGCCCGGCTATGGCGCGGCCGAATGCGTGCTGCGCGCCGACGTCGCCCGGGCGCTCGCCCGCGTCGAGGCCGATCTGGCGCGCGAAAATCTCAGCCTCAAGGTGTACGACTGCTACCGCCCGGCCCGCGCGGTCTCAGCCTTCGCGCGCTGGGCGCAAGACGGAAAAGATGACGGCAAAGACGCCGGCGCGGGCAAACGCTTTTTTCCCAGACTGGAAAAGCGCGCGCTGTTCGCTAACGGCTATATCGCCGCGCACTCGGCGCATTCGGCCGGCAACGCGGTCGATGTCACGCTGATCGCGCGGCCCGCCCCGCTTGCGCCGGCGTTCGACCCGCACGCCGCTTACGGGCCCTGCACCGCGCCCGCGGCGCTGCGCGCGCCCGACAATGCACTCGACATGGGCACCGGCTTCGACTGCTTCGACGACAGCAGCCGCACGTCAAGCGCAGCGATCGCGCCGGAACAGAAACGCCGGCGCGCCCTCCTCGTCGCCGCCATGCGCAGGCGCGGCTTCCACAATTATCTCCGCGAATGGTGGCACTTCTCGTTCGGCGCGCGCCCGGCGCAGGCTTATGATTTTCCCATCGAGCCGCGGTAGATCTCGTCCGCCGGTTGCCCCGTCTCCCGCTCGGCTATGATCGCGTCCATCTTGCAGGCGACCGGCAAAAAGCTACCGTCCGGTTTACCCACGGCGTCCCCTCGCCCGCTCTTTTGCATTCGACGGCGCCGCGCTGCCGCGCGCGCCTTTGGGCACCCTCCCCGGCCAACTGACGATGTACTCCTCGAGCTTCTCGTCCGGCACGTCCTTCTCGCTCGCCGTCACGCGGCCGCGCACCGAGACGCCGGCCTTGTGCACCGTCTCGGGGTCGCCCGATTTGAGCGGGTGCCACCAGTAGAGGTCGCGGCCCTCGGCCACCAGGCGATAGCCGCAGGTCGGCGGCAGCCAGGTGAGCCTTCGCACATTGCGCGGGGTCAGCCGCACGCAGTCCTTCACGCGCGCCTGGCGGTGGGCATAGTCGGTGCAGCGGCAGGTCTCGCCGTCCAGCAGCCTGCAGCCCACGTCGGTGAACACCGTGCGGTTGGTGTCCTCGTCGATCAGCTTGTTCAGGCAGCAGCGGCCGCAGCCGTCGCACAGGCTCTCCCATTCGCGCTGCGTCATCTCCCCCATGGTCTTGCTCCGCCAGAACGGCGCCGGCTGTGGGGCTTTTTCGTCGGGCATTGCCGGTTTCCTTCCGCCGGCCTTGTAGACCTTCAGGGCGATTTCGTCATGGCCGAAGCCCTCTTCCTTCACCTCTCCCATAGGGAGAGGTCGGATCGCGCAGCNNCCTCTCCCCAACGGGGAGAGGGAGAAGGAAGCAAAAACCGGCCCAATTTCCCCGCAATTTGCGTTCACATTGGTCTGTATTAACCGAGCCGGCAGCATTGGCCGTGCGCCCTCCGATCGGCTAAAATCGGACCCCGGCGGCAAGTTGTATCAAGTCTTGCCGCCCAAGCCTCAAGCGAGCGAGACCCCTTGCGCGACCTTTTTCCGGCCGATTGGAAGCCGAAAATCAAGAAGCTGCTGCTCGGCTTCGACGCCCGCGTCGATTCCGGGCTGTTCCGCGGCTTTTCGGGCTTGCGCGAGACCTATGAGCGCTTTTCGACCTTCATGGACCGCTTCCACGTCGCCGGCTGGGGGCGCTGGCTCAACGAATTCGTCTCGGAAGCCGCCACCTTGGGCACCGCCGGCGCCGTGCTGCTGCTGGCGCTCGCGGTTCCGGCCTTCCACGAGACCTCGGACGACGACTGGCTCAAGAAGTCCGAGCTGGCGGTGACCTTCCTCGACCGCTACGGCAACGAGGTCGGCACCCGCGGCATCCGGCACAACGATTCGATCCCGCTCGACCAGTTTCCAGACAACCTGATCAAGGCGGTGCTCGCCACCGAGGATCGCCGCTTCTACGAGCATTTCGGCATCGATATCGCCGGCACCATGCGCGCCTTCGTGACCAACGCCAAGGCCGGCGGGGTGGTGCAAGGCGGCTCTTCCCTGACGCAGCAGCTGGCGAAAAACCTGTTTCTCAACAACGAGCGCACGCTCGAGCGCAAGATCAAGGAAGCCTTCCTGGCGATGTGGCTGGAAGCGCGGCTGACCAAGAACGAGATTCTGAAATTATACCTCGACCGCGCCTACATGGGCGGCGGCGCCTTCGGCGTCGATGCCGCGGCTCAATATTATTTCAACAAGTCGGCGCGCGACGTCAATCTCGCCGAGGCCGCGATGCTCGCCGGCCTGTTCAAGGCGCCGTCCAAGTTTTCGCCCAACGTCAACCTGCCGGCCGCGCGCGCGCGCGCCAACGTCGTGCTCGACAACCTGGTCGACGCCGGCTTCATGACCGAAGGTCAGGTGTTCGGCGCCCGCCGCAACCCCGCCACCCCCGTCGACCGCCGCGACGATCGCGCGCCGAACTATTATCTCGATTGGGCGTTCGACGAAATGAAGAAGCTCGTCGACACCTTCCCGAAATCGATGACCGAGCGCGTTTTCGTGGTGCGCACCGCGCTCGACGTCAATCTGCAACATGCGGCGGACAATGCGGTCGAGAATTCGCTGCGGCAATACGGCCAGGAATACCACGCCGGCCAAGCCGCGGCCGTGCTCATGGATGTCGATGGCTCGGTACGCGCCATGGTGGGCGGACGCGACTATGGCGCCAGCCAGTTCAACCGCGCCACCGACGCAATGCGCCAGCCGGGCTCTTCGTTCAAACCTTACGTTTATTCGACCGCCCTCTTACACGGCCTCAAGCCGAGTTCGATCGTGGTCGATGCCCCGATCTGCATCGGCAATTGGTGTCCGCATAATTACGGCCGCGGCTTCGGCGGCAAGATGACTTTAATCACCGCGCTCACCCATTCGATCAACACTGTCGCAGTGCGCCTTTCGGTGATTGTCGGCGACGGCAATCCCAAGCTCGGACGCGCGCGCATCATCAAGACGGCGCACGATATGGGTATCACCACTCCGCTGCCCGACACGCCATCGCTGCCGATTGGCGCCGACGCGGTGAAGTTGATCGACCATACCGGCGCCTACGCCACCTTCCCCAATCTCGGCATGAAGATGACGCCGCATGCAATCCTCGAGGTGCGTACCGGCGACGGCAAGCTGGTCTGGCGTTTCGACCGCGATGGTCCAAAACCGCAACGGGTGTTGCCGGACCACGTGGCCGCCGACATGATCAAGATGATGAACAGCGTGGTCGAGAACGGCACCGGCCGGCGCGCACGCCTCGACGGCATTGCCGCCGCCGGCAAAACGGGCACGACCAACGCTTATCGCGA
The DNA here is from genome assembly GCA_003152455.1 of Hyphomicrobiales bacterium. Classification (GTDB taxonomy): domain Bacteria; phylum Pseudomonadota; class Alphaproteobacteria; order Rhizobiales; family Xanthobacteraceae; genus Pseudolabrys. Next base: position 17,537 of record PMAF01000269.1, read on the forward strand.
CGCGTGGTTCATGGGCTACACCGGCAATTTCGTTTGCGGCGTCTGGTTCGGCAATGACGACTACCAATCGACCAACCGAATGACCGGCGGCGCGCTTCCGGCGATGACCTGGCACAACATCATGGACTATGCGCACCAGGGCATCGAGATCAAACAGCTCCCCGGCGTTCCCGTGCCGCCGGCGCGCCAGGAGCCAGCCGTCGCCGAAATCAAATCGAAGACCGACGCGCCGCCGCCGCGGCCGACCGTGCTCACCAAGCGCGGAGCCGACATCCTCGGCCGCGTCGAGCGGATGATGGATGAGGCCAACCGCGCCATGGGGCCATTGCCCTCGGCCGTTTCCACCAACAAGAAGAAACAAGCCGAAGGCCCGAAAAAAGGCGATGCTCTTGCCTCGTCATTGGAGGGGCATGCATTCGGCAGCCGGAACTGATTAGCCGCTCGCCGGCGACCGGCGTAGTCTCCTATTCGCGAATCAAAGTCCCCTCACCGCCAGCGGAACGATCGTGCGACTGCTTCTCGGATCGCTGTTTGCCCTCGTTGTGGCCGCCGTCGTCGGCCTCGGCGCGACTTATCTCGCTCTCACGCGCGGCGCTGCCTTCGGCCCTCTGACGATCGGCAGTTGGACGGCGTTGCCGAAAACCGGCACCGTTGACGCGGACCCGTACGCGAGGGCGTCGATTGCGCGCGTCGGCCGATTGCCGACCGCGCTCGGCGACGGCGTCGCCTTTACCGCCTCAGCCGACGACAACGGCCGCGCGCTCGACGGGCGATGCGACGTAGTCCTTGCGGGCGTTACCCCGGCGGCACGCTTCTGGACGCTGACGCTGTACAATCTCGACGGCGAGTTGGTGGCCAATTCGATCAAGCGATACGGATTTACCAGCCAGGAAATCGTTCGTCACGCCGACGGCAGTTTTGAAATCGTAGTGGCGCCGCGCGCAAATGCCGGCAATTGGTTGCCGACCGGCGGTGTCGAACGTTACGTCCTCTCACTGCGACTGTACGACACGGCCGTCGGCGTCTCGACCAAAGCCGGCCGCGAAGTCCCGATGCCGGCCGTCAACGTCAGGGGTTGCCCATGATTCGGTGGCTGCTCTTGGCTCTCGGCGGCGCCTTGCTGGGCGGGATCGTGCATCTCGCGACGATCATCATTCTGCCGGGCACCGCTACACAGGACGCCTATTCGCGGCTCGCGCGCAGCGCGCCGGTCAATACCGTGACCGCGCTGCCGGCGCCGACCCCGGAGTCCGCACCAATGCCGTTCATGGATCCGGCTTTCGCCAGCGCCGTCTGCCGCTACGATCTTTCGCAGGGACCATTGAAGCTCAGCGTCCCGGTGAGCCCCGCTTACACGTCGGTGTCATTCTATACGCGCTACGACGTGGCCTATTACGCCATCAATGACCGCGCGGCGGGCCGGCGCGTGATCGAGCTCGAATTGATGACGACCGCACAGCATAATCAGATGCCGGAAGACGAGGACATTACCGCCGCCGACCGGCTGATCGTGGAATCGCCGACACGTACGGGCCTGATCGCGATCCGCGCGCTGGCGCCGGAGCCTGGATTGATGCCGATGGCGCGAAGCGCGATCGCCGCCGCTAAGTGCACGCAGGAAGACGAGCCGAAAACGTCACAGTAATCAGCGCACCGTGACCAGGTTCTGCTCGCGCGTCCATGCCGGCGCTGGGCCACGATAGCGCACGATCTGAGCTTGCATTTGATTGATGGCGCGCTCGACGTCGACCGCCTGTGCCGTTGGGGTCATGATAACGAGACGTTCAAGCGCGAAACGATAAGACGACATGCGTTGCGTCAGCTTTTCGCGGACCAATGCAACAATCGATGCATTTTCGCGCATGCGCAGCTCGGCGTTTTTCCGCTCGGCCGGTGACAAGGTGGAGACATATGCCAGGCTCTTTCGCCGCTTCTGGTCAATGTCAACCACGCGCCCGGCGGCTTCGAAGAATTGCGGCATGCGCGTGATGTCGTTGCGGACATCGTCGTTGAGTTGGGAATAGCGCGCCGAAGGCGAACGGTCGGGCACCTCCAACAGCCGGTTGGCATAGGCGGTGCGGTCGAATGCCGGCCCGCGATTGGGACGGATGACACCATACTCGCCGGCGACGGAGTACCACTGTTGGCGATCATAGGGTTCCTCGATCAGCGGATAGCCGAGGTCGCGCAGGGCGCGCTCGTCGTCGGTCAACTCGAAGCTCGAGGCCCTGCGTGTGGCGCTGGCATAGGGGCCGACCCAATCGTGAATGCCGTCGCTCACCAGGGTGGGACGTACTTCGCCGAAATCAGCGTTGGCGCAACCGCCGAGCAGCGCGATTGCCGCAAGCGCGAATATGTGCCGGCGCCGAATGGGCGCCCACCTCCCCGGTAGCGGCGGATTTCGCATCGATCGCTCGAAGCCGTCTAAAGTTCAGCGCGCTATGCGGCGACGGCGGCGGCGGCCCGATGTGTTTCCGGTATCCGGTTCGAGGCCGTTGGAACCGTCCGGATCGCGCTCGACCCGGATCACCGGAAGTATGATGACAATCGCTGGCTCCGTGCTGGCGTCGACATATCTGCCGCCGCGCGCGTTGCCCGTTTCGTCGGGGAATCGAATAACTTCGCCCATTGCAAGCCCCTTGCCGCCGCAGCGTAAGTTCGGAACTGCCGGGTCGGCGCCGTTTGGTAATTAAACGGGTTGCAAGGTTAACGGTCCGCTAACGCGCCCTGACTAATGTGAGCCATCGTAGCTCAGTAAATCGTATAGTCATGGTGAAACCCGCGTACCCCCCTCTCGATGGTCTGGTCGATTTGGCATGCCGGGACGGCGTCGATATCCGCCCGACGCTGTTGCGCGTCCTCACCGATCTTTATGTGCAGAAGCCGGCGCATAGCGCCGAGGAAGAAACCCAATATGTCGAATTGGCGCGGGGGCTTATCGATGCGGTCGATGCTTCGACCCGGGCGACCGTAGCAGCCACGTTGTCGGCCTACCCGGCCGCGCCGGCGGCGATCCTTGGCAAGCTTGCTACTTCCTCCTCACCGCCGGATGCGAGACCGCCTCGTGAGACCGAGTCCGGGCCAGAGGCCAGGAACGACGTGTTAGAATTATTTTTTGCGGCCAAGACTGAAGAACGCCGCCTGATTTTGACCAATCTCGATGTGGCAGCCGAAAGCGTCGCGCGCCGGCCGGCGCCAGCCTCGAGTGAAGTGATCCGCCGCCTGGAAAACGCAGCCCTGCGGCGCAACCCTGGCGAATTCAGCCGCATGCTCGAACGCGCGCTCGGCATTAGCCGGGGGCTGGCAGAGCGTATCGCGCGCGACCCATCCGGCGAACCGGTCGTGGTCGCCGCTCGCGCCCTCGGCATGACCGCGGCGGTGCTCCATCGCATCCTGCTGTTTCTCAATCCGGCGATCGGCCAATCGGTCGAGCGNNCGCTTGCTGTCGACGCCGGCGCGGTATCGCTCGGATCGCGGCCGCGTCGTGCAGCCCTCACACGTCAAGACCAACGGCAAATAGCCACGCTAAGCCACCACATTGTCGTCGAGGAAATTGCGCCCGGCGCGATCTTCTACCTCGACGATCCAGACATCGGGATCGAAGCGGATTTCACGCGCCAGGCGGGCCTCGATATCGACTTCCGGCGCGGGCTTATCGCCGCCGAGCATGACTGTGAAGTTGCGGTCGGCCGGCTGCGCCTCATCGAAGGTGGATTGCGCTGCCGGCCCGTACAATGTGGCAGCGCCGTCGAGCCGGCTGATCTTAATGAAAACCGCGCCAGCCTCTTCGGCGCCGCGCCGGCGCACCGCCGCGAAGACGCCTTCCACGTTGCAGCGGCGCAGATAGGCCGCCACCCAGATGCCGGATTTCAACCGCATGGCCTTCAGTAACACGAGACAAAGGCGAGCGCATGCTCCCGAAAATTGGGGAGTCGGTTTTAGGAAAAAAGCTATTCAATCCAGCGGACGCCCGGTCATGGCGGCCAATTCGCGCACGAGTTGATCCGATATCTGGCCGGTCACCGGGAGGCCCCGATCACGCTCGAATTTCTCGATCGCCGCTTTCGTCTCCGCATCATAAACGCCGGTCGGCGAAATCTGCCCGTAACCGAAATCGGCCAGCGCGCGCTGGACCGCGAGCACCTGCTTTGTAGGCGCGATCAGCTCGGCGATCGGGTCTTTGCGGACAGGCGCCGGCGCGGCAGCGCGGCTGTTCTGGGCGGTGGCGTTGGACGTGACGATCGTGCGCAACAGGCTCTCGCTCGCATCGGCGTTGATCTTCAAGCCGGCGGCCTGCACAAAGTCGCGTGCCGCCGCGTCGGTCTTGGCGCCCCAAATACCGTCGACCACGCCGTCGTAGAAGCCCTTGTGGCCCAACTCACGCTGGATGTCGCCGATAATTTGCGCCTGGATGCGCGCGACCGTGGCGGGCGCAACTGCCGGCGCCGCCGCGCGCGGGCGTGGCAAGACCACCGGCGTTTGCTGCGCCAGCGGCGCCCTTGTCGCGAAGATCGGCGCCGGATGCGGCCCGTGCTGCAGGAACAGCGCATTGGCGAAAATCGCAAAGATCGCCAGCGTCGACATCAGAATGCCGACGAATTCGCGCGGGTGACGGCCGATCGCGGCGGCAAGCTTGCCGGCACCACCGTCCGTATCGGACATTCGCTCGCGGCGGCTGCGGTTACGCACTTTTCTTCACCTGGATGCTAGCGGCCGCGGCAAAATCGCGGACACGCTCGGTGACCAGTTTGATCGGTTCGACGGCGGGGCGAACGCCTTCGCAATTGATCGGCAGCCGCACCGTCACCTGTGTCCCAGCGCCCAGCCGGCTGCGGATATCCATATCCCCGCCGTGCAGGCGGACCAGGCCTTTCACGATCGACAGGCCGAGGCCGTTGCCATCGTGCCGCCGGTCGTAGGCCGCGCGTGCCTGGAAGAAGGCTTCCCCGAGGCGCGGCAGGTCGGCCTCGCCGATCCCGACACCGGTGTCCTCGACCGCGAACACGAGCTTGGGACCGTCGCAAATGGCGCTGACGCTGACGCGACCGCCGCGCGGCGTGAACTTGATCGCATTGGAAATCAGGTTGATCAGGATCTGATTGACGGCGCGCCGGTCGGCCACGATTTCGGGCAAATCGGCCGCGATACGCGTCTTGAGTTCGACGCCCGCCTCTTGCGCCTTGAGCACCAGAATATCGCAACAACTTCTGATCGCCGGCGCGGGGGCGAACGGTTCCGGGGTGATCTCGAAATTGCCGCTCTCCATCTTCGACATGTCGAGAATGCCGTTGACCACCGACAGCAAGTGACGGCCGGAATCATTGATCAGCTTGGCGTATTCCTGTTCGCGGGCTGGATCGAGCACCAGCGAGTCGTTGCTCAGCATATCGGAGAAGCCGATGATCGCATTGAGCGGCGTGCGCAGCTCGTGACTCATGGTGGCGAGGAATCGGCTTTTGGCGCTATGGATGTGTTCCGATTCTTTGCGGGCGATCTCGAGTGCGCGTTCCTGCACCTTGCGCTCGGTCACGTCGCGCAGCACCGCGACCACTTCGCGATCGCTTGAGACCGCAACAGCAGGACCGAGCGGCCGGCAGCGCATTTCGATCCAAGCGAAATGCCCGCCATGCGGATCCGCATCACTATTGCGGCGGATACGGAATTCGACCGAGCGGGCCTCGCCGAGCGCGGCTGCGTCGGCGAGCGCCCTCAGATAAGCCGGCCGGTCGGCGACATGCACGCGATCAAATAGGCCGTGACCGGCGAGCTCACCGGCGCGCACGCCGAACAGTGGTTCGGCCGCCGGTGAAACAAACAGCACGGCGCCGTTGCGGCCATGCCGGGTGATGACGTCGGTCATGTTGCGCGCGAGCAGGCGATAGCGTTCTTCCTCGGCATTGAGCAATCCGGTGCCCATGCGCGTGAACTGCTCCACGCCGAAGGCTAATCCGGCGGCATAAAGCACCGCCGACAGGATGCCGAGTGCGGCCAGCGAGCCCTGCGTGTTGACATTCGCCGGCGGCTGCAGGCCGAGCGCGTTGAGCGCGAATAACAAGCCCGCCGCGGCCAGCGCAAAAATCGACGCCAGCGCCACCACCTTGCGCGAGGCCGACAGCGAGGCCTCCAGGGGCACCACCACCAGCCAGATCGCCGTGAACGACGCGATGCCGCCGGTACTCCACGCGATCGCCGCCGCCAGTCCCGCGAACGACAGCGACGAGATTATATGGGCGTCCTCGTAGCGCCCGGTGCGCGAGAGGAAATAGGCGATCACGATCGGCGCCACCAGCCAGCCGAAAACGCCGAGCTCGAGGCCGCTCGGCACGCCGCGAATAGCGATATAGACCGGGAAGCTCGCCAGCGCGGCAAGGCTGCCGAGGAGGCGCGGCGCGATGAAGGCGCGGTGGCGCGCCGCGGTCAGCGCATCCTGCTGCGCCGACGGATGCACCAAAGCGTCAACGTAATTCCACACTGGCGTGAGGAAGCTCACGGTTCCTGTCCCACGTCTTGTACGAGCAGACGCGCCCCCTTTTTCGTAGCGCAAATCGTAGCCAGGGCCGCTTAAGCGAACGCTAAAGCAGGGTCGATGCGGTGGCCTTTGACCCATTCCGGGCCAGCGCCCGGTTCCAATCGCCGCGCATGGTGAAATTTCGGTTGCCGCGCCGCGCTATGTCGCACGGCCAAACCAAAGGTTACCGCAGCGGTAACCATGCGCGATCGCTCGAGCCGCGCTCTACACGCGGTGCCATGCTCATGCCTAAAATTTTAATCGAATTCGACTCTGTCAATTTTGACGAGAATTCGCGTCGTATTCGCGTCGATTTTAGCCAAAAACATCGCTTCAAAGCCAACGGCAGCTTCAAGCCTCTCTGCTACGGGTTAGTTCAAAGGCGGTGGAACAGCCGTCGGGGATAATGGGTAGGGTCATGTTCTTTTTGCTGCGAATGGCTTTCTGGCTTGCGCTCGTTTGTGTGCTGCTGCCGAGCGGCGTGAAAACGACGTCGCCGGACGCCAATATCGACGCCACGCAGGCGGTGACGCTGGCGAGCGCCGCGGTTTCCGACGCGCGCGGCTTCTGCGACCGGCAGCCCGATGCCTGTGCCGTCGGCGGCAAGGTCGCCGTCGCGCTTGGCCACAAGGCGGAGGCCGGGGCACGCACCATCTACGAATTCATCACGACCAAACTGAGCGAGAGCTCCGCACCGGTGGATAAGACGGCAGCCAAAGCCGTTCCCGTTACGGGGCCCGGTCAAGGGACGCTGACCGCGACCGACCTGCAGCCGGTCTGGCAAGCGCCGGTTCCACTGCCGCCGCGCCGCGAGGCGCGCGCCGGACGGCCAGCGGCTTAAATCTTCGTGCATTTATCGGCGTTTATCGTGGGCCTGAAGCGCCCACGGCGATCTTTTTTGGCCATCGGCGCGGCCCGCCCTATATATTGGCGGCATGACGACAATCGGCGAAATCGTTGAGAATTTCACGCTGCTCGATGAGTGGGACGACCGCTATCGGTATGTCATCGAGCTCGGCCGCATGCTGCCGCCGCTGCCGGAAAACGCCCATACCGAAGCCAACAAAGTGCGAGGCTGCGCCAGCCAGGTCTGGCTGCTCACCCACGTAAAGCCGAATGGCGGGGCCGCCGGCCCGATCCTGAGTTTTGACGGCGACAGCGACGCCCATATCGTGCGCGGCCTGATCGCCATCCTGTTGGCGCTNNTTGCGCGACGGCCTGACGCCGCAGCGCTCGAACGGCTTGCGTTCGATGGTCGAGCGAATTCGCGCCGAGGCCAAGGCGGCGCTGGCGCCTGCCTGAATCAGTAGCCCGCCGAATTCCGGCCCGGCCACATCGAGCGCCTAGCGTACGCACTGGCGCGCTGCCATCATCGTCTCGGCGAAGGCCGCCGCGCGCTCGCCGCCTGCAGCGCGCCGACCGGCCGAAATCGGACTCGCCCAGTTCGACGTCGTGCGCGGCATCATATGGGCGCGCGTGAAATCGGCCCGCAGCCGCTCGCCGGCCAGAAACTGGTGCGCTCCGATCAAGGCACGGCTGTTGCGTCCGCGCCGTCGCGCCAGCCAGGCGAGTGGGCTTTCGGATTCATCGATCGTGACATTGGTGCGGCCGCATTCGGTCGCGATCTGTCGTTCTGCCAAGTCGAGATGCTGGCCGCGATAATCGCCTAATACCAAAACTCAGAAATCNNCGGGTAACGCGATTAGGTATAAGTTTGAAGAGGAGGGATTATCTATCTGAAATATCTTGTGTATTTCTAATATTTGCCGAAACTCCGGCCGTACCTTATCCACATAAATAGGATTTTTATCCGAAATAATCGCGGCGATGAGCGAACCCACCCGACCGCCGCCAAACCAGTGGCAACCCTGTGCCGGTTGCTTCATTCTCTATTTGGCGCGGCGGCGGCGCTGCTGGCCGAGGCCCATCTGCTTGGCCAATTGGGAGCGCGCAGCCGCATAGCTCGGCGCTACCATCGGATAGTCGGCACCGAGCGCCCATTTTTCCCGATACTGTTCGGGCGTCATGTTGTACTGCGTGCGCAGATGTCGCTTGAGGGACTTGAACTTCTTGCCATCTTCCAAGCAGACAATGTATTCTGGCGTAATCGACTTCTTCACCGATACGGCAGGCCTGAGTGGCTCGGACGGGGCGTCGCCGGATTTTCCGGACACCCGGTTTAGTGCCGCATGCACCTGGCTGATCAGGGCCGGGATATCGCCAGCGGCTACGGTGTTGTTGCTGACATAAGCGGATACGATTTTCGCAGTCAGCTCTATGTGGTTTACGCTGGCCGTTGTGTCGCTCATCGAAGCCGCCCCCGTGATGGCGCGGTCACCGAGCCAAGCGGCCGGCAAACCGGGCGTGTAGAAGACATTGCCTCGGTTGGTCCGCGGTCTTAAACGTAACGAATATCGAACACGAGCTTTATATTTTGAATAATACTATGGAACTCAAGTTGCCGCAAGAAGAAGAAGATGGTCGAGAACCTGATTAGACTTGGCGTTTCTTTGGGCGCCACCGAATATCGGCAACTGTCGCTCCAAACGTCAATAAAAAATGCCGCCCGCGGCGCGCGGGCGGCATCGGCTTATCCTTGGCTTATCCTTGGCTTCTGCTTAATTCTTCGCGAGATGCTCGCGTAGTTCATTGATCGAGGCAAAACGCAATGTGCCTTGCGGCAATTCGGCTTCGATCGATCCGTCGACATAGAGCGTGTACCCCATGCCGTCGACGACGCCGGATTTCAGGATCGCAGCCGGTTCGCCTGGCGCGCCGGACATAGGGGTTGGCGCCATATCCGGCTTCGGCTCGGATTTGGCCTCCCCACCGATCGGGCGTTTCGCCAGTCTAGAGTCGGCGGGCCACATCGAATCGAAATTACTGGATTGCGCCGCGCGCGAAGGCGGTAGCGGGGATTGCCCAGGCGCCTCGAATTCCGGCCCGGGGCGAGGCTCGGGCGCCGGTGGCGCATTGATGCCGCCCCGTGCCGGCGGAGGCGCCGGCTCGTCCGGACCGACGCGCGCCGGTGGCGGCACCGCTTGTCGCGGCGATAGCGAAACAGCTTCATGTTCCCGGATTTCGACCTCCGGCCCCATCGCACCTTGCCGATCCGGATTTTGCAGCTTCGGCGCCGGAACGGAGGCCGGGTGGTTGTCGCCCCGCATAGCGGCAGGGGCAGGGGCTGACGCTTCCATCGCAGGCGGCAATTTGCGGCCGTCGGATTGCGGCTTGCCGGGCGGGACGGGAATCCGGTTCGACATCGGCGCGGCGCGCGGGCCGGCAGGCGGTTCAAACGTCTCAAAGGGCCGGCGCGACGATACCGGCTGTTTCGCCAGCATTTCGGCGATCCGCCGCAATTGGCTGACGACTGCCCCGATCCCGATCATGAGGAGGCCGCCGACGGTGGCGGTGGTTCCCGCGATGATCAGCGTATTGCCGAAGCTGAATTCACGCACCGGAATGCCGTATCCGATCATTCCAACTCCGGCGGCGACGGCAATCGCCCCCACAAAAAACAAAAAGATTGGCATACGCCTGCAACCCCTTATTGCGCCTTTGACCCGACCGGCGTCCGGGAAATGCCCGGTAAAGCCTTCCAAGAGCGGCGAATTTTGGCCGTTCGCTGCCGCCGCCGCAACTGTTATTAATGTCCGCGCCCCCATCTACGCGCCCCGGAGCTTGCCGCCAAGGCGTTGCCCCGGCCCGCGCCAGAGCTTAATTAACCCAATCGAGGAACTCGCCCGGGACATCCCGGTTTTACTTCTGGGATCGGCTTTTTCCCAATCACGGCTTGTAGATCAGGAGGATAGGATGTCGTTCACGCTGCCCGAGCTGCCTTATGCCTATGACGCGCTGGCGCCGCATATGTCGCGCGAAACACTCGAATATCACCACGACAAGCACCACAAGGCCTATGTCGATAACGGCAACAAGCTGCTGGTCGGCAGCGGGCTGGAGGACAAATCGCTCGAGGAAATCGTCAAAGGCTCGTTCGGCAAGAATGCCGGGCTCTTCAACAACGCCGGCCAGCATTACAACCACATGCATTTCTGGAAGTGGATGAAGCCGAACGGCGGCGGCGACAAAATCCCCGGCAAACTCAAGGCGAAAATCGATTCGGATTTGGGCGGCGTCGCCAAGATGAAGGAAGATTTCGCCGCGGCCGGCGCGACCCAATTCGGATCCGGCTGGTGCTGGCTCGCGGTCAAGGACGGCAAGCTGATCGTAAGCAAGACGCCGAACGGCGAGAATCCCTTGGTGCACGGCGCGATTCCGGTGCTGGGCTGCGACGTGTGGGAGCACTCCTACTACATCGACTACCGCAACCGGCGTCCGGATTACCTCAAGGCGTTCCTCGATCACCTGGTCAACTGGGACTACGTCGAGGAATTGTACAGCGCGGCGGCCAAGTAAACGCCGCGACAGACGAACGACATCTCGGCGAAGAACATCTTCTTCTCGGTCTTCTGGCGGATAATGTTCTGCATGCGATCGGTCATCGTCTCCGCCGATCGCGTCGCCGTCCTGATCCTGGCAGGAATTGCCGTGGTCGCGGAGATAACCTTCCGCGACTACGGGCTGGGCTGGGACGACTATACCCATTCGCAATACGGCGACCTGCTGCTCAAGCTCTACGGCTCGGGCTTCGCCGACACGCGCGCGCTTTCCTTCGTCAACCTCTACAAATACGGCGGCGGCTTCGACATGGCGGCGGCGCTCGCCGCCAAGGTGCTGCCCTTCGGTCTATTCGAGACGCGCCGGCTGATCGGGGCCGCGATCGGCATTCTCGGACTGTTCGTCACCTGGCGGCTGGGGCGGCGCATCGGCGGACCGGGCGCGGGCCTGATCGCGCTCGTGCTGCTCGCCGCCTGCCCGCTTTTTTACGGCCACATGTTCATGAACGCGAAGGACGCGCCCTTCGCCACCGCGATGGCGGTGCTGCTTCTCGGCCTGGTGCGCGCCTTCGACGAATATCCGCGGCCGGACGCGCGTACGGTCGTGCTCGCCGGTGTCGGCCTCGGGCTGGCGTTCGGCTCGCGCGTGCTGGCTGGCCTCGCCGCGCCGGTCGGCCTTGCCGCGCTGATATTCGTTGTTATCGTCGAAGCAAACGCCGGCGGCTGGAAAGCGGCGACGCAGCGTTGCGGTCAATTCCTCTTGACGCTGCTGCCGGCCTTGGCCCTCGGCTATCTGATCATGGGCCTGTTGTGGCCATGGTCGATTCACTCGCCGCTCAATCCGCTGCACGCGGCGGAATATTTTGATACGTTTTTCGAAAAACCTTGGGACGAGCTGTACGAAGGTCGGCTGATACCGGTCCGCAATATGCCGGCGAGCTACTTGCCGCATTTGTTCATGCTCAAGCTGCCGGAAGTCATGCTGGCGCTTGGACTGATCGGAACGCTAGGAGCCTTCGCCGCCGCCGCACGCCCGGGTGTGACCGTCAACCGTCGCGCCGGCCTCATCCTAGTAGCGCTTTCCCCAATCTTGCCCATCGTCTTGGCCATGCTGATGCGGCCGGCGCTCTACAACGGATTGCGCCATTTCGTCTTCGTGGTGCCGCCCATCGCGGCGCTCGGCGGCCTCGGCGCGGCTTGGATCGTCGAGCGGGTGCGGCCCTACGGCAAGGCGGCACTGACCGCGCTGGCCGCGATCTTCGTCGGCGCCGTCGCGTTGCCGGTGAGCGACATGGTGCGCCTGCACCCCTACGAGTACACGGCGTTCAACTGGCTATCCGGCGGCGTGCGCAACGCGCAGGACAAATACATGCTGGATTACTGGGGCCTCGCCTTCAAACAGGCGGCGGAGCAATTGCAGTCACGGCTCGCCGCCGGCGCCGAACGGCCGCCGAAAGGTCGGCGCTGGGTGGTGGCGATCTGCGGGCCGCAAGCGTCGGCGCAGGAGGAACTCGGGCCGCAATTCGAGACCACCTTCGATCAGAAGAAGGCCGACTTTGCCATGGCGCTCGGCACTTTCTATTGCCGGCATTTGCAGGCTTCGATCATGGCCACGATCGAACGCGAAGGCGTGGTTTACGCCCAGGTCTACGATCTGCGCGGCCGTCCGACGCAGAGTCTGCTGACCCAGCCGCCGCCGTGAGGCGGCGCGGTGGCCAGCCCGGAAATCGAAAGCGCATTAGCGGTTCGCTGCGGCATCAAAAGAAAAAGCCCCGGGACATCGCCCGGGGCTTTTTGTACTGTTCAGACGCGCAATCGGGTTCAGCGGAACATCGCGAACCAATCCCATTTGTAATTAAGCCCGATCTTGGCGGTGTGGATCCCGGAAAGGTGCGTTGTCGAGAAGCCCGTTCCATCGGCGGGAATCGCAGGAAATGTTGCGGACGTGTCAAAATTTTGGCCAAGGCCGAGATACATATATTCGGCCTTCACGCTATGCATTATTGAGGGCAAGCCGATTGGCTCCCGCGCATGCTTCACGAATGCGCAAAGGCCCAATAAAGGTCGCGCGCCTTGCGGTAGAGCGGGCCGGGCTGCAGCGAGCGCTCGTCGATGCGGTTGACCGGCATCACCTTGGAATAGTTGCCGGAGGAGAAAATCTCGTCGGCGTTGAGCAGGTCGCCGTATTGCAGCGTGGTTTCCACCACGCTAACTCCGGCCTCGCGTAACAGCTTGATCACGCGCTGACGCGTGATGCCGTTCAGGAAGGTGCCGTTCGGCGCCGGCGTGAACACCACGCCGTCTTTGCCGATGAACAAATTGGCGGTGGCAAGCTCGGCGATATTGCCGACCAGATCGCGCACCGCGCAATTGCCGAAGCCGCGCCCATTGGCCTCGATCAGCGCGCGCGCGTTGTTCGGGTAGAGGCAGCCGGCCTTGGCGTCGACCGGCATGCATTCCATGCTCGGTTTGCGGTAAGGCGACAGCGTGATCGAGAAGCCCTCGGGCGGGCGCGGCGCCTCGTAGAGCGTGAGGCACCATTTGGTCGATTCCGGGTCGGGCGCGACCAGCAGCGCGCCGCTGCGCTCGGCCCCAATACATCGGCCGGATGTAGAGCGCGGCGTCCTTGCCGAAACGCTTGATGCCGTCACGCGTGAGGCCTTCCCAGGTTTCCGCCGTAACCTGCGGCTTGAGATGCATGGCGGAGGCGGAGGCGTTGATCCGCGCGCAGTGCAGGTCGAGGTCGGGCGAAACGCCTTCGAAGGTGCGGGCGCCGTCGAACACCGAGGAACACAGCCAGGCGGCATGATCGCGCACGCCCATGATCGGGATATTGCCCTCGTGCCAGTTGCCCTCGTAGAACGACCACGTATTCGACCAGCTCTGTCCCGGCGCCATCGCACTCCGCCCTATCGATTGTCATGCGCGGGCTTGACCCGCGCATCCATAGTGAGGTTCCACTTGCGCGACCTCATCATGGATTGCCGGGTCAAGCCCGGCAATGACGAATTGGAGTTTCAATGGCCATCTTTGTGTTCGACGCCTATGGCACGCTGTTCAATGTCCATGCGGCCATCGCCCGCTTTCGCAGCCAAGCCGGCCCCGAGGCCGACCGCATGTCGGAGCTCTGGCGCGCCAAGCAGCTCGAATATTCCTGGACGTTGACGCTTGCCGGCCGCTACGCCGATTTCTGGGTGCTTACCGAGCGGGCCCTGGACTATTCGCTGACGAGCTTTCCTTCCGTTGATAAGGCGCTGCGGCCGAAACTGCTCGAGGCCTATTTCAAGCTCGGCGCCTTTCCCGACGCGCGGGCGGCGCTGCGTGCGCTCAAAACCAAGGGCCACAAGACCGGCATCCTGTCGAACGGCTCGCCCAACATGCTCAAGGGCGCGATCGACGCGGCAAACGTCGGCGGCGATCTCGACGCCGTGCTGTCGGTCGACAGCTTGAAAATGTTCAAGCCGCGGCCGGAAGTGTACGGCCTCGTCACCGATCACTACCAGTGCAAGCCGGCCGAGGTGACCTTCGTGTCATCCAACCGCTGGGACGTGATGGCTAGCGTCTCGGTCGGCTTCCGCGGCCTCTGGGTCAACCGCGGCAAGCTGCCGGACGAGTATTTCGATTTTCCGCCGCGGCAGGAGCTGGCGGATTTGAACGAACTGGCGGCGTTCGACTAATTCTCGCAGCGGGGCTGGCGCGGTCGGCCGCATCCGACTATATGCGCCGGACCGCCACGCGCCGCCGATTCATCAATGTCGTCGATCATTTCCATTACCAACCTCTCCAAGACCTATGCGACCGGGTTCCGGGCGCTGAAGGAGATCAATCTCGACATCCGGCGCGGCGAGATCTTCGCGCTGCTCGGCCCCAACGGCGCCGGCAAGACCACGCTGATCGGCATCGTCTGCGGGCTCCTCAAATCGTCGACCGGCTCGGTCACGGTCGATGGCCACGACATCCTCAGGGACTACCGTGCCGCGCGCGCGCTGATCGGGCTGGTGCCGCAAGAGCTGCACACCGACGCCTTCGAGAGCGTATGGGCAACCGTCAGTTTCAGCCGCGGCCTGTTCGGCAAGCCGCGCGATCCGGCGCATCTCGAGAAGGTGCTGCGCGCGCTCTCGCTGTGGGACAAGAAGGACGCCAAGATCATGACGCTGTCCGGCGGCATGAAGCGGCGGGTGCTGATCGCCAAGGCGCTCGCGCACGAGCCGCAGGTGCTGTTCCTCGACGAGCCNNATCAACAAAGGCGAGATCATCCTGGTCGAGGACAAGGCCGAACTGATGCGCAAGCTCGGCAAAAAACAGTTGATCCTGCATCTGCAAAAAAAGCTCGATGCCGTGCCGGCCGCGCTGGCCGAACATCCGCTGATGTTGTCGGCCGGCGGCGGCGAACTGGTGTTCACCTATGACACGCAGGCCGAGCGCACGGGGGTGACCGCTTTGCTGAGCGACCTCGGCAACGCCGGCATCGGCTTCCGCGACCTGGAGACGCGCCAGAGCTCGCTCGAGGACATCTTCGTCGGATTGGTGAGCGGCCGCCCGGGAGACGGTACATGAACCTGCGCGCCGTCCAGGCCATCTACCGTTTCGAAATGGCGCGCACCGGGCGCACCATCTGGCAAAGCATCGTGTCGCCGGTGATTTCAACCTCGCTCTATTTCGTGGTGTTCGGCGCCGCCATCGGCTCGCGCATCACGCAGATCGAAGGCATTGCCTATGGTGCCTTCATCGTTCCGGGGCTGATCATGCTGATGTTGCTGACGCAAAGCACGATGAACGCCTCGTTCGGCATTTACTTTCCGCGCTTCACCGGCACGATCTACGAACTGCTGTCGGCCCCGGTATCGTCATTCGAGATCGCCTGCGGCTATGTCGGCGCGGCCGCGACCAAGTCGGTCGTGCTCGGGCTTATTATTCTGGCGACGTCGTTCCTGTTCGTGCCGCTGCATATCGCGCATCCGGTTTGGATGCTGTGCTTCCTGGTGCTGACCGCCATCACCTTCAGCCTGTTCGGCTTTATCATCGGAATCTGGGCCGGCGGCTTCGAACAGTTGCAGATCATTCCGCTGCTGATCATCACGCCGCTGACATTCCTCGGCGGCACCTTTTATTCGACGCATGTGCTGCCGCCGTTCTGGCAGAAGGTCACGCTGTTCAACCCGGTGGTCTATCTGATCAGCGGCTTCCGCTGGAGCTTCTTCGAGATCGCCGACGTGAGCCCAGGCATCAGCCTCGCCATGACGCTGGTGTTTTTAGGGATTTGCCTCGGCACGGTGTGGTGGATCTTCAAGACCGGCTACCGGCTGAAGAACTGACGCCTCCCATATATTTGCCTGCGGCCGGATAAAACGGGCACCGCCGGGGTATGCTCAGGTCAGGGCCGCTTGAAGCTCCGCACAACCACCGGGAGGTTACCTCATGTCGCCGATCTCGAAGGGTCTCGCGAGTACCGCCATTGCCGCCGTGCTGTCGTCGGCGGCCGGCGCGCAAGGACGGGTCAGCCAGAAGAATATTCTGCTCGCGCTGGCGCAATGCCAGAGCATGGGCTTCAAGGTGTCCGTGATGGTCGTCGACCGCGATGGATTGCCGATCGCCATGATCGCGGCGACGGCGCCGGCCTGCACACGCCCGAAGGCGCCGACCGCAAGGCATATACCGCACGCACGTTCAGTCAGCCGTCGGCCGCTTTCGCCAAGCGGCTGGTGGAACGGCCGGACACGGTCGGTTCGCTGCAATATAGCCGCGTGCTGGCGCTCGCCGGCGGCCTGCCGATCAAGTCCGGCGACGAGGTGGTGGGAGCGGTCGGCGTCTCGGGCTCGCCCGGCAAAGACGACATCTGCTCGCAGGCCGGCATCGACAAGGTGGCCGATCAGCTCAAGTAGCGTCTAATGCTTCTGGATGCCGGCTTTCGCGATCAGCTGCGTCCATTTGTCGACATCGCTTTTGATGCGGGCGGACAAATCCTTCGTGGACATTCCGCGCGCATCCATGCCGGCCTTCCTGGAGTATTTCTGCACTTCGGGAGATTTCAGCGCTTCGCCGACCTCGCGATTGAGCACAAAGACGATGTCGTCGGAGGTGCCGGCCGGCGCGGCGAGCCCGTTCCAGCTGGTCACGTCGTAACCGGGCAGCCCGCTTTCGATCACGGTCGGCACATTCGGCAGGTTGCTCGCCCGCTCCCGCGCCGTTATCGCCACGGCAACCAAGCGGCCTTCGGTGAGGGGCGCCTGAAAGCCGGGATAGTAGTCGAAGGCGACGTCGATGTCGCCGCGCAGCAAGGCCAGCGCCAGCTCCGGCGTCGTCTTGTAGGGTATGGTCGTGACATTGATGCCGGCCATGATCCGGAATAGCTCCGCCGAAAGATGCTGGGTGCTGCCGGCGTTGATCGTGCCGAAATTAAGCTTTCCCGGATTGGCCTTGGCGGCGGCGATGATGTCCTTGACCGTCTTGTACGGCGAGCCGACCTTGGTGGCGATCAACAGCCCGTAAGACGCCGTGGTGGAGATCGGCACGAAATCGGTCTCGATATCGTAGGGCAGAGACTTGAACAGCGCCTTGGCGATCGTGAGACCGCCGCCGATCATCACCAGCGTATAGCCGTCGGGCGCGGCTTCTTCCGCCGTCTTCATGCCGAGGATGCCGCCGGCGCCGGGCCGGTTGTCGATGTAGAATTGCTGACCGAAATGTTCGCTGAGCTCCTTGGCCACCAGCCGCATGGTGACGTCGGCGATGCCGCCGGGTCCGTAAGGCACCACGATGCGCACGGCCTTCGACGGATAGGGCTCGATCTCCTCCGCGCGGCACGCGGCCGTCATGACAAGCGCTAAGCCGGCGGCGAGGACCGTGCACCGCAATAGCCGGCCGGCAGCGAGAGAAGCAGAATTCGGCATTTTCATTTCCCGGCGATTGAGCGGCGCCAAGATAGAAAGTTGCGGCCGCGCTGACAATGCGCCGAACGCATGGTTGGCCGACCGGAGGCCGCTTTACGCCGCCCTCGCCCTGCTCTACCAACGCAGCCCACCCGCCGGACCGCCGTTCGATGACGACCGCAACGATCGATATCCATCCGCACATCATCGCCCGCGACACTAAGCGCTATCCATTGGCGCCGCTGGGCGGCCACCAATCCGACTGGTCGCGCACCCGGCCGGTGACGGTGGAGCAGTTGACCGCCGCCATGGACGAAGCCGGCGTCCAAAAGGCCGCGATCGTGCAGGCTTCGACCTGTTACGGCCACAACAACGCCTACGTAGCCGACGCGGTCGCGGCAAATCCCCAGCGTTTCACCGGCGTCTTTTCGGTCGACGTGCTCGCGCCCGACGCCCCGGAACGCATGCGTTTCTGGCTCGCGAAGCGGCTGACCGGGTTGCGGCTGTTCACCTTCGGCAGCACTATGTCCGAACAGGCCAATTGGCTCGACGATCCGAAGTCCTATCCGGCTTGGGAATGCGCCGGCGAGTTGGGGCTGTCGATCTGCTTGCAGATGTCGGCCAAGGCGATCCCACAGGCCGTCAGCATGGCTGGGCGCTTTCCGGCGGTGCGCATCATTCTGGACCATTGCGTGCGGCCGGTGCTGGACGACGGGCCGCCTTACGCCGCCGCCGCCAGCCTGTTCGGCCTTGCGCGCTACCGGAATATTTATCTTAAGCTGACGCCGCGCATTTTTGCCGAAGCGCGGCGCGGCCAGGCGACGCCGGAAACTTTCTTCCCCCGCCTGGCCGCCGAATTCGGCTCGTCGCGATTGGCGTGGGGATCGAACTATCCTTCCAGCGAAGGCACGCTGCCGGCGCTTTTGAAAACCGCGCGCGCGTCGCTTGCCTGCTTGCCGAAAGTCGATCTTGAATGGATCTTCGCCAAAACCGCGCAAACGCTTTACTCGGCGCTGGCGGATTAACGGGACAAAACAATGGCCGCGAAGACCAAACTATTGACGCTGCTCGGCAATTATCCGAACACGCTGGCGCTTAAAAAGGGCGACGTGAAATCCGACCTGGTCGATTTCGATTTCGCCGACGTCAAGGTGTCGAATACGGCATTCAAGCCGCTGGTGCGCGAGGCGAAGTTCGACGTGGCCGAACTGGCGATCGTTACCTTCTTGCAGGCCAAGACCTACGGCAAGCCCTACGTTCTCATCCCTGCGACCGTGCTCGGGCGCGGCCAGCACCACACCATCGCCTACAGTCCGGAACGCGGCGAATTAAAGCCAAGCGATCTTGCCGGAAAGCGCGTCGGCGTGCGCGCCTATACGCAGACCACCGGCGCCTGGGTGCGCGGCTTTCTCGCCGACGATTACGGCGTCGATACCGCCGAGGTGCGCTGGGTCACGTTCGAGGATCCGCATCTCGCCGAGTACAAGGATCCCGATTTCGTCACGCGCGCCGGCGAAGGCAAAACGCTGGTGCAGATGCTGCTCGACGGCGAACTCGATGCCGCGATCGTCGGCGATGCGTTGCCCGACCCGCGCCTGAAGCCGCTCATTCCCGATGCCGATGCGGTGGCGCGCCGTTGGGCGCAAACGCACGGCGGCGTCCCGATCAATCATATGATGGTCGTACGCGGGGCAATCGCGAAATCGGGCCCGGATATCGTGCAGGAAATATACCGGTTGCTGCAGGAGAGCCGGCGCGCGGCGCCGCCGCCGGCGGGCGGCCTGCTCGACCCGTGGCGTTTCGGCGTCGAGGAGAACCGCCGCTCGCTCGAGATCGTCATCGACTACAGTTTCCGCCAGAAGCTCATTGCAAGAAAATTCTCGGTCGACGAATTGTTCGGCACTTGAATTATTCGCCGGCGAATTCCTCGCGCAGGATTTCGAGTTCCAGCCACTGTTCTTCGGCCGCGGCTATTTTACGCTCAAGTTCGCCGAGCGTGTCGGTGGCTTTCTCGAACGCGGCGCGGTCGCGCGCATAGAAGTCGGGATCGGCGAGCTTGGCCTGGAGCACGCTGGCTTCGGCCTGTCGCGCGGCGATGGTCTTGGGCAGCGTTTCGAGCGCGTGCTTGTCCTTGAAGCTCATGCGCCGTTTGGCGCCACGCGGTGCGGCCGAAGCCGGCGCTTTGGCGATTTTGTCCGGGCCCTGCTGGCGACGCTCGCGGGTCAGATCGGCGCCGCGCTGCGCCAGCATGTCGCTATAGCCGCCGGCATATTCGCTCCAGTGCCCGTCGCCTTCCGGCACGATCACGCCGCTCACCAGGCGGTCGAGGAAATCGCGGTCGTGGCTGATGAGCAGGACGGTGCCGGGATAGTCGCCGAGCATGTCCTCGAGCACGTCGAGCGTTTCCATGTCGAGATCGTTGGTCGGCTCGTCGAGCACCAGCAGGTTCGACGGCTTCGCCAGCGCCTGCGCCAGCATCAGCCGGCCGCGTTCGCCGCCCGACAGCTTGCCGAGCGGCGTGCGCGCCTGCTCGCTCGAAAACAGAAAGTCCTTCATGTAGCCGATGACGTGCTTGGGCGCGCCGTTGACCATCACGGTGTCGCCGCTGCCGCCGGTCAGCGCGTCGGCGACGGTGACTTGCGGGTCGAGACTGTCGCGATGTTGATTGAGCGTGGCGACGGCAAGCGTCGATCCGAGCTTCACCGAGCCGGTGTCCGGCGGCAAGACGCCGGTCAGCAGGTTGATTAAGGTGGTCTTGCCGCTGCCATTGGGCCCGACGATACCGATGCGGTCGCCGCGCTGGATGCGGGTCGAGAAGTCGCTGACGATATGGCGGCCGCCGAAGCTCTTGCCGATGCCCTTCGCCTCGATCACCAGCACGCCGGACTGCGCCGCCGAACCCGCCGTGATGGTCGCGTCGCCTGCAGCGCCGCGATAGGTGCGACGCGCTTCGCGCAGCGCCTGCAACTCGCCGACCCGGCGCATGTTGCGCTTGCGCCGGCCGGTGACGCCGTAGCGCATCCAATGCTCTTCGGCGACGACCTTGCGGTCAAGCTTGTGCTGCTCGCGCTCTTCTTCCGCCAGCAGCATGTCGCGCCATTCCTCGAAATGGGCAAAGCCGCGCTCGATCCGGCGGGTGGTGCCGCGGTCGAGCCAGACCGTCGAGCGCGACAGCGTCGACAGAAAGCGCCGGTCGTGGCTGATGATCACCAGCGCGGTGCGGCGGGCGTCAAGATCGCGCTCCAGCCATTCGATGGTGGTGAGGTCGAGATGATTGGTCGGCTCGTCGAGCAGCAGGATATCGGGCGACGGCGCCAGCACGCGCGCGAGCGAGACGCGGCGCGCTTCGCCGCCGGACAGCTGCGCAGGATTTTCCGCGCCCGTGAGACCGAGTTCCTCGAGCAGATGGCGTGCGATGTAGGGATCGTCGGTCGGCTTGAGGCCGGCTTCGACATAGGCCAGCGTCGAGGCAAAGCCGGCGAAGTCCGGCTCCTGCGGCAGATAACGCACGATAGCGCCCGGCTGCACGAACACCGAGCCGCGATCGGGCTCGACCAGCCCCGCTGCAATTTTCAACAGCGTCGACTTGCCCGAGCCGTTGCGTCCGACCAGCGACACGCGTTCGCCGGTGGACACCGACAGCTCCGCGCCGGTGAACAGCGGCGTGCCGCCGAAGGTCAGGGCAATGTCTTTGAGTTGCAGAAGTGGAGGAGCCATACGTTCTTTTGGTTGATCGAGCCGCCGCGGGCGCAAGAGCGAACCCGCCCTGTAGACCGCTTTGCCGGTCCGGTACAGGTACAATGTCGGGCGTCGCCGTACGGAGAATCCGGTGGCCCGTTTACGGCGCCCCGACAGACCCCGGTTCCGACTAGAAGCAAAGATGAGTCATCACGTTGCCGCGCTTGTCTTTGAGCACGTAGGGACATTCCATGCGCTTGAGGCGCGCCTTGGCTTCTTCGTTACCGAGCGCCGCGGCTTTCTGGTAAAAAGTTTTGGCAACGCTTGGATCCTCCGGCCCGCCTCGCCCGGTCTGAGCGAACGCTCCCATCCAAAGCATGGCCTCGGCATTGCCTTGCGCGGCGGCCTTCGCGAACAAGGCGCGCGCGGCAACATCGTCCTTCGGTCCGCCGCTGCCCTCCGCCATCATCAAGCCGAGTTGAAACTGCGCCTCGGCCGAATTGGTCTCCGCCGCTTTCGACAGCAAGGCTCTGGCCTCGACCGGATTCGACGACGCGCCGCCGCCGGAAAGCGCCGCGAGGTTTGCGACCGCGCGCGCATTGCCGCCCTTGGCCGCACGCTCGAACAATTTGCGCGCCTGCGCTTCGTCCTTGGCGACGCCCGCCCCGGTTCCGAGCATCACGCCGAGCTCGACCATGGCCGACGTGCTGCCTTTGTCGGCCGCCCTGCGATAGGCGCCGACCGCTTCCGGCATCTGCCGGCTGGCGGCGTAGGCGCGGCCGAGTTCGTAAAGCGCCCGGCGCGACGAAGCCGACGCCAGCTTGCAATATTTTATCGCAATCGGGATATCGGACGGAGCGATCGCGACAATGCCATTGACGTCTTTCGGCTTGTCCGAATCGCTTGGGTCGGCGGCGACCCGGTCGCACAGCACGAGGTCGGCCGATTGGGCGCGGGCCGGCGAATGAAGCGGAGCGATGGTCAGCGCCAGCAGGCCGATGCCGAAGCCGTAAGCGATCGATGGTGTGACAGGCCGGTTCATCAGGGGCCTCCTCGCCTTACGTCGCCGCCAGCGCATCGAGAATCCGCGCCCAGCTCCGGATGCCTTTGTGGAAGCATTTAAGATCGAACTTCTCGTTCGGCGAATGCACGCGGTCGTCGTCGAGCGCGAAGCCGACCAACAGCGAGTCCATGCCCAGCACGCTCTTGAAGTCGGCGACGATCGGGATCGACCCGCCGGCGCCGACCGCCACCGCCTTGTGGCCCCACTCCTCGGCAAGGACGGCACGCGCTTTGTTGAGCGTCGGATTGTCGAACGAGAGCTGCAACGGCGGCGCCAGGCCGAAATTGCCGAACTCGACCTTGCAGTCCGCCGGCAGGCGCTTAACGGCAAAGGCGCGGAAGCCGTCGCGCACCTTCTCGGGGTCCTGCTCGCCGACCAAGCGGAACGACACTTTGGCGGACGCCTGTCCGGGGATGACGGTCTTGGCGCCCTCCCCGGTGTAGCCGCCGATGATGCCGTTGATTTCGGCAGTTGGCCGGGTGGTAATCTGCTCAATCAGCAGGCGGCCCTTCTCGCCGGCCGGCGTCTTCAGTCCGATCGGACCGAGGAATTTTTCCGGCGTCAGGTTAAGCGCCTGCAGGTCAGCCTTGGTGTCGGCCGGCAAGTCCTTCACCCCGTCGTAGAAACCGGGAATGGTGACGCGGCCGTCGTCGTCCCACAACGCGCCGAGGATCTTGGCCAAGAGCCGGATCGGGTTTTGCGCCGCGCCGCCGAACACGCCGGAGTGCAGGTCGCGGTCGGCGCAGGTTATTTTCACGTCTTCATAGACCAGTCCGCGCAGCGAGGTGGTCACCGCCGGCGTCTCGGCGTCCCACATGGCGGTATCGCAGACCAGCGCCAGGTCGAGTTTGAATTCGGCGGCATTGTCGCTCACAAATTTGAACAGATTCTTGGAACCGCACTCCTCCTCGCCCTCGATCATGGTGGTGATCGGCAGCGGTAACTTGCCGGTGACCACCTTGAACGCCCGGCAGGCCTCGATGAAAGTCATGGCTTGGCCTTTGTCGTCACAGGCGCCGCGCGCGACGATGATCTTGCGGCCGCCGGGCAGAGTTTCGATCCGCGGCTCGAACGGCGGGGTCTTCCACTGGTTGAGCGGGTCGACCGGCTGGACGTCATAATGGCCGTAAAACAGAACGTGGGGGCCGGCGGCGCCGTTGGATTTGCCGACCACCACCGGATGACCCTCGGTTGGGCGGACGTCGGCCGCAAATCCGATGCTGCGCAGGTCGGCGGCGACGTGCTCGGCGGCGGTTCGGCATTGTTCTTTGTACGCCGGGTCGGTGGAAACCGAGGCGATGCGCAATAGCGCAAACAGGCGCTCGACACTTTGGTCGATATCCTGGTCGATGCGGCCCAAGACCGCGTCGAGACTGCTCATGAGTTGCTCCCGTGGACGGACAGGCAAGCTAGCAATGCTTTTTCAAGCTGAAAAGCGGCGCCGGCCGGCCCATAGGCACGAAATTCGCGTCGAATTGCAAGTTGAAGCGGCGAACATGCGTCGTTCGGCGACGTTTTTGCATTTTCTTTTCAAGATTTTGAAAGCATAGCCGATCAACGTGCCGCTTCACCCCGAGCTATGACAGCCCGCACGGCTCCCGATACTTGCGGAAGGTATCCCCGGAAGCCTGTTCGATTGAGCGATCGTGCGTGGCGCGCGTAGCACACTCGCCGAAAAAATCTTTCCCTTCGGATGGTGCGCCGCATTTTCACTTGACTTGGCGCCGGTGCAATGTGTTTGCACAAGGCACTTTCGCGCGTTGTGTCAACGCAACATGCTTGTCATCGCCGTGAACGGCGTTCAATATAGCGACAACCCGCCGCCAGTGCGGGAGAGCTGAGGGGATCATGGACGAATTGATTGCGCGTCTCGTCGACCATGTCGGCATCGACAAGGTCACCGCGGAAAAATCGGTCGGCATCATCCTCGACTTCCTGGTCAAGGAAGGCCCGGCCGACAAAGTTCAGCCTCTCATCGACAAGCTCCCCGGGGCGCAAGCTTTGATCGAAGCCCAGCAAGCCAGCGACACCGGCGGCGGCATGTTCGCGATGGGTGGCCTGATGGCCGCCGGCACCAAATTGATGGGAGCCGGGCTGAGCATGGGCCAGGTGCAAGCGGTCACCAAGGAAGTCATTGCCTACACCCGCGAAAAAGCCGGCGAAGACGCGATCGGAGAGGTCGTCGGCGCGATACCGGGCTTAAGCCAGTTCGTTTGAACGTACCGGTTGGCGAGTTAGACAGACGTAAGAGGCAGGCGAGGAACTCGGCATGACCTATCCCCTTACGGATATCGACGGGATCGACGGCGAAGCAGCCGTGATCTTCAAGTCGGTGGGAATCCGGTCTACCGGACGGCTGCTCGAGGCGGCGCGCACCGTACGCGGCCGCAAAATGCTTGCCGTCAAGACCGGGTTCGAAGAAAAACAGCTGCTGTGCTGGGCCAACGTCGCCGACCGCATGCGCATCAAGGGCATCCGCAAGGAGTATGCCGAGCTGCTGCAGGCCGCCGGCGTGGATACCGTCAAGGAACTCAAATATCGCAACCCGGCCAATCTCGCCCATGCGATGCGGGAAGCCAACAAGAAGCGCAAGATGGTCGCCCTGCTGCCATCTGAGAAGGTGGTCGGCCACTGGATCGAAAGCGCCAAGAAGCTGCCGCTCAAGATCAGCTATAAATGAGTCTCCCTTTCCCCGTTGTCGCGGGGAGAGATGAATGAGGGCTTCTTGACAGCCCGGCGCCGACCGCGCAAAGCCTCGCCCCATGGGCCCGCAAGGTGATCCGCAAACCGCTGGCTTGATCGCCGACACGCCGCCATCCTGGCTCGGCGCCCTCATGGCAGAGGCACGGCCGCTTGTCATGGGCGTGCTCAATGTCACGCCGGATTCGTTTTCCGACGGCGGCAGGTTCATCGATCCGGACCGGGCCATCGCGCAAGCCCAGCGCATGATCGCCGACGGCGCCGACATCATCGACATCGGCGCGGAATCGACCAAGCCGGGTTCCGAGCGCGTTTCGGAAGCCGAAGAGCTGCGGCGTCTGATTCCGGTGCTGAAGCGGCTGCGCGACAAATTAACCGTGCCGATTTCGGTGGACACCTACAAATCGGCCGTGGCGGAGAAAGCGCTGGAGTATGGGGCCGCGCTGATCAACGATCCTTCGGGCCTGACGTTCGATGCGAAACTCGCGCACCCGGTGGCGCAGCACAATGCGGGCTTGATCATCACGCACATGCGCGGCACGCCGGAAACCTGGGCCAAGCTTGCGCCCATCAAAGACGTGATGGGGACCATCCGGCAAGATCTGGATGCATCCACGCATCGCGCCGTGCGGGCGGGCGTTGAGCGAGCGCGCATTGCCATCGATCCGGGCTTGGGTTTCGGCAAGCGCAAAGAGCAGAATGCCGAGATCCTGGCGCACCTGGACGCTTTTGTTCAGCTCGAATTTCCGTTAGTGGTGGGCCCATCGCGGAAATCGTTTTTGCCGCAGTTGGAACAACCTTCGGCCGGCTTTGTGCAATGCGCGACGGCGGCAGCCGTGACGGCTTCGATTCTGGGCGGCGCGCACGTGGTCCGCATTCACGATGTGCTCGAGATGAAAGCGGCGGCGCTGGTGGCGGATCAGATCTTTAGTTACTTTGGCCCTAGCTACGCTGGCACTTCGGACAGTAATGCGTCCCGCGCTGTCCCACCACGATCCGGCGGATCGGGGTTCCGCAAATAGGACACGGGTCGCCGGCGCGTCCATAGACCTGGTGTAGCTGTTGAAAGCTGCCGCGCTGGCCGTCGGCATCCACGTAATCGGAAATCGAAGAGCCTTTGAGGCGAATCGCGGTGGCGAGAATATCCAGCATCGCGCTGTGCAGCCTGCTCGCGCGCGCTTTGCTCAAACTGGCGGCGAGGGCGCGCGGATGGATGCGAGCTTCAAACAGCGCCTCATCCGTATAGATGTTTCCCATGCCGCGCAGGAATCGCTGATTAAGCAGCAGCGGCTTCACGGCTGAGCGGCGGGCCTTGAGCAGCGCGCGAAAATCATCGAGCGAAACATTCAGGGCGTCGGGGCCGAGCGCGGCGGCGCGTTCCGGCAGTTGCGCGCTCCACTCGATGCGCCCGAAATGGCGGATGTCGTCGTAAACCAGAAGGCCTTCGTCGAGCTTGAAGATAGCGCGCGCGTAAGGGCCAGGCTCGGCGTCAAGTAGAAGCTTGCCGGTCATACCCAAGTGAATCACCAGCACGCCTTCATCGAGCGTGAGAACGATGAACTTGCCGTGCCGCTCCACGGATCTTACGAGCTGGTTGCGAACCCGCCGGCGCAGAACCGGGAATTTCTGGCGCACCACGTGTCGCGAGGAAAAGCGCGCGTCCAGGATGCGGCGCCCGGTGAGCTTTGGCGCGAGCGTTCGAACAACGGTTTCGACTTCGGGTAGCTCAGGCACGAGGCATCTCAGACACGAGNNAAGCCCATTCGTGCCATGGACAGATCACCAGGTTGTCCTGGATGTTGCCTTGCCCGATTGGGCCGCCAGCGTGGGGGCAGATGCCAGCCAGCGCGTGCAGCTCGCCGTTCACGTTGCAGACCGCGTATGAATTCTCCGCCAAAGTCACTTCGGTTACCGAGCCGGACGGCAGAGACGAGAGTGAACCGACTTTCACGAATGCCATAACAAATGTTCTACCACGGCTAGCGCGATTTTCGACGCGCGCGCGGTGCGCTGAACGTATAAAATGAGGTGAGGGCCACCCTAGCTCAGTTGGTAGAGCGGCTGATTCGTAATCAGCAGGTCGCCGGTTCGATCCCG
>PMAF01000075.1:0-5680 GCA_003152455.1 Hyphomicrobiales bacterium
AGTAATCGGGTCCCCAATACGGGCCCCAACCGCCGCCCCAACCCCAGCCACCGCCGCCCCAGCCGCCGCGATAACCGCCGCCATGGCCACCGCCATGATAACCGCCGCCATGGCCACCGCCGCCAAAGCCACCGCCGCCACCGCCATGGCCACCGCCACCGCCGCCGCCGCCATACCCAGCCGCCACAGCAGCGCCTACATTGATGATCAACGCCAACGCGATGATCCCAAGAACTTTTGTAAATTTCGACATCGCCGGACCTCCAATGTCACCCCGCGCAAATTAATTTTCATCCGATCACTTTAGCTACCATGGGCTTTAGTTAGGGCACTGCATAGGGCCTACCGGCAGCATTGACCTGACCAAGATGCCGCTGGACCCCACAGCGACAAAGGCTTGCCTTTGCCCTCAGGCAACAGCTCCAGGACAGTTGCCGCGCTTCTGAGCCTCGGCGGCCTCCCGCTTCTCTTGGGCGCGTGTCATAGAGTCATAGTGAGCGATAACGCGCTTTTGATCCGCCCGCGTGGCCCGCGCGCGTTCCTCGCGCTCGCTCGCCCAGTCGGCGCCTGGGTGGCGCGCCACGGGAGCCACGCTGGACCAGTCGATCGGACGATGCGGCGGCCAAGCCAGTTGTGCGCCGGCTTCGAACTGCGGCAGTTTCAAGTCGCGCATGATTTGCTGATCGTGGAGCCCAAAGTGATCACGGCCGCGCGCCGCCAAGATCTGGAATCAAGTCAAGCTTGAATTCGTTGCGATTGCGCCGCGCTGCGAACGGCGTATTAATGAAATAATTTTGTCGATTACGAGCCAAATTAATTAGTTGTGACAA
Organism: Hyphomicrobiales bacterium; assembly: GCA_003152455.1. GTDB lineage: Bacteria > Pseudomonadota > Alphaproteobacteria > Rhizobiales > Xanthobacteraceae > Pseudolabrys. The sequence goes on from PMAF01000075.1 coordinate 831, forward strand.
CAGTGGGCGTGATGCCGGTTTCAAGAAGTGATTGCCTGNNATTATTCTGGACAGAAAAATACATTTCAGACGCAGGGCGGTAAAAGCTGGTTGTTGGCGCGCATTCAGCGCCCATTGTTCAGTCATGGCCGCATAGGGCATTAAGCTCGGCTGCGGCAGCGAGTGAAGTATGATCGCAAAACGGCATCATTTCGTATCGAATTGTTACCTGAAGAACTTCGCAGTTCGGAAGGGAAGAAAGTTCGTGACGATTGCATTCGATGCGGTCGATCGACGGAAATTTCAAACGTCAACTACCAACGTCGCGCTCGAGCAACACTTCAACCGCATTGAGGTTTCGGGCATGGACGCCGGCGCTGTTGAATCAATGATGGCCAAGTTTGAGAGTGAACTAGGTCCCGCGATCACGCGCATCGATACGGCTGGATCCATTGATAATGTGCGCGATCGCTCGATCTTACTCGAATTCATTTGTCTACTATTAATCCGCAATCCGCGTTTGCGGGAAACGGTGAACGACTTTCAGGATCAGATCGTAAAGAGAATACTTTACTTGATGACGGAGACGCCTGATCGGTGGGCGCACCTGAACATGTCCAAGATTGTGCTCGGCCAGCAAGTGTCTAACGGCTTCCGCATGTTGTGCTTGTCGGTCAAGCCGTACCATCGCTCGGACCAGCGGGGGGCATGTAAGTGGCCTTGCGTAATCGGTTGCACGCTATGACGGTGGCTTTACGGACTTCGCCGGATACTTCATCCGAAACTGCATGCGGTAAGAAAATGACCGACGAGCAGAAGGCCTTAGAGTTCGCAGACAAGCTCTACGCCTCTGCCATGAATGTCGTGGGCGCGGCCACCGGCCGGATAGACAACAAATGGAAACACGACCCAAAGATCATCGGTCTTACGATCCTGTGCCGTACCCTCTCCACGTTCAAAGCAGCCCTAATCCTGGTGCGCGCTAGTCAGGTGATGGAAGCGCGAATGCTCGCGCGCCCGCTTTATGAAAACTGTCTTTGGATCGCTGCATTGAGAGAACGGCGCACCAAGTTTGTCGAAGAGATGGTCGAGGACGACGCACTTAATCGGAAGACCCTCGGACAAATTACCATGAAGCTGACGGCACAACACGGCGGCGACGTGAACAATTCCGGCGCCATGCTCCTTCGTCAAATAATTCGAGAACTTGCCGATACATATAAGGATCCAAAGAAGTTACATGCATCTGATGTGGCTGCGATGGGTGTGGTTGGTCTCTACTACGTCGATTACACCCGGTTATCGTTGGATTCATTGCATTGCTCGGTCACGGCGCTTGGGCGCCACATCAAGAGCGAGCGCGTTTCGGAAAACCGTACAATGGTGAACATCAGCGTTGAGCCGCAGCTTCATAACGACGAAATCGCTAAAACCGTGCGCCACCTTTGCCGTGCGAAGGCAACGCTCTATCAAAGTAAAATGAGAAATTCGCAGTGAGCTAATAATTTCAAAGTGAGCTTTGAGCTAATATTTAAGACGAAAAAGTGACTTCACCTCGTTCTCAATAAATTCCTTACCCTCGCATACTGGACAGACTCGATAATATTTCTTGGAGGCTGGGGTGATTTTTGAAAATTGGGGACGCCACTTATGCGTTGCCATGCATTCGAAACAAGGAACCTTTCTTTTTCCATGGAAGCCGTAGACATCCACTCGCGTACATTTTCCAAACCAATACTTTTCAAATTGTGAAGTTGGTCTATTTTTTCCGTTTAAGGTACGGCCGACGTATAGGCACCTCGATCCGTTCCAAAATATATAAACATTGTTCTTTGTCTTAATGTGTGCGTCATACCAGAGTTTAAATGAATTCTGTTTAGCAGACAGTCCATAGCCTTTACCGCTTTTGTGCCATTGCTTTTTGTAGTCGCGATCATCGAAGATGTCTTTCGCTTCATTCGATTTCATAAAGTTCTGCTCGGCTAAAGATTGTAGCCGATCAACTGAAAGCAGAATCTTCTTACGAGTCAAATATGGTGCTTTGCCAACTTTGGGCCAGAGAGTTGAAGTCAGTTCATGCGTTCGTGCCACGAAGAGTTTTGTTAGCTCAGTCTCAAATTTGAGTTTAGTATGTGATGTCATTGTGCCCCCAGAGTTTCGACCTCTACTTCTTTATGAGCCAGTGTCCAATCGACTACGTTTTGTATTGTGGGAAGCCGTAGGCTCGATTGAAGCCACTGCGCAAGCCGTAGGCCGCTAGTGGTGAGACTGTGAGCGCGTTCATTGCGGAAACCTCAAAAAGAAGTTTCAAGGAATTTGATCGCGCGGTCAATTCGCATCACGCGGCAGCAAATCTCCGTAACGAATCCCGCAGGGGTCGCCAAGCTTGTCGTGGCGCTCGCACTTAGCGATCAAGTGCCGCAGGTCCGGCATCGTCACGTCCGGGCCGTACTGAGCGATCAGAGTTTCTCTGCGATATTGGCCTTTGCGGTCGCACCGCGAGCAGGTCAGCCGAACTATCGGCTTCGGATATTCCCCGAGCATCATTGAGTCGTAGCGGCGCGCGGTCGGCATTTATTCCGTTTCGATCCAACTCTTTTTCATGATGCCAGCGCCGGGGTTGCCATTCTCAGTTACAACCCGATGAAATTGCAAACGCTCAATATCTTCGTTTCTGCCGCCCCGTACTTGCCGTTCGACTGCGGCTGCAATGGGCAAGATTGCCTCGACCTGCTGCTTATACCGCACCTCCCACGGGTCCTTATCCGATATGAGGCCAATCGCCCGCGCAAATCCTTCGTAGCGCATGGTCGTCTTGGAAGTTGCGAGCGCGCGAAGCACGGCAACGGCACAGCGCGCATATTCTAGCCGGTCTTGAACGTCGAGCGTTTTCATCGAGCGGATTTTAGAGGGCGCGCTCGATCCCTGCAAGGTTGTCGAGCCTAACTATAGAGCGATTAACTCCGGTGGCCTCAGCGAGCCAAAGCAACATCGGCGGACAAACTACATGCCGATAAACGAATTCGGCAGACCGGCCAGCCGTTGCTTTGCGTCCATAAAAGCCAGGGCCGTTGTATTCACTAAGCCAACCTATCCAATGCTCTTTTTGAGACGTGTACGATACACCTTCACTAGTCCATGTCCCCTTCTTAATCAGAGCGCGTTCGAATGCCGCCGTAATCGGAGGCTTTGACTGCAACGGGAGAATTTTCCGGCGAAGAATCAAAGGTGTCACAACGGGCCGACTCCTATTGCTTGATGCACAGATAACGTATACTCGCTCTGTGCCCGAAAAAATCACCATCCCCATGGCTGGCGGCTGTCCGAAGTGCGGAAATCCGAACCTAATGGTGCCCGAGGACTATAGTGACGACACTATCGTCACCTGCTCAAAGTGCAAATACAAAGCTCGATGGGTGGATTTCTTCCCGCGCAAGTCTACTGACTAGATGCCCGCAGCGCGCGCACCGCAGCCTCGGGCCGAATGGGGGCGCCGGCAGGTCGTCTGATCAAAACACCTAATAGGCTTTCGAAGCGTTTAACTTCGGCCGAGCACCGTCAGTATGACTGGCGCAAGTCCGGAAAATCCGAGTGCGCGGGCTGCCGCCGGCGTCACGTCGATGATCCGGCCGCGCACGAATGGTCCGCGATCGTTGATGCGGACCACCGCCGTGCGACCACTGCGCCGGTTGGTTACGCGCACCAACGTTCCAATTGGAAGAGTTCGGTGAGCCGCGGTCATGCCGCTCGCTCTGGCTATTTCGCCACTTGCCGTTCTGCCCCCTGAATATATGGAGGCGATTCCCGATTGGGCTTGAGCGATGGACGAAGCGCCGATCAAACCGATTGAAAAGCAAAATGCGGCAACAAAGCGGATGCGTGTTCGCTTCACGATAATAGCTTCCTTTGTTTTTGGGGAAGGCTGCGATGTGCGCGAGGCGCATGGCGACATTAAGGCGGTCCCCAATTCCAACAAATTATTATCGAGAACTGTCTGGCATTCGAATGAATGAAGGCCAGCGTGCAGTAATCGCTATCCCGCTGGTCAAAAAATTCATCAAGTCCCCCTCTGACCGAGCTGGAACCAGTCGGATAGGCGGAAAGAGTCTCGGCTCTATGGCGCAAGTTCATCTTTGAATGGTAGACGCCAGACCGCACCTTGGCCTCTGCTAATACTTCCTGGATAACGTTGCAGGCTTCAATATCTTCGTGAAATACAATCGTGCGGGAGCCCTTGTGGGCCAGCACCAAGCGAAGTGCGAGACGTATCCGGTTCACGCTGAGATTCATCACGCGCGCGCGCTTCAGGAGCAGCGCCACAGTACGCTCATCTTCCATCCCGTTGTTGTTGATTGCCCTCCCAATAGCTTTGGTCAGTTTGTCGTATTCGGCCTGACGCTCAGGCTCCAATTCGAAAACGACGTTCTTTAATTCGAAGGGAACAATAACTTTATCCCGCAGGGCATCTTTGTATGTGTAGCGGTAGATAATTTTTCCCAACTTAGGGATGAGAACTTCCTCAAGACCTTCATCATAGGGTCTTTCCGGCGTCGCTGATAATCCAAGCGTGGCGACCGGGTTCAAGCGCGTCTTCAATGCGTCCGACGAGCATCTTTCCCTTCCGGGTGCGATAAACTTCGCTCACGGCCACGGCTTTCTTTTTCGCACGCGCGGCCTTGGTGACTTTTGACTTCTTCATTCCTTTGTCAGCCCCCGTGGCTCCGTAGCGCCTGCGACCAAATTAACAGAACAACCGCGAGTTGGCACGTAGTATCCCGCGCTATCAGCTTCGTTATTTGCATCCCTTCGAGCGGACTATGCTTGAGAAAGCGACGCCGGACAGCCCAGCGGAAGCCGCTGCTCTAATCAGA
>PMAF01000075.1:5714-12920 GCA_003152455.1 Hyphomicrobiales bacterium
TAGAGCGTTGCCCTCCGAAGGCTGGAAGGAATAGGCAGCCGAGATCAACAGAAGCCTAGCATTCTCAGCACAATCCAAGCGCCATCCTTTCGATTCGGACGTAATCGGCACCCAAGCGCCACAAGCGCGATGGTGGTCAAACGCGCGATGGCTGGCGAGGATAGTCGGGAACCAGCCGCCTGCTAGAACTGACCTCTTGAAATCAGCTTTGGCTGGCCTAAATCGCTTCGCGCCGGGTGCCAGGAGACACAGTGCGGGTCCGGTGGGCCTTGAATTGCCGTTGGGGAGAATTTGCTTGCCATGACCGCCGTTGATGAAACGAAGCACGAGAGCCGTGCTTTCGAGGCCGATGTCGCCAAGCTGCTGCACATGATGGTGCACTCGGTCTATTCCGACAAAGACATCTTTCTCCGAGAACTGATTTCGAACGCCGCCGATGCCTGCGAAAGGCTGCGCTACGAAGCGATCGCTAATACTGGGCTACTCGGAGATGACCCGACGCCTCGCATCACCCTTACCATCGATGCTGATAAACGGAGCCTCACAGTCGAAGACAATGGCATCGGAATGAGCCACGACGAGTTGGTCCAGGCGTTGGGAACTATCGCGCATTCGGGCACCAAGGCCTTCATGGATCGGATCGAAGCCGCCCAGGGTGGCGATAAGGCGACGCTTATCGGCCAATTTGGTGTGGGTTTCTATTCGGCGTTCATGGTGGCAGATCGCGTCGATGTCATTTCCCGCCGCGCCGGGACCGATGAGGGGTGGCTCTGGTCGTCGGATGGTAAGGGCACTTATTCGGTTTCGCCTGCGGCACTGGCTGACACTCCGGGCCGCGGCACCCGCGTTGTCTTGCACCTGATGGAAAGCGCGAAGGCTTATACCGAGCGCTTCACACTAGAGCGGATCGTAAAGGCACAGTCTGGCCATGTGCCAGTGCCGATCGCGATCATCGAAAAACCCGGCGCGGCGCCAACCGAGGTCGCCGATGGGGCAGCCCTTTGGACCAAGCAAAAGTCCGATATTAAGGCCGCGGATTATACCGATTTTTATCGCAGCATCGCGGGGCAGTTCGATGAGCCGGCGCTGACGGTCCATTTCCGTGCCGAGGGTCGGCACGAATACACCACGCTTGCCTTTGTTCCGGGCTCCCGACCTTTTGACCTCTTCGATCCCGACCGAAAAGGCCGGATCAAGCTTTACGTGAAACGTGTCTTTATCACGGATGAAGCAGAGGTGCTGCCGCGCTACCTGCGTTTTATTCGTGGGCTGGTGGACTCAGCCGACCTACCGCTCAACGTCTCACGCGAGATGATTCAGGAAAGTCCAATCCTTTCGGCGATCAGGAAGGGCGTCACAAGCCACGTATTGAGTGATCTCGAGAAGCTCGCGGAGAAGGAACCAGAATCCTTCGCCAAGATTTGGGAAAACTTCGGCGTTGTGTTGAAGGAAGGAATTTACGACGATTTTGAGCGCCGCGATGCGCTTCTGGCATTATCCCGCTTTAAGACGACCGCTTCAGCGAGTTCGTGGCGGAGCCTGAAAGACTATGTCGCGTCGCTCAAGGAGAACCAGACCGCGATTTACTATCTAGCGGGCGACGACATTGCTCGGCTCGAAGCCTCGCCTCATCTTGAAGGATTTCGCGCACGTGGCGTGGAGGTTATTCTTCTTGCCGATCCGATTGACAGTTTCTGGGTAACATCAGCGCCGTCGTTTGAAGGCAAGCCATTCAAGTCGGTAACGCAAGGGGCTGCGGATTTGGCACTCATCCCGCGCATCGATACCAAGCAGGAGAAAAGTTCCGAGGCGGATAAAGCGGTCACAAGTTTCATAACCTTCATCAAGGAAACTCTTGGCGAGGCAGTCGCAGATGTCCGTCCATCAGACCGTTTGACCGACAGCCCAGTCTGTCTTGTCGCCTCAGAACTAGGCCCCGACCGCCAGTTGGAGAAGCTGTTGGCCGGTGCGGGACGGCTTAAGACTGCCGCGAAACCGATACTGGAAATTAATCTGCATCACGACATCGTCATGACCCTTGCATCATTGGGTGATGACGACCGCGCATTTAAACAGGACGCCGCACACCTGCTGTTCGATGAGGCGCGAATACTCGACGGAGAGCGCCCGGAGGACGCACGAATGTTCGGTGAAAGATTGGCACGAGTCCTGAAGCGGGGTCTTGGAAAGATTATTGCCTGAAGCGAAGTCGCCTATTTGATATGGCGGCCATGGTCGCCGTACCCATCACCACGGTGGCATCAAGGTCTTTGCTGAATGGACCGCTGGCCACACTAAAGAGATAGATTCAGATCGCGTTCAACTACACTTGGCACGGTTAGACACTTTGTTTTCTCACCATGAGTTAATCCATTTCATCTCCACCTATGGCTATGGGGTGGTAGCTCTGATCATCGGATTGGAATGCCTGGGATTGCCCCTTCCTGGTGAGACAATCTTGATTGCCGCGGCGATTTACGCCGGCAGAAGCCAAGACCTGAATATCTGGCTTGTGATCGGCGCCGCAGTCCTCGGCGCCATTATGGGCAACACGATGGGATTTTGGGTCGGACGCGAGGGAGGCTACCGCCTATTGCTCCGATATGGTCCCCGTCTCCATTTGACTGAAAGACGAATCAAGCTCGGCCAATATTTATTCCTCCGCCATGGAGGCAAGATCATTTTCTTTAGTCGCTTTATCGCAGTGTTGCGCGTGTTTGGCGCGCTTCTTGCCGGCGCAAATCGTATGAAATGGCTACCATTTCAACTCTTCAATATCGCGGGGGCGATTGCTTGGGCGATATTTTATGGGGCAGCAGCTTATTATTTAGGAAGAAAGATGCACCTCTTTACTCGGTATGCTTGGATTGGAGCGGGACTGACAGCGTTGGTTCTAATCGCTGCGGCCGTGATTTATCTTCGGCAGCACGAGGCCCAACTGCAAAGTGAGGCCGAGCGAGAGCTTCCTGGGCCGCTGAAAACGCCATAAGCGTTAGGCTGCGCACGGCAGCCGCCAACGTCTTGTAAATGGACCGCTGCCCTCCGAAGCTGACAGGAAATTTGAGCGCCGGTTCGAGAACCCCTTGAATTTCAATAGTCCACTCGCCTTCATCTCGCCTTTCCACGCCCCATGGCACGACTGGGCCACATTAAATGGCGAATGCAAGGGATCAAGCCGAAGCTCGGCACTCCCAGTACTTCAGAAATGGCCGCTGGCACGTTTTTATCTGCAGGCGCTATATGCCAAGCCGTACGGCGGAATACGGACTCCTAAGGCCCCACAATAGGTTCGCGACCCATCTGACAAAACTCGGTCGCTCACTGGGCGCGCGCCGCTCCAGCCGAGTACAGAGGTCCAACATTGAAATAGGTCGAACATGTCTGAAGCGATCATTCGTGGCGTTCACATCAACTACGAGGTTGTCGGCAACTCCGGCCCGTGGATTGCTTTAACGCCGGGCAGCCGCCGCCCCTATGGCGAGCTAGTCGGCCTTTCGAAAGCCATTGCTGCGGCCGGCTATCGGGTACTGCTGCATGATCGACGTAATTGCGGTGCGTCAGAAGTCGCCTTCGACGGCTCCGCGTCGGAGCACGAGGTATGGGCCGACGATCTTTACGAGCTGGGCAAGCAGCTCGGCGCGCTGCCGATTTATGTCGGAGGCTCCTCGGCCGGCGCGCGACTGGCGATTCTGTTTGCCATACGCCATCCCGATGGATTGCGCGGGTTACTGCTCTGGCGCGTCACCGGCGGCCAGGAAGCCGTCGACCGGCTTGCCGAGAGCTACTATGGCCAGTTCATCAAGATCGCGCAGGCCGGCGGCATGGAAGCGGTGTGCAAGAGCGAGCATTTCGCTGAATGCATCAAGGCACGGCCGGCTAACCGCGACCGCCTGCTGCAGATCGATGTCGGCCAGTTCATCAAGGTCATGACCACCTGGCGCGAGCGGTTCCTTGAATCCGCCATGCTGCCCATTGTTGGCGCCAGCGAGGCCGATCTGCGCGCGATTAAGGCGCCGGCCTGTCTCATCGCTGGCAATGACGTTATTCACACGCCGGCAACCGCGCGCAAAGCCGCCGGTCTGATCCCCAACAGCGAGCTGCACGAGGATGTCGTCGAAAAGCGTTCCGACGACAAACTTCTAAAAGAATGGGACCGCAAGGAATGGCGTGACGTGGAGCCGCGTATCGCGGCCATCTTCGCGACGTTCTTGAAGCGCGCCGAAAGCAAATAACAGAGCCTATCGATCGGGAAGGACACTGCCATGAGTCTGAAGATTCGCCGCGTCGTAACCGGGCATACCGCGGACGGCCGCGCCAAAATCGAGATCGACGACATCGCCAAGAACGTGATCTCCAACCGACCCGGCGCTTCGTCGTGTGTGGTGTGGTCGACCAAGGGCTTCCCGGTCAACAATGACGACTTCGCGGATCCGACCGCCGGTTCATTCAAAACGACGGTCGAGGGCGGCACCGTGTTCCGTATCGTATGCTACGAGCCCGGCGTCACCCCGCGTAACCACCGCACCGACTCGATCGACTACGCCGTCGTTATCTCCGGCGAAATCGAGATGGAGCTAGACGACGGCGTGGTGGCAAAGCTCAAGGCCGGCGACATTCTGGTGCAACGTGGCACGATCCATAACTGGGTCAACCGCGGCAGCGAAATCTGCGTCATCGCCTTCGTGTTGGTTAGCGCCAAGCCGGTGACTGCAGCGGGCAAGTCGCTGAACGCCGTCGGCTAATCGATACACTCAGTTCGGCTGAATTCCTGCGGCCTTAACCGCAGCTTCAGTTTCCTTAACCGCTTGGCGGAAAAAAGCCGCAGTTTCGGCGGCGTTGCGGTCATCGGGAATATACCCATCACGCTGCATGATATTGGCTACCGCCGGCTCACGCAGCGCGGCACGAACCGCAACATTGAGCTTTTCGACGATCGAATTCGGCGTTTTTCCTGGAGCGAAGAACATGCCCCAAGAGCCGTGCGTGAAATTCGGCACAAAATCCTTCATCAGCGGAACATTGGGGAACGGCGCAAACGGCTTGCTACCGGTATATGCGAGTGGGCGCACGCGGCCATCCTTGATGAGACCCATGACCGAAGGCGGCGTCACGAACATCATCTGGACGCTGCCGCTCAACAGCCCGGTCATAACTTCCGACGCTCCCTTGTAGGGTACGTGTTGCATCTTGATTCCGGCCTGTTGACTGAAAAGCTCTGTCACCAGATGCAGTTCGTTGCCGATGCCAGGTGATCCATACAGCACAAGGTTCTTCTTCGCATAGACTATGAATTCCGGCACAGTTTTGATTGGCGGCTTCGCGTCGACCAGCATGAAAATGCCGTCGAGGATGCCGATCGTCGAGATCGGCTTAAGATCGGTGAGAATGTCGTAGCCAAGATTCTTATAGATGTAAGGCGTTGGCGTGATCGACGACGAGGAGAACAGCAGCGTGTATCCGTCTGGCTTCGCTTGCGCGACCGTGCGCGCCGCGATGGTGCCGTTGGCGCCCGTTCGATTCTCGACAACGAAGGACTGCCCAAGACTGATACTGAGTTGATGCGCAACGGTACGCGCCTGGATGTCAGGTCCACTGCCCGCGGCATAGCCGACAAAGACACGAACCGAGTGATCGGGATATTGTTGTGCCTGTGCTGCGGATACGGCGCAGGTGAGCGTCAGTACCAGCCATGAGAAAATTCGAAGCATCCGTGTTTCCTCCGCGCTTGCCGTTTATGTTGTATTTGATTGCAACATCTAAGAACCTGTATCGATGCCACACTTTCCGCGCAGCGCTTGCCGTCACATTGAAGGCAACACTAAATAGAGCGTTGGTTCAACGGCGCCTGAAGCAGGCCGCTCATGCAACTTTACGCGGCAGCGGCGCCGGCTTGCGCCGTGTCGATTGAGGGCGCTGATGTCCAGCTAGGCGTTGGGGGATTGGTGTTATTGTGATGCTGCTAGAGGATTGGCAGGAAAGCCTGTAGTCTCCGAGATGCTAGTTCACTCGATGTGGCGGAGGTCTGCATGTCACGCCTCACTATTTTCCTCGCTCGGCTTATCGGCCTTTTCACCGTCTTGCTCATTGCCGCTTTGCTATTGCGCGGAAGCTCAATGGTCGAAACCTTGATTGCCGACAGGCCACTCATGCTTACCTACGCCATCATCAGCCTCGCAATCGGTCTTGCAATGATACTCGGGCATAATGTCTGGTCGGGCGGGGCGTTACCGGTGGTAGTAACCCTAGTCGGATGGTTGATCCTCGCGAAGGGTCTGCTGCTCATGTTTCTAACGCCCGAAGCGCTAACCCAGTTTGTTGAGCGGATGCATTATGGCGAGCATATTTATCTCTATGTCGCGCCCTCACTCGTAATCGGCCTTTATCTAACCTGGGCCGGCTTCGCCGCGCCAACGTCGCGCGGGTTATAAATTTCAAACTGAGCCACTACCCGCACTGCAAATGAGCAAAAAGTCGTCGCACGACTAATATCCACGGTAGCAGTCCAAGTCCGCTGAATGGAGGGCTGCCCTCCGAAGCTGGAAGGAATAGGCAGCCGGGGTCAATAGAAGCCTAGCATTCTCAGCACAATCCAAGCGCCATCCTTTCGATTCGGACGTAATCGGCACCCAAGCGCCACAGGGGGTCTGTTAGAACGCAGTAAGCCATCAACTACCCGCGCGCAGCTACGCAGCCTGTGGGAGCGGAGAAATGCTGCCCAAACAAATCGATCGAATTTTCGACTTGGCGCAAGAAAATCTGGAGTTAGCTAGATTTGAGCGTGCTCTAATTGTTTGCATGGCTCACATTTACCAGCGAGCGTACAAGCCAAATGACATTGTGGCTCTAATTCCAAAGGAAGATCGGAAAGCATTTCTCACTAATATTGCCCCGGCCTTGAATCATAAATCCTTATGCTATCGAACGAGAGCACTGGCGCTGACATATTGCTTGATGGGAGTTCAGATCCCTCTCATCGCAGAATTTCTCGTCAAGTCGCAGCACGCGATACGTGAATTTATCCGAAGATACCGATCAGGCGATGCCAAACGGCTGCTCAATAGGCCGTCTAAAGGCATCAAGAAATCAGAGCGCAAAGATTTGAAAGATCGCTTATTCGCAATTATGCACGCGCCGCCGATGGATTACGATGTTAATAGGACAACTTGGACGATCGACCTTTTAAATAAGGCTCATCAGGAAATCGAG
>PMAF01000267.1 GCA_003152455.1 Hyphomicrobiales bacterium
TTTTTCAGCGGACTGCTAGCGCGTAATTCCGCAAGGCATGGCCTCGGGATGGCCGGGGATGCAAATCGGCACCCGGAAAAGATCATGCGCCGGCATGAGCCGTCGCCCGCCAAATGGACGTGCGGCAACTGCCGGGCTTTTACCAGCTCGGCGGCACCAGGTTCAGACAGAAAGGCCGAAAGTAGCCTCGGGCGACGAGGTCACTTAACCTTGAGGTTCTCCGCGGAGGTCTTTCCGCGATTTTCGACGAGCTCGAACTGAACGGTCTGGCCTTCGTTCAGTGTGCTTAGTCCGGCGCGCTCAACCGCCGAAATATGCACGAACACATCCTTGCCGCCTTCTTGCGGCTGGATGAAGCCATAGCCCTTTGTCGGATTGAACCACTTTACGGTGCCCTGAGGCATGCTAGATCTCCGAAGTATTACGAGTAACGGGGATAGTTTGGCACAGTCGGCAACCACCGAACAAGGTCCCTCGGCGACCGGTCTTCTGTGACTTTCGGATGCTGCCGTGCCGGCTGAAACGGCACTTTTTCAGTGCAAGGCCCAGGCATTGAATTCGCGGCCAACGGCTGAAATGCACTCGTGCCCTGTTGGAAACGCCAGCCATATCATTGGGTTGCCGAGCCATTCAGTTTTGGCTGCGCTCGCATTTCCGGAATCTGGCGAACGCACAAAATTTTTCCAGGGCGTCAGCCGGCGGACGGCGGAGCCTTCTCATCCGGCGTGGACGATTTTTGTTCCTCGGCCGTCCGATTCGGCCGAACGACCGTCACGGTGCATCGCGCCTCGGCGGCGACTTTGGCCGACACACTGCCGAGCAGCTTGCGCATCAGCGAGTCTTGCCGCGCGCCGATCAAAATATGATCGATCTGGTTGGCTTGCGCGAATTCGAGAATGGCCGCCGCGGCATCGACCCCTTCGAGCACGTGTGCGGTCAGGCGGTGCTCTTCCAGCTTGATCGGCTCGGCCCAGTGCCGCAGCGCGACCAGGCGGTCGATTTGCTTATTGTGGCCTTGCTCGTCGAGCGTGAAATCGAGTGTGAGCCGGCCCTGCTTGAGCACGTTGACGCAGGCAAGCCGCGCGGAGGGCAGTGTCGCAAGGATGCGCCCTGCGGTGATACGCAACGCCTCGTTGATCAAACCGGATCCTTCCGCAAGATCGATGGCGACGGCGATGATCGGCGAGGAGGCAATCTGGCCTGCGAGCGGCGATTTGACCCGCGATCGCGTCAAGTCCTGGTTGAATCGCCGCCGCAGCACCGTGGTGAAGGAATCTCGCCGCAGCCGTTCCGATCGGGCGGTCAGCTTGACTTCGCTCTGGTGGGTCAGATCGAAGGCGAGTTGGGCGGCGGTCGGGTAGCGCCAGCCCGGCTCGATCTCGAGGCAACGCAGCACGATTTCCTGCAGCCAGAGCGGATAGTCGGGCCGCAACTGGCGCGGCGGAACCGGATCACGCCACAGCCGCCGCCGCATTCCGCGCAGGGTCTCGCTTTCGCCAAACGGGCGTACGCCGGCCGAGAAGAAATAGAGCAGCACGCCCAAAGCGAACAGGTCGCTGCGCGGGTCATTGCGGATGCCGCGTAGCTGCTCGGGCGACATGTAGGGCGCCGTGCCAAACGGCAGCCGGAACTCTTCCTGCATCAGATCCGGAAGCTGGTCGTGATGGGACAGGCCGAAATCGAGGAGAACCGCTTCGCCCGTCGGGCGGAACATGATGTTGCTCGGCTTGATGTCGAGATGGACAACGTGCTGGCGGTGCAGATCGTCCAGCGCCTGGGCAATTTTCATGCCGATGTCGGCCACTTCCGCGTAAGGCAGCGAGAGTTCGGGGAGCCGCGTCAGCAATGTCTTGCCGGGGATGCGCTCGATCACGATGTAGGGCTGCGTTGCAAAGTCGCCGACGGCGATGAATTTCGGAACATGCACGCCGGTGAGCCGCGGCAGGATCATCTGCTCCATTTCGAAACTGACGATAGCCGCAGGATCGGTGCCTTCACCGATCTTCGGTACCTTCATCAGCATCGGCGTCGTCGCATCGGCGCGCGAGACGCGCCACAGCGTCGCCATGCCGCCCATGTGCGCCACTTCCTCGAGCCGGAAGCCATCGACGATCAATCCCGGTTCGTGCAATGGCTTTGCCATTATTCATTGGCCCAGGAACAGGCGATCCGCCAGCCAACGCGGCAGACCCTTTTTCCGGATCGCGCTAGCTGCCTGCTCGACGTCGTAGGGCACCCGGCAATAAGTGAGCTCGCGCTTGTCGGTATCGAACATGCCGTACGCGGCAGCCGGGTTGCCGTCGCGCGGTTGTCCGACCGAGCCGAGTACCGCGAGCCACCGCCGTCCTTGCAGCAACGGCACGGCGGCGCCGGTCGTCGGCGTGAACGCCGTCATCTTCGCCGTCGGCGACATGCTGTAGATCGCCGGCCGGTGGACATGGCCGCAGAAGCCGATCTGCGCCGAGGCGGAACTGATGCTGCGGGAAGCCTCCGCGGTGCTCGTCACATAGGTCCAATTCGCGGGGTTGCTCGCTTCCGAATGGACGTAGAGGCGGTCGTCGTCGGTCAGTGTAAGCGGCAAGCCGGCGAGGAATCGCCGTTCCGAAGCGCCCAATTCGCCGCGCGTCCATTCGATGGCGACCTTGGCTTCCAGGTTCATCTGTTCGCGAGGTTGGCCGATCGCGCTGTCGTGATTGCCGAGCACGGCGACGGCGCCCTGGTCGACCAACTCCATGACCGTTGTCACGGTCCAGTCGGGATCGGCGCCATAGCCGACATAGTCTCCGAGCAGCACGATGCGTTGTGCGCCTTGGTCGCGTGCTTGCGCGAGACACGCGCTGAACGCCTGCCGGTTAGCGTGAATATCGGCGAACAGAGCAATCAGCACGGCTTCGCCCTCTCAAGCTGATGGTGATCCGATTGCGTCCCGGGGCGTTGATCCCGGTCAATATCTATGCACTGCATCGTCTGCGCCCTGGGTGCCCATCGCCTTAGCTTCGGGTCCGCTGGCCGAAGCTCAAGCGATCGCAGGCGCATTCTATTGCGATTGGTGGTGCCGGGTGAGGGAATTGAACCCCCGACCAACGGTTTACAAAACCGCTGCTCTACCGCTGAGCTAACCCGGCATTGCTGGGTTTCTTGCACACGACTTATCAAATTGCCACCGGATTGCCACCGGCCGTGTGCCAATTTGTTCTTACTCTGTACGAAGGTTGGAGAACGTATCGGTCAAGCGGAAAAGACCAAAACAATAAACTGAGAAGTCATCCAAGATTTATGCATTTAGGTAGAATGTCGCGAATGGCACTTTGCGTCATTCGC
>PMAF01000021.1 GCA_003152455.1 Hyphomicrobiales bacterium
AAGGAATCCTTCGCTCCTCGTTGTGCCTCAGATCTTTTGCCCCTGTTGCTTCACGGACTCACTATAGAGCGTTGAACAGCCCTGCAGCTATCCCGACTTATAAATGCTCGATCAGTTACTCGATCACCTCATCGGCGCGTGCGAGCATGTCCGGCGGGAATGGTGAGACCGAGCGTATCCGTGCTGCGCTGCTCCCGGACCCCGTGTTTCCAGCAAGCGTGAAAATGCTCCAATCCAAATCTTGAAATGAACAGGCAAAGCCGCAGCGAGCGGCCTTGCCCGTCTTGTTCTTTAGCCGGGGGGTGGGCGAATGCTCGAACTCGCACACCGCTCCGTTGCCGAGACTTAGTCGAGCGGCTCGACTTTCACGAGCCTGTGGTCATGGTTGCTGCCGACCCAGAATGTCACCGGCGTCGTCGAATTGTCGACGAACACCGTGCGCATGTTGGTGTCGGACGGCATCAGATACTGAACCGTATGGCTGGTCTTGGGATCGAACCGCACGACACGGTCGGTGCTCATAGTGGAGGCCCAGATTTCTCCGTTCTTGTCTAAATTGGCTCGGTACGGGAACGTGTATTCCGGCATGGTGTATTCGATGAATTTTTCCGTCTTGGTGTCGAACAGCGCGACCTTGCTGGTCCGATATTCGGTCACCAAGACGCGATCCTGATCGTCGATTTGCATGCGGCGAGCACGAGCGTGCGCGGTGGGCATGTCGTACCAAGTCACTTCCGTCGTCTTCGCATCGATCTTGCCGAGATGGCCTTCAGTGAATTCGGCCATCCAAAGGTTGTTCTTGGAGTCCGCCATGACCTGATAAATGCCGGCATTCTTGACGCTCGGCAGTTGATCGGTCGGGTGGAATCTCTCCCATTTGTTGCTCGCCAGGTCGAGCCGGAAGATGTCCTGCGTGCCGACGCTCTTGGTCCACACCTTGCCGTCGACCTCGTAGTGCAGTCCCGTGAAATTTAGCTGCACGCGGTCGTCGTTATATTCTGGAGACAGCGGATAATAGGAAATCTCGCCGGTCTTCGGATCCAAGCAGCCGAGTGAGCCCTGGTACATCGTGTCGAACCAGATCTTGCCGGCATGGTCGAACTCGATGCTGAGGAGACCGGTAGGCGCCTTATCCTTGAACTTCTTGATCGGGTATTCGGTGAGCTTGAGCGTCTTCGGATCGAACTTGCCGATGAACATCTCGCCGAAGTCCGTATACCAGACGTTACCTTCCTTATCGATCAGAATGTCATGCGGCTCGGTCGTCGGCCGCACCATGTCGTACTCGGTGACGATGGCGCGAGTGTCTCGGCCCTTTGGGCGCGGCAGCGTCTTCAGCTCGTATTGCCAATGGTCGACCGAGCTCAGATTGATGGTCGCGAAATAGTCGGCCATCTTGCGGTATTGCTCTGGCGTGCCCGCGCGGGTCTTATCCAACATGGGCTGCGGCTTGACCGGCTGACTCACGGCGCCATAGCCCATCATGCGGGTGATCACCTGCGTCCACTCGTCGGAATCGTGCGTCGAGCGCACAATGCGTTCTATCGTGTGACAGCCGGTGCAATTGAGCAGCGCTGCCTTTTGCTCTTCCGTCCCAGGGATGCTCATCATCCATTCGGCGTTGGTGAGCTGACTGGCCAGATTTCTGGTCTTCTTGAGCTTGATGTCGGTCGTGGTGGTCTTTTCGGATTCCACGATCGCCTTGGCCGAGGAGTCAATATCGTAGCCGACCGCGCGGATGCTGATCGTATATTCGCCCGGGTCTAGGCGGTTCTCCGGAAAGGTGTAGAGGCCTTGCGCGTCGGTGGTCACGCTAACTTGGACGATCGAGCTAGCCTTCTTGGCGGTGACGACGACGCCTTCCATGCTGCCTTCGACGTCGGACCTTACGGTGCCGGTCAGCGCCGCCTGGTCTTGCGCCCAAACCGGTTGAGTTAATGGATGAAAGAGCATCACCGCTGCACTGGCGGTCAAGCTCAACATCAGTTTGCTTCGCATCGGATTCTCCCTGACGAAAATTTGTTTTGCTTGCCTTGAGGCTCGCCGCTCGTCGCCTCGTGACTGATTCTATCAACAGTCGACGGATACGGTATGGTGACTCCGCTTGGGTGGCGGAACAAGCCTGATCCATGGACCTCGGCGCACTATTTGCTGGGCTGATTTGGGGGTAACCCGAACGGTCGGGCTGGATTGCGTCCTGCGTGTTTTGTCTGGATACTTGCATTTAGCGGTCACCGTGCGGAGTCACGGGAAGGGAGGAATGGAGCCATGTTCACACGTCTCCTTTCGACGATTTTCTGCGCTGGGGTTGGTTTTGCAGTCATGGCCGTACCGGCACATGCCGCCGACGACATCGAGGCAAAAGCGCAGACGTGCGCCACATGCCACGGCCAGAATGGCGTACCCATCGACCCAAAAACCATTCCGATCATCTGGGGCCAGCAGCAGAGCTATCTTGTCAAGCAATTGCACGACTACAGAAGTGGCGATCGCGACAATCCGATCATGTCGCCCATAGCCAAAGGCTTGGCGCAGGAAGATCTTCGCAAGATCGCGGCTTATTTCGCGGCCAAGAGCTGGCCGGCGCAGCACGCGGCCGCCACTTCCGCGTCGCCACCCAAGGGAATCGCCCAGTGCCAGCGATGCCATCAGCCGAATTTTGAGGGAGGCCCGCCGGCACCGCGGCTGGCAGGGCTCAGTTACGAATACCTGATCGCATCGATGCGCGGCTTCGCCGCCGATGAAAGGACCAACAACGGCGACATGCCGAAATTCATGCAAGCTCTGACAGACAGCGAAAGGGATGCCATGGCGCGCTATCTATCCGCGCTGTGATGAGCGGTGCAGCGCGTGCGGGTTCAATCGATAGTGCTATCTCACTCCGACGGCAAAAAGGATCGCTGTTTTTCCGCAGTGCAAAATTAAGCGCCTGGCACTTCGCGTCATTCGCCGCGACACACCATTTTGGTCGCTTCTCTAATCGGCCGTTCCGGGTCAAGCGCTTTCAGACTAT
>PMAF01000098.1 GCA_003152455.1 Hyphomicrobiales bacterium
ACTCCTCCCAGACTTTGCCCCGCTTCGGCGGGGTTTTTTCTTAGATGCTAAGCCCTCCGGCAACGGCATCACTGCAGCCAATGTCCAATTCGGGTTACAGCGCCAACGCTGATGATTATGCCGTCCCATCAATGTCCATCTTTTGACCCTAGCGGACCTTCGTTACAAGAGCTGCGCACTGGACCCTCGGATGTCTTTAAGTGCGGTAGCTATAGCGCCTCGACAAACGACACCATCTTTCGGCGCTGATCGGGGTCGGGCAAAGGGCGGCGCATTGCGGCGAGATTGTCTGTCATGTGCGCCGCATCAGAGGTGCCGGGAATGACCGCGGTCACGCGCGGATCACCCAGCAAATATTTGAGGAAGAACTGTGCCCAGCTATTGGCGAACTCCCGGGCCCAGTCCGGAATTTCCTTGCCACGCACCGCGCGGAACAATCGTGCACGGCCGAATGGCAGCGCGGTCAGCACGCCGGCTTTGACCTCGGCGGCCAACGGCAAGATGCGGTTTTCAGCCACGCGGTCGTCAAGCGAATAGTCGATCTGCACAAAATCCGGCTTTTCACGCTTGAGCACTGCTTCGACGGCGGTAAAATCGTCATGGAAAGTCGACGTGATCCCGAAATAACGACACAGGCCTTGCGATTTCCATTCCTTGAACCGGGCAAGCGATTGCTGCGTGTCACTCACGTTGTGGAGTTGCAGCAAATCGACTTTCGTGGTTTTTAGCCGCGCCAATGAGCGTTTGAGCTCCGCATTGTCGGGCGCCTCGATTTTGGTGGCGATGAAGAGCTTATTGCGCAGGCCGGCGGTCGCGATCACGTCGCCCAGCACGACCTCTGCATCGCCGTACGTTGACGCCGTGTCGATCATTCGTCCGCCATTCGCGATCAGCGCCTGCACCACCGCGGCGGCTTTCTGGCGGGTCGCATCGTCGGCAGTATTGAAGACCTGGGCGGTGCCAAGGCCGACCGCCGGCAAGAGTTCGCCGCTACTCGGAATGGCGCGAGTAACCAACTGCGCGCCGGTTTGCGCGAATGCGGGCCGCGTCACCGCCGCCGCACCCGCCATCACCGCAAAGTCACGTCGCGTCATCTGCATGGCAACCTCACTCTGCTTGTGCCGCCGCCACCAGCAGCGCGGCGCGCCGTTCCTGTGCCCGCCCGAGGGCCGCCGACAGCAGGAGCCAGCCCATTGTGACCGGGAGTACGCACAGCGCGATCGCGCCGAGCTTTAATCCCAGCGCCTGCATACTGTCGAACACCCAACCGGACAACGCGTCGGAGCCGCGATAGATCACCACGTCAATCAAGTTCTTGGCCTTGTACTTCTCTTCGCGCGAGATGACGGTGAAGAACACCTGGCGCGCCGGATTGGCGATGGCGAAATTTATCCAGCGCTGCAGGACTTGCACAACCATTATGACGGCGAGCGTCGGCGACAAAAACAGCGCTGCGAAGCCCCCGACGTAAATCGCCGGCAGCACGCCGGTGGCGATGCCAGTACCGAAACGCTTGATCAAGTGGCCGCTGACAAAAACCTGCGTCGCCAGCGTCAGCAAGCCGACCGCCAGATCGATGGTGGCGAAGACGCGCGTTTGCGCACCGGCGTTGTGGACCGCGGCCGATACGATATGCGCCTGCTCGAAATAGAGAATGGTCGCCGCGAACGATAGTAGGCTGACCCAGGCGCCGATACCGAGCAGATAAGGCGAGCGGATTAGCTCGGGCAGCGCGGCAAGCGCACCGCCGCCGATGCGTTCTTGCTGAACTTGCGCGCCCGCTTGCGCCGTCGCCACGCGCTCCAGCCGGTAGACGCAAAACACCGCAACTTCGAGAAATGCCNNGAAGCCGAACAGCCGCTTGCCCTGCTCGGCGTCATACAAGTCGGCCATAAACGACCAGAATACGGCGACCGCGAACAGATTGAACACGCTGACCCAGACGAAAAATACACGCGCGACAAGTGCGGTCTCGATGCCGAGCGTCAACAGCAGCCAGAAGACGGCCAAATTGACGACAAAGAAGTGATAGACAATGGGAATGAAGCGCGCGCGCGGCAATCTTGCCACCAGTGCGCCGTAAAGCGGCTGAGCGACCAGCAGCGATATAAAAGTCGCGGTAAACAGCCACGGCAAGTTCTTGACGCCGCCGGCGATGCCCATCTGGTCGCGCAGCGGCCGCAGCACGTAATAGCCGGCGAGCAGCGTGAAGAAATAGGCGAACGACCACAGCGCCGCCGCGCGTTCCCGCGGCGTCGCCGGCATCGTCCAGCCCAGCCAGCGCTGGATTACACTCATGGCGCGAGGTTAAGTTTTTGCTTGAACTCGGCGGCGCTCACCGGTTGGCCGTATCCGGGATTGCCGCGCTGAAACCGACGCGCATCCGCGAGTTTCCCGACTACGACCGGATCAAAGCCTGCATCGCGCACCAGGCCCGCCGCGACCTTGACGGCTTCGGCATCGTCGCCGGCAATCGGGACCGCCAATTTTGGATCGGGGCGGTTCGCCTCGCGCGCAAAGATCATATAGGACATCGTGTTGAAACTGCGCACCAGCCGCGTGCCGACGAGATATTTCTGCGACGTGACGCCGATGCCGTCGCGCTCGACTTCCTCGGCGATGGCGCCGTCGCGCGCGGCGACCGCGTTGCAGGCGTCGAGCACGATTTTGTTCTTGAGTGCCGCGGCGTAGTCTTTGCCGATCTGCGGTAGCGCACCATACGGCACGGCGACGAAGATCACATCCCCGAACGCGATCGCCTGCTCGACCGTGCCGGCTTGCGCCAGCGCGCCAAGGCTGGTGACCAGGCCCTTCAGCTCTTCGGGATGGCGCGAAGAAAACAGCACCGAATGGCCGGCCTTGACCCATAGCCCGCCGATAGTGCCGCCGATTTTGCCAGAGCCGATGACGCCGATACGCAATTTGCCGTCGGTACCCTGCGCCAGCGAGCGCATCGGCCACAGCGCCGCTCCGAGGATCAGCGCGCTGCCAGCAGCGAGCACGACCCGGCGGTCGCAATCGACGGAGTATTCCTTGGGCATTGTAAACCTCGCCTGGTGGCACGCTTTCATGAGCAGCCGGAGGTTATCGCGGCTTTGGGGCGGTGGAAGGTCCTATAGATATCACGGTTGCGTGAAAAGCCGCGGGCCAAACGCGCAAACCGCTTATTTATTTCATCTGTATGGAGGCAAAGCTGCGGACATTTGCGGCGAGTGGGACCGTCGTGAACTACTATCCGATCTAACGTCTCTTCCTGGCACTTATTTAGGCTACGATGAATATCCGTGATCAAATATCGCAATTTAGCACTTAAGCGACATCGCTCGCGTCGACCAATGTCCGTTTTGGGTCTAGGCCGCGTGAAAACTCCAACGCTCGCCGCGCGCGTAGAAACATCTTGGATAAATTGCGCTTCATAAGAACTTATAATACCAACGGCCCTAAGGA
>PMAF01000239.1 GCA_003152455.1 Hyphomicrobiales bacterium
AAAGCTTTGCCAAGCCCAATATGCTCATTGACGGCTGATACATAAGAAATGAACAAACCCGGAAACAGAATGAGTTTACGGCCAAATATTGCGCGAAGTGCCTCAGTAGCTCGCGGTTAGCGATTTTAGAGACCCGTGACATAAACCCCGAGTGGCCGCCATTCCGGCGACTAATCTCGCTGGAAGCTCAGGCGGGGATGCCCAGCACAATCCCCCTCCCCGCTGAGCCAGCCGCCCGTCGTCGGACGTTTGAGCCAACTTATTGTGCCCTTGGACGTCAGCGTGTTTCGGCGCGGGGGTCCCGGTCGGTGTAGAACTGACTCCGCGCGGACATGGCTTGAGGTCAGTTCATGCCCCAAAGCTGAGGTGCCGCAGACTTCTTGCGCTTGAATATGTGATGGGATCAGATGACTGGCGAATAGAGTCTGGCTGCCGGACGGCTGCATCAAGGCCCGCATGGCCAGATGCTAACCGAGCAACGTCGCGATGACCCCGTGCTGACAGCAGAAATCTGTCCAGACATGATCGCCCGCGACAAGTTCGACTTCGATATGGTCGGGCATTACGCGGCCAGACGTGTTTTGGCTTCCGATTTATAGCTGCACGGCCAGCAATCGGAAGCTGATATCCTTTGATCGGCCCCAGGGTCCAACTGTAATGCCAGTTTCGTTCCCATGATGTCGCAACAGATCGATGACGACGCAAAGGTTATATTCGCTAGCATTTCCGCCTGCTCAACTCGCGAATCCGTCAACGCGACCGTGGATAAGGATCGACATACGGTCAATGAAATCCGGCGCACATCAGATAATCACGCAGTAACTGCTGTTCGTCCTGTACTTCCGTCAACAAGGCCTGAAGGGCATCTCGTGCGTAAATGATCCCCAACGGCTTTGAATCTTTGTCGACAATCGGGATGTGGCGCAGGCCTCGATTCTTCATGATCGACCAAACGTCATTCAGTAAATCTCGAAGGCTGCAAGCAACGACCTCCCGAGTCATCACGCTGGAAACGGCCGTGGTGCAACTGTATCCCTGACAATGGCTGACCTGTCGAGCTACGTCCCTTCTGCTGAGAACACCGACCATCACACCCTCAGAATTGCATACGACGACGAGGTTGATATGCGCGCCGCCGAGGAGTTTTGCCGCCTGGATAACGGGCGCATCGTCTCCAACCGTAGCGAGGTGCTCATGCGCTGCGGGCAATAATCTCTCGACGAACATCACTTTATCCTCTCTTGTTCGCTATTTCCCTGCTAAATTGCTCAAGGACAAAACGCGCACCGTCATTTTGACCCTCCAGGCGACAAAAGCAATCCGAAGCGTGGCCAAAATGCCGACGACTGCTACTGCGAAGCAGCCAAGGTGCAATACGACCAGCGCCGGGATCTTCACTCTTGAGTGTACGCAATACTGCGCTGGCCCTATCGCGGCAGAACCGACGAACCGTTAAGATATTCGTCGACTGAACGAGCGGCTTGTCGGCCTTCGCGGATTGCCCACACCACCAGCGATTGACCTCGCCGCATATCACCTGCCGCGAACACTTTCTCAATTGACGTTTGATAATTGAGTGAGTTCGCGACGACGTTACCGCGCATATCGAAGTCGATGGGCCATTCCTCCAGGGCGCCCTCACGTACCGGACCGACAAAGCCGGCGGCCAGCAGAACGAGGTCGGCCTGGAGCTCGAATTCCGTATTCGGAATCGGCCGAAGCTCGGCATCGACCCTGACGCAGTGCAGCCAATTCGCTTTGTTATTACGTCCGCTGAACCGCGTCGTCATAACGGCAAACTGGCGCTCGCCACCTTCCTGGTGGCTCGATGATGTCCGCAGGATCAGCGGCCAGTTAGGCCAAGTCAGCAGCTTGTCTTCCCTCCGAGGTGGCATCGGCATGATTTCAAGTTGAGTCACCGATAGGGCGCTCTGACGGATCGAGGTCCCGACGCAGTCTGATCCTGTATCGCCACCGCCTATGATTACGACGTGTTTGTCGGTCGCAACTATCGGCTCATCGAACTGCGCTTCCTCGCCGCTTACGCGTTTGTTCTGTTGCGTAAGGAAATCCATCGCAAAATGGATTCCTGCGAGTTCCCTCCCTTTGATCGGCAAATCGCGCGGCTGTTCCGTGCCACCTGCCAGAACGAGTGCATCGTGGGATGAGCGAAGCATTTCCGCGGACAGCGTCCGGCCGACATGGACGTTGCAATGAAAGATAACCCCCTCGACTTGCATCTGCTCCATACGACGATCGATGTGGCGCTTCTCGAGCTTGAAATCGGGGATGCCATATCGCAGTAAACCCCCGGGCCGCGCGTGTTTCTCGAAAACATGCACCTCATGTCCGATGCGGGCGAGCTGCTGTGCGCATGCAAGCCCCGCCGGGCCTGAGCCAACGATTGCGATGCGCTTTCCTGTCCTTCGACGCGGTGGTTCAGGGGTGATCCACCCCTCCCGCCAGCCCCGGTCTACGATGGCGCATTCGATCGTCTTGATCGTCACCGCCGCATCGATGAGATTAAGGGTACAGGCAGCTTCGCAAGGCGCCGGACAAATACGCCCGGTAAACTCGGGGAAATTGTTCGTAGACAAGAGATTCCGCAGCGCCTCCCGACATTTCCCGCGATAGATTAGGTCGTTCCAGTCGGGGATCTGGTTGTTTACGGGGCATGCGGGATGACAGTAGGGAATCCCGCAGTCCATGCAGCGAGAGGCCTGATCCCGCAACTCTCGCTTTGGCAACGGCAGCACGAATTCTCGATTGTTTCGGATTCGATCGGCGGGCGGTAACGTGCCGCGGTCGAGGCGATCAAATTCTAGAAATCCGGTTATCTTTCCCATGACTAATCGACAGTTGCAGATTCTGATAAGATCAGAGGATACTCCTCTCACTCGCGCCTTCTGCTATTTCTTCCGAGGCTGCTTCGTCGTGCGGCGCCGGACTGAGTTGGCTGAGCTTTCCCGTTACGCCATCCCATTCTTTCGCATCGGCGGGAGGGGTGTCCCTCACCGNNCCCACTCCTCCAGTCCAGGCTCGGTGTCCGGTTTGATCGCGTCGGCCGGGCATTCGGGCTCGCACACGCCACAATCGATGCATTCGTCGGGATGAATCACGAGCATGTTCTCGCC
This sequence comes from Hyphomicrobiales bacterium, assembly GCA_003152455.1. Classification (GTDB taxonomy): domain Bacteria; phylum Pseudomonadota; class Alphaproteobacteria; order Rhizobiales; family Xanthobacteraceae; genus Pseudolabrys. The sequence goes on from PMAF01000239.1 coordinate 3,135, forward strand.
GGCGTAGAAGCAGTCGACCGGGCAGACTTCCACGCAGTCCATATACTTGCACTTGATACAGTTCTCGGTGACGACGTAGGTCATACTATGGCCCTCCGGCGGTCCTCTTCAGATCGGCGAGCGGGCCGGCGACGATTCGACCGCCATGTAGGCGCGACCAGTCGCGCTCGTAGGGGATGGTGCGGATCTCGTTCTCGTTGCGCGGCCCGTTCTGATGCAGTAGCGCAGCGGCGACCGCGGAAATCCCAATCTTGCCGTAGCGTTTATCAAGATTGGCGCATTGGCGTTGGGAGTCTCCTTTCGGCTTCGTTGTCTTGGTCGCGTCCATTGTTTTTCTCCGGTCCTTCCGTGGTTTGTCCTCGGGCGCCGTCTCAATAACATGTATGCGAGATACTTATTATAATTACACCCAGAAAGCAATATGGCGTATACATGTTATGGCTCGACGGCAGCCATGCAGAGAAACGAGGCTTGCGCTTTTCTGGGCGCGCGACGCGTTTCTTTCGGCGCTCGACGAGCACACCTTGGCGGACCTTGTCCGTCCGTAAGCGCCGCTCCGGAAATTGCTGTCTTTTTATCCAAGCGGGAGGGCAGCGGCACAAATCTCGCGGCTCGCCCAGCGGGCGTAGCCATGTTGCGCATGCTCGCTCGAATACTCAGAGGACGGGCGCGCAATCGCCCCATGATCGGATCGGAGCCGTCAGCAGCCATGTGGCGCGGGAAAATGGGCAGATCGAAGGTAGCCAGATTCACAGCCGACTTTTTCGCCGCGGAGATCAGGGCGTGGCGCCCGGCAAAGCGCCATCACGGTGCATCGGGTGCGGCTGGTTTGGTTTTGCCCTTTTCCAGCCGTTTCCTCACGGGGAATTCCAGCCCCGGCTGGAGTTTCTTCTACTGGACCGCATTAGGCGGCGGAATCTCATTATAGGGTAAGGTGTTAGCGTTTCTCAGACGTCCGCTTGAGCACCAGTGGTCACTATCTCCTTAATTTTGCACAGAGCATCGGTGGCATTCCATCAATGCAGAGCTTTTCGCTTGCACAAAGCCTGATTTCCTATAAGATATATTCGATCTATATCTTTCTGGAGTGACGGCTATGCTGAATCAGGTTGAACCTGCCGACCAGTTCCATGCTGCTGCCGGGTGGAATGTCGACCCAGAGAATAAACCGGCGGTCCCACCTGCCCTCCCTATCGGAGCGCCGCGAGAGGCCCTTAGGGAAAACCCGGAGATCACGATCGATGATCTCGTTTTCAGCGTTGCTGCCGCCTTTCGGCGCCACCCGCATATCAACAATGTGCTGACTCACATCTCGAGAGGCAGCCGGGAGCGGGTAGAACAAGCCCTTCGCGTTATTCTCGATCCACTGGCCGGAAGCCGCGACCTCTCGCCGCTGGCCCGCAATATTGTCGACCTGATGTGCGCGGATCGTGGTGTCACCGGCCGAATCCTGAAACCTTATTTTCGCGATCTCCTCGCCACAGTCCTGAGTCCTCGTCTTGCCGCCCGTCTGACGGCGCACGTGACTTGCCTTTTTCTGGAATTTGAAGCCGCAGACCGACAGCATCAGGAACTTGCTCCGACGAATGCACCTTCATTACCGATAAGCGGAGGATGACTGATGCCCAAAAACGCTCACACATCCGAGCGAGTGATCAATGTCCGAGACATCGATCCGCAGCATCGGCATACAATTATTTTACAACTGCTCGACCACCTCGCTCGCGACGCTTCATTGCAACTGATAGCCGACCATGATCCCAAGCCCTTGCGCTTCCAACTCGAAGAAAAACATGGCTCGCGCTGCCAATGGACCTACCTTGAAGAAGGCCCCGATGTTTGGCGGGTCCAGCTTCGACAAGGTTCCATACCGGAGGATGCCAACCGTGTTTGAGCGATTGCGCTACGCTACTACAACGGCGGAACTCACCATTTCATCGCAAGCTTCGGCACGAGGCGTCGTTCCCGAAGCTACATTCCGGCTATCGCGGGCCGAACATCTCGAGATGACCTATGCCTCGGCCAGTATTGGTATAGCTGAATGTCCCGCTTGGGTCCTGGTGACGCTCGAGCGCCATGAGACGATGGAGCCGAGCTGAGAAAAAGGGAGGGCGTCATGCCAAGCAATGGCTTCGATTGTGTTCGCCCGGTCGATCTAGCCGAACGTGCATATCTCGAATCGCTTATCGATGCGGATTACGAGCATTGCCACCCGGGAGAGACACTCGAGGACCTAAAGCAACGCGCATCGTTCTCTAAAGAGGATAAGGGACTTCTCCACGACTGGATGGCCGTCGCTGCGGCGCGGGCCGCTGAGGAACGCGCTATGGCACCTCTCCTGATTGCAGCTGAATGAGCCGAAGGAATGCTCATTGATGATGAAGTCAGCGTGCGGCATGCAAGCAAGCCCTGCCCGCTTTTACTCGAAACGAGGATTGAATGCTGCAATTCCAACATGAAGGCGGACGAGAGTGGCGTGCGCGCCTCAACCGTGAAATCATGGCACAGACCGGGATCGATGAAGTCATGATCGAATGGCTTGTCAGGAGCTTCTACTTGCGGGTCAAGTCCGACCTGCTCCTGGGCGCGATCTTCGCCGTCAAAGTCGCTGATTGGGCTGCTCATATCACGAAACTCTGCTCATTCTGGTCGTCGGTCGTGTTGATGTTCGGCCGTTATCATGGCTCGCCAATGCAAATGCACTTGAGCCTTCCGATCGAGAGGTCGCATTTCGATCGCTGGCTCGCCTTGTTCGAGGAAACGGCAACCAATCTCTGTCGCCCAGACGCGGCAGCGCATTTCGTTGAGTGGCCACGCCGTACTACTGACAGCATCGAGTTCGGCGTCAGCGCGCAACAACGCAAAATCCAGAATCCGCGCCATCAAACTGCCCGCCGCATCCACTTTAAGACGGCGGCGCAATCGGATAAGCGATCGGAGTGGAACCCCATAACGTCGATTGGAGCCGTGCTATGAACGATGAGACTTATCCAACGCGCGAACTCGCCCAGAAGCGGCGGAGCCTCGGTCCAAACATCGACTCGGCATTTCAGGCCTTTAGCCAAGCTGTGTTCGCGGACGGTGCGCTTTCCAACAAGACCAAACAATTGATCGCGGTTGCAGTCGCTCATGTGACTCAGTGTCCCTACTGCATCAAAGGCCACACCAAAACTGCGCAACGGGCAGCGGCGACATCACATGAACTTATGGAGGCAGTCTGGGTGGCGGCAGAGATGAGAGCGGGTGCTGCTTTCGCCCATTCCACACTGATGCTGACTGCTCTGGACCCGCTCGATTCCCGAGCTGATACTTGAGTTCAACGCATCAACCGCAATCACATAATCGCCTCATCCTGCGCTTTCATCGCCGTTTGAGATCAAACAACTCGGCGAACGAGTCGAGCCTGCATACTACCAAGTGCTACGTTAGCTGCGCCGATGAGGTTCGCCTCCGTGCGCCTCTATAAGGAATCGTCGGAGATGCGTTTAGATCTTGCAGTGCGTTACGGCGACGAGCGCCTGCCTCGTTACACCAGCTATCCGACCGCGCCGCATTTCTCGGAAGCGGTCTCGCACGCGATTTACTGTCAATGGCTGGCATCGCTCCCAGAACGAAATGCAGCGTCGATCTATTTGCACATCCCCTTCTGCCGATCCATGTGCTGGTATTGTGGTTGCCACACGACGATCGTCCGGCGTGATGCGCCCATCGCCGAATATCTTACGGGGCTGCGGCGTGAGATCGATCTGGTGACGAGCCACATTGCTTATCCACTTTCGGTACGCCATATTCATTTCGGCGGCGGAACGCCGACGATCATGACGCCTACCCAGTTCGAAGTTGACTTCGCATAGGCGTTATCGAGGAGTTCAAGCTCATGCCAAGGCACCAAGGAACGCTACCGCCCCGCCAAGCCGAAGAATCCAACTGTCGCCTAGCGGTGATTTGATATATTATATACAGAGGATATATCTTAAAGGAAGAGGATGCCATGCGGTTGACCACATTCTCGGACTATGCCTTGCGCGTATTGCTCTATGCAGCGACAGCAGGCGACCGGCTGATCACGATTGAGGAGACCGCAAAGGTCTATGGAATTTCGCGCGCGCACCTGATGAAGGTCGCCAATGCGCTGACGCGCGCGGGATATCTTAAGGCGGTGCGCGGGCGGTCAGGTGGATTGTTGCTCGGCCGACGCCCCGAAAACATCCGGCTCGGAGAGGTTATCCGGTTGGTGGAGCCCGATTTTGAGCTCGTCGAATGTTTCGAGGCCGATAATCAATGCATCCTCACGAGGCGTTGCGGTCTCCCGAGGATCATAAACGAGGCGCTCAATGCGTTCGTTAAGACCTTTGATCGCTACACCCTCGCCGATGTTGCTCTGAAGGAGCGTGATTTTCAGCCCCCATTTTCGAAGAGACTGAGTACCAACGGGCCACGCATTAATCTTCCGGAGCGGCGAGCTTAAAGTCGCCTGGGCCCGCCATAAAGTTCGATTAATTCGTTGTTCAACGTCGCCCCTCGCATCGACCTCTTTGCACGCTTTTTACTGCGAGCATTGCCGACCCGCCGATGGCATTTCTGGATCGGAATCCGTTGGTCAGCGCCGTCCATTATCCTGGCTTGGAATCCCATCCGGGCCATATCATCGCTAAGGCCCAGCAGGCTGGATTTGGAGTTATGCTGAGCTTCGAATTGGCCGGCGGCGTCGAGGAAGTACGTCGCTTTGTAGACGCCGTCGAGCTCTTCACACTTGCGGAGTCCCTAGGCGGAGTGGAGAGCCTTATTTCTCATCCGACAACCATGACGCATGCAGGTATGGATGCCGAAGCGCGCCGCACCGCCGGCATCAAAGACGGTCTGATACGGCTCTCAATTGGCCTAGAGGCCGAACCGGATCTCATCGCGGATCTCGAAGCGGGCCCCGCGGCCGCTCGGCACGCCATGTAGCCATGGAGGACGCTGTGAATATCACTGATCGTCTCCCGCAAGCTATCCTCGCGACTGAGGCCGATGCCATTCTCGTCGTAGATCGCGGCGGCTTCATTTGTTTCTTGAATCCCGGCGCTGTTTCGAGGAACTCCGCACCTTTAAGACGTCGGTTCGCCGAGCTTCAAAATCAATTCGGAACAAGCCGCGCAATGATGCCTGTCCTTGAGTTGGGCAAAATGCCGTCTGATTTCACATTTCCGGGTGGGCCTGTCCCTCACCCTGGAATCGCGCCTTTCCAAGGTGCACGTTGACCAACCACTCTAATACAATAGAACGCCGGAATTGAGCACTCCTTGCCTCCCCCTGCTCTTACTTCGGGCCGCTTCCAAATATCCGGCACTTCGAGTTGGCGCGAGTCGTCACCAAATGGCTATTTTAAATTGCATAGGCGTTGCCAATCCTGCGACGGGCTACCTTTCCTTTAGGCTAAAAACACGAGCCATTGTAACGAAAAAGTCCGTGCAAACCGTAAGGCGCATGTAACCCCCCTCGGTCCGCATAGCAGACCTTACTTAAAAGATGTATCAATAATATTGCTTTTAAGCTGCGACCATAATAGGTATTTCTCTGCGATAAGACTTTTCCGCTTGGTTGCGAAGGGCGGTTGACGTCAATTCGCTCGCATTGCGCGTAGCTTCGCCCCAGGTCGCAATAGATGCGCAAGGACGGAATCCAGACGAGCAGATCAACACACACTAACACATATATTTTTTTCGAAGATATTCGGAGCAGCGAAGGAGTAGAAAATCATGAATAAGGCATTCTCTTTCGTGAACCACGAAAGCCGTCACGCAACTACTCCCATCCTGAAAGCTATCGGATATACGCTGATGGCCGTTGTTGACGGAATCGTCAAGGCGCGCAAAATGCATCGCGATTATGAAACGCTTTCCGCGATGAGCAATCTTGAGCTTGAGGACATGGGGATTAGTCGCTCCGACATCCATGCGGTGGTTACCGGCACCTATTGCGGGGCGCGACCTGCCCCATCCAATGGGCCCTCCAATGCCATCACCTCAGCAATGGTTTGTCGCGCTGCTTGGAGTTCGAATGGAGTCAAAGCTGTCGGCCCACCTGCGCGCTGTAATTCGGAGAAATAGCGAGCGAAATTTAGCCCGGGAGGTCGCCATGACTAAGCGGCAAGACTATAAAACCAATGTCCCCAGAGCGTTTGCGGCCATGCTGGGAGTCGAAACTTACGTCAGAAATTCTGGTCTTGAGAAGCCATTGCTGGAACTCGTCAAGACGCGGGCATCACAGATCAATGGGTGTGCATATTGTCTCGATATGCACACGAAAGATGCACGAGCTGCAGGTGAGACCGAACAGCGTCTCTACACCTTATCTGCTTGGCGTGAGACTCCATTCTTTACCGACCGCGAACGGGCAGCACTTGAATGGACTGAAGCGGTGACGCAGATTAGCAGTAGTCACGTTTCCGACGCCCTTTATAACCGAGTTCATCAATATTTTGACAACAAGGAACTCGTAGATTTGACGATGGCCGTGATAGCCATCAATGGGTGGAACCGTCTCGCTATTGCGTTTCAATCGGTACCTGGAAGCTATCAACCTCCCAAGAAATGAAGCCCAATGCAAACCAAAACGCTGCGCGCTTAGCAGTGCGGGCCATCCACCTTGCCATGGTCCGAATCATGCTGTGGCGCTTGACCAGACCAAACCATTGTCGTTGGGTCTGAACTCCTTGATCGGCTCTGGGGGATTATTGCTTTGGCGGTTGCAAATGCTAATGCGGTCAGAGCAACGTAAACGGATGAAATTGTATGAAGGAAGGATTTTACCTGGCCGCGTGGCGGCGGTGAGCCTCAGCGCGATACATCAGTTCAGCAAGCCGGTGCAGAAAAGCATCCGGCTCCTAGCCGGGTTGGGCGTCGAGGGCGACACCCACTTGGGAGTGACCGTTCAGCACCGTTCGCGGGTCGCCAAGGACCCAACCCGGCCGAATCTCCGTCAAGTGCACCTGATTCACGAGGAACTGCTTGACGAACTCTGCGCCGGCGGCTTTCAGGTCGCGCCCGGGATGATTAGAGAGAACATCACCACGCGCGGTATTGACCTGCTCGCACTACCACGGGGAGCGCGGCTGCACATCGTGATGCCGCCATCGTAGGCGTGATAGGCCTTCGTGACCCTTGCAGGCAGCTGAACGACTACCAGCCCGGCCTGATGGCGGCGGTTCTAGGCCGCGACGAGCAAGGCAACCTAATCCGCAAGGCCGGTATCATGGGTGTCGTCCTGGCTGGCGGCGAAGTTCGAACTGGCGATCCGATCCGTGTCGAGCTGCTGCCGGGGCATAAACAGCGACTGGAGCCGGTCTGAACATCGTCCGGCGACCGATAGTGTCTTTAGACACTATTCGACGAGGGTAGATTGTCGCTCTCGCGTTGCCGCTTAAATCACTTGCTTGATCCTGCCCACCTTTGGTTTCCGAGTGGCCAAGCCGTTGCCATTGCTTTACTCCAGGAGAAGGTATAAGATATATTTATTATGATTGTTATAATTCACCGTTGCAATCGGAGAGATCGTCATGGCTGACCCCGTCGAAACGGATACTCTCAGACCGCCAGTGGGCGTCCTCGACTCTTTGAACGACGAGATGACGATCGCTTCCGATCCCGCTTGGGACGACGTAGACGAGACTTCTTGGGAGTCATTTCCTGCGAGCGATCCTCCAGCCTGGATTGGAGTACGCTCGATTGGATCTTCACATCTGAAGCGGGGTAGATAGATGGCAGAGTCAACCGACGAGCGGATTAGCATTAGCGATGACACCTTCTTGGTTGACGGCGCACTGCTCGGCAAGCTGTTGAATGTTTTGCCGAAGGACGTCCCACCCCTCATGCGGGAGCATGCGATCACGAGCATTTGCGAACGTGGGATTGACGCACATCGAGGTGAGTTTCGTCTGAGCTTCTTCTATAAGAATTGTCGTGCAAGACTGAACGTCGATACCTCGGGGCATATCCTGCGACGCTCGATCATCGACTTTGGCAAACGGCCTTTGCCAAAAAGCCTTCACTCGTCCGAATAGTAGGAGCATCGGTCGCTGTTCGGATGCTTTCTTCGTGGGATGGAGATGACATTGACGGCGCAGCGATTAACACATTTGGCGGATTTACAGGGCAGCGACCATGAAATCGATCTCTGGCGCACCGACTACCACACGGTCAACGGCTTCAGCCAGTTCTGCCGCGATTGGCAGCCACGCGAAGAATCCTGTCCACCGGTACTCGCGCTGCACGGCTCGCTCACGCAGAGCGGGATGTGGGTCGCACCCGCGGAGACCGCAGGCACGATCCGCATGCTGTGCCCAGATCAGCGTGGCTTCGGCCGGAGCGAGGATCCGGGCGGCGACTCCTGCGCGGAGTTCGCCTCGGACGCGCTCGCGCTCGCAAAGGATCTGCTGCCAGAACGCTACGTGGTTATGGCCCACTCGTTTGCCTGCTCGATCGCGCTCGAGGCCGCGCACATAGCTGCCGGGCATGTCGCCGCAATAGTACTGTTGGACCCAGTGGTGCGTATCGGAACGCCGTTCGCCGTTCCCGCCGCGCCTTTCACTCCGTCCCGAGAGACCTTCGCCACGCTCGAAGATGCCGAGCGCTACTTCCGGGATACTGAAGAAGGCAAATGGACCGAGGGCGCGCTACGGCGCTTCGTCCAAGATATCATGATGCGCGACGACGAAAGCGGGCCGTGGCGCTTTCCCTATACGCCCGCGCGACTGCGGCGCCTGCGGGCCTTCACCGCCTCCCCCGCGAGCGACTACAACCTATTCGCCGAGGCGAAAGCCGTGCGGTGCCCGGTGCTCGTGTTTCGCGGCGGCATGAGCAAGCGCTTTCCGCCGGCTGCCGAGCAGCCTTTCCTCGAGGCATTCGCCTCGAAACCAAAGCTTGTGGTGTGCCCCAAAAGCGGCCACTTCCCGAGCNNGGTGGGACGTCCTTCGGCAAAAGCGGCCACTTCCCGAGCGCGACCGAACCCGACATCATGGTCGCGGAGCTGAAGCGCTTCCTCGACGGCGTGCGCTAAAGTTGGACCGACTGCGATCTTGGCACCAAAACCGGCGACGGCTATCGTCGTTAGCTCCGGGTGACGCTCGCATAGATGCGCGAGCGCCAGAAGGTGCCGCGCTCCTCTAAATAGGCGGCGATCTTGCGCGCTTTCCTTCGCCTTCTAGGCTAGTGCCCTTGGGTCTCTTTGCTGCTATGGCAGCCGGGGGTGCGAGCGCTGTTCTTCCACTCACGATTGGCATAAATGTCGTTGTCGCCATCTTGGTCATTATCGGCTGCGCGCTGCGAAAACGCGACGCCGCGCCGAGGAGGCGACGTGATCGCCCGCGAACGACCGTCCCTTCGGCATGGCCCCAAGTTGCCATGACGTTTCTCCTGACTCCACTCTCGGAATGGTAAACAATATGAGCGCACCTGATATGACAGACGGCTTCCACCTGGTGGTGGATGCTTTCAAGCTGAACGGGATCGACACGATCTATGGGGTCGCTGGCATCCCGATCACCGACTTGTTGCGCTTGGCGCAATCGGAAGGAATCCGATATCTGGGCTTTCGACACGAACAGTCGGCCGGAAACGCGGCCGCGATCGCCGGGTATCTGACTCAGAAGCCGGGTATCTGCTTCACGGTCTCAGCCCCGGGGTTCCTGAACGGATTGGTCGCCTTGGCCAACGCCACGACCAACTGTTTCCCAATGATCCTGATCAGCGGGTCGAGTGACCGGTCAATCGTGGATCTCGAGCAGGGCGACTACGAAGAGCTCGACCAGATGAATTCCGCGAAACGCTACGCCAAGGCGGCCTACCGCATCAACCGGCCGCAAGACATCGGCATCGGCATTGCGCGGGCAATCCGCGCCGCCGTGTCCGGGCGCCCGGGCGGTGTCTATCTCGACTTGACGGCGGAGGTGCTCGGCTCGTCCCTCGACATGGAGATAGCGAAGAAGTCGCTAGTGAAGGTCGTCGATCCGGCGCCACGTCAGATTCCGGCCCCGGAGTCGATCACGCGCGCCATCGATCTCTTGGCGACGGCCCAGCGCCCGCTCGTCATCCTCGGCAAGGGTGCCGCGTATGCGCAGGCGGACGAGGAGATCCGGTCGTTCATCGAAACGACCGGCATGCCGTTCCTGCCCATGTCAATGGCAAAGGGCCTCCTACCCGACGATCATGCGCAATCTGCCGCCGCCGCGCGCTCCTACGCGATCGGCCACGCCGATGTGGTGATGCTGATTGGGGCGCGTCTGAACTGGCTTCTCTCGCACGGCAAGGGCCCGCTCTGGTCGGAGAGCACGCGTTTCGTGCAGGTGGACATCTCGCCGACCGAAATGGACAGCAACCGGCCCATCGCCGCGCCGGTCGTCGGCGACATCAAGTCCGCCCTCTCGGCGTTCAATGCCGCGCTCAAGCCGGGACTGATCAAGCCGAGCGCCACGTGGCTCGACGAGATCGCCCAGCGCAAGCAGAAGAACATTGATCGCATGGCGGCGCGCCTCAACGCCGATCCGAGCCCGATGGACTTCTCCAGCGCGCTACGCGCCGTTCGCAACGCGCTTGGCGCCTGGCCAGACGTCTACCTCGTCAACGAAGGCGCCAATACGCTCGACTTCGCCCGCAACATCATCGACATGCATGAGCCCCGCCGGCGTCTCGATAGCGGCACCTGGGGCGTAATGGGCATCGGCATGGGCTACGCCATTGGCGCGGCGGTGGTGACCGGCAAGCCGGTCGTCGCCATCGAAGGCGACAGCGCGTTCGGTTTCAGCGGCATGGAAGTTGAGACAATCTGCCGCTACCAACTGCCGGTAGTCACGATCATCTTCAACAACAATGGCATCTACCGCGGCGACGCGATCGGTAGCGCGTGCTCGCCCACTGGCCTTATGCAGAACGCGCGCTACGACAAGATGATCGAGGCGTTTGGCGGCACCGGTTATCACGTGACCGACACCTCCAGCCTAACAAAAGCTCTGAGCGATGCGCTCGCGTCAGGAAAGCCCGCGCTCATCAATGCCATCATCGACCCGACAGCAGGCACCGAGAGCGGCCATATCCAGAGCCTAAATCCAAAGAGCACTTTCGCCGGCAAGAAGTGAGAAAGGGCATGTCGACGGAATTCGGGCGAGCAGGAGTGTTAATTGGCGCGGGGTCCCGACGCCGATCTCTTCCGCGATCGCCTTCAGCGGCTGGTACGACACAGCTGTTTCAAGGCGCGTTACCGAACTGAACGCTGTTCCAACCTTGGAGGAATTTCACCTGCCAAAACCGAAATTATCGCCTGATGAGGTTTTCGGTACATACACCCGCCGGGCGATCCTTGGCGGGCCTTTTGATTTTTTATTTCGCGAAAACTATTGGATCAGCCCCTCAGCCTTCATCGCTTCCTGCACCTTGGGACGCGCAGCTACGCGGTCGACATAGGCTTTGACGTTCGGCCATTTGCCGAGGTCGATGTTCACGCGGGTCGACCAGCGAAGCACGGAGAAAAGATAGGCGTCGGCAACGGTGAACTGGTCGCCTGTCAGGTACTGCTTGCCGGCAAGCGGCTTGTCGAGCCAGTCGAAGCG
>PMAF01000055.1 GCA_003152455.1 Hyphomicrobiales bacterium
GGTTGAGACCGAAGCCCACACTGCGTTCCTCGTACAGGAAGGCTGCGATGAGGTGCAAGGTTATCTGACCGGTCGGCCGTTCCCGATCGCGGACTATGCCGAATTGGTCGGTCGGTCAATAATCGCTCAGCAGAATTACGCGGTGGCTGGCTAATAGAAGCAGCGGATAACGACTGGAGCGCCCGGTCGCGATTGATGTGGTGGGCGTAGCCCGCTCACGGCATCGAGAGCCATAGGGTGGTTCGTCGGAGACGATGAAAAGGCTCTCTGCTTTTTTGCGTCGCGGCGAAGGACGCAAATGGCACTTAGCGTCATTAGGGACCAAACGCACCGCAGCAAACAGCATCGTTATTCGATCACCTCGTCGGCGCGGCCGAGCAGCGGAAGCGGAGCGGTGAGGCTGAGCGCCAATTGCCGATATCGCACCTGCGGTTTGAAATAACTGAAGAGGCCGCCAACTCAGACGGCCTACTCTTCCTTGGGCGGTACTGGCGGCGCGGGCGGCTTGGTCGCCTCGACGATGAGGTCAGCAAGCAATAGTGCGATGCAATCATGGACTCGTACGGCTGTATCAAGTTTATTCGGCGCCGAGAAAAAATTGAATGTACCGAGTTCGGACCACAATTCCATAATACCAAACCGATCAAACAGGGGAACTTCACGCTGCAGCGCAACCCAGCGCATGTTTTCTAGATAGGCCGAAAGCGGGATCATTAATTCCGTTCGGGAACTATATTGCATATTCATAAAGATCACGTCGGCGCCAGCCGAATAGGCGGTTTCAACACCCTTATTGAGCGTGGCGCTAAATGCTTCCGGATCGGTCCCCTGCACCGCATCGATCACTCCAGCCTGCCAGACGACCAGATTCGGGTTGGCGGTGGCCAAGTCGTGCGGCATGGTCCGCAGCGCCTCCGCAGCAGTCCGCCTGGATTTTGTATCCACGGTCACCTTGATGGCGATGTTGGGTAATTTTTGCGCAAGCAGATTCTGTAGGCGCGATGGATAGGCCTTCGATTCGTCACTCACGCCGGGAAGCATAGAGGACCCGCCCCCGAGTACCAGAATATCGAGCCGCTTGGCCTCCAGCGCCTTGCTGGCGCGTGGCAACGGAAAGGGGCTTTGGACGAGGTGCTCGGCGACGCGGCACTCGGCCGGCTCGTCCCCCCATGCAGGCCCGGCCAGCGCCAGCAGCAGGAACATGATCGTGCCGAACAGTCTCACGCCTCGCCCCTAGCAAACCCCGAGTTCGCGGCCGGCGCGCCGCCCCGGCCCCCGACGTTCCACGCTTCTATACCATGAAATCGTGTATCTGGATGGCACGAGGACGTTGCAGTTAGGCACTGGATCAGTTTGCAAACAAGACTGGTATGGCCGCATTTTCCAATACGTGTCGGGTTGCTCCGCCGAATATCATCTGTCTCAATCGGCTCTGCGTGTAGGCGCCCTTGATCAGAAGGTCGCAGCCCAATGATTGGGCTGTCGCTAGGATCGCCTCGCCGGTACTTCTGCCGTCAAGCTCAACCCTCATCGGCTCGGCGACAATCTCATTGCGCTGCAGGCATTGGATCATTTGTTCAGCGGACGGCCCCGGCACCGCCGTTCCTCCAGTAACCGTCAGGACCGTAACGCGATCGGCCCTCTGAAGCAGCGGCATAGAAAGGGCTGTGGCTCGGGCCTGCTCGGTACTGCAGTTCCATGCGATCAGCACGTTAGTGGCGATCTGGCTTGGCGGCGATGGTGGGGCTAGTAGTATTGGCCGACCGCTCTCGAACAGGCCGGATTCAATCGCTCTGTCGTGCAGACCGATCGATTCTGTATCGGACCGATGCATCACGATCACATCGAAAACGCGCCCGTGACTGCCAACGAAGCTTTCACCTTCCGGCGCCTCATCCAACCAGCCGAATGACAGTGTCCCTACCGTCTTTGTCGAGCGCGGGACGCCGTGCCGCTGCATGAACGACTCAAATAATTGGCGTGCTTGCTTCGCCTCTTCTGCGATGTCCTCATTGAATGTATCAACAGGAAGACCAGCCGCTATATCGCCTCCAAGGATTTGGTTGATACTCGAGCGTAGCGCGAAACCCTCGATGTAGCTGCCGTATCGCCGAGCCAACAGCAACGCGGTTTCCAGTGCCGATCGCATGGCATCATGGTTTTCCGTCGGAACCAAGATGGTCTTCATGCTCATCGCCGCCTCCCCTTAAACGTCGCTCTGAAAGCGTTTGCTAACGGACGGCAATCGAAACACCATTGTAATCACTTCTCGAATTTAGAACAGACCGCCGCATGTCGCTAAGGGGGAACGGAGCACCTAGGACGAAAAGTACCCCATGTCTCAGATGGATCAATCGGGTCAAACGCTACGGACCAATCCAGCCTCCGGGCGGCCCTTTGTCCGTTGTTAGTTCGATAGCGTCCTAGATTTTGCGGCGCAGCGAACGCAGTCATGTGCCAGCCTATTACGCCATCGCCGTTACCGCTCGCCTATCGTTAGCGGCGTGGTTGGCAGCATTTCGATTGTCTCGACGTGTCCGCACGCCGGGCATTGGTACGTGACTAATTCCCGCATCGCGCCAACGCGCGGCATGCGGCTGACAGGCGCCGGGCCTTCGCCCAAGCAGGCGCAGTCATCGGGCAGCTCGCGAAACTTAGGCGACTCTAGGCCCATGCCCGAACGATATCGTGCAAGTCAAAGCCGACAATTCGGGGGAGTCCCCTAAGGATGAACCGCTAGTCAGGCAGCGTTGGGCATATGACACGCCGCGCTGCTTGATCAGCCNNTTCGGAACCGGGTGCAGGCCACTTTGGCGCGGATATCGACTACGGGCAGATAGTTAAATTTTACGATGCCGAGCCCATCGGGCCGGGTCGCTATGCTCCGCCACATGTGACAGCTGTGGCGCGCACTGTGATGGTTGGCTCACCGGATCAAGATCATATCTCGACCAGCATGATTGAGCGTCAAAACTTGGCCATGCGGATGAGCATGAGGCGCTTTACCCGCCTGACCAACGCTTTCAGCAAGAAGATTGAAAACTTGCAGGCCGCAGTCGCTCTGCATTTTGCGCACTACAATCTGGTGCGGGTGCATAAGACCTTGCGCGTTACGCCAGCCGTGGCCGCAAACGTGACAGATCGGCTATGGTCGCTTGAGGAATTGGTAGATAGGACATCAAAGTAAGGCGGCGGAAATGAAGGAAAAACAAAGACTGATACGCAACATCGCCACACTTAGGGAGTCGATCAATCGTGAGCGGGATGATCTCTTTTCCCAATCACCATTCACCCATGCGGAGCGCACCGCGATTAGGGCTCACATCGAACAGTCTGTCCAAGACCTTAAGGAGTGGACCAGACGGCTAGACCAATTACCGCCGGGTTCAAATTAGGACACTACCCCGAAAGCGACCAAATAACGGACCTGGCGGCGCCGCCCTGCGCACTGACTCACAGCGAGTCATGGAGTCGTTTTAGGGTGTGGTGGCTGGCCTGTGGCCGCTGCCGAGCGGCAAGATCGCCAGCGAGCTTCCTGAGTCACGGCGGGGCTAATTAGTGCCGGCGGCCGCCGCTCCTCAGAGATTACGCACAGTGGGTATCAGCTTGCGGATGTAGCAGGGGTGCAGCTGCTGTCGATGCACTCGAACGG
>PMAF01000091.1 GCA_003152455.1 Hyphomicrobiales bacterium
ATGGCTAGGGAGCGAATGACCCTTCGCTGAAGTTCTACCACAGCACGTAACGGCTTCTTACGCTCCCAAAGCTGATGACTGGCACGCTATCCACTGACGTGCTCTTCCGCCGATAAAAGAAGCCGTCAGGCTGGTTGCAACTGTCCGGCCAGCGCTGGATAATCGGTATATCCCTTCGGTCCGGGCGTATAGAACGTGCTCATGTCCGGCGTATTTAAAGGGGCGTTGCCTTTCCATCGCGCGACCAAATCCGGATTGGCCAGGAATGGCTTGCCGACGGCGATCAAATCGCATTTTCCTGCAGCGAGATCACTTTCGGCGCGGGCGGCGTCGTAGCCGCCCGACAGAATCAGCGTGCGCTCGAACGTAGTCCGGAACATGGCCTTAATAGAAGCAGGCACCGTCGGCGCACCGGCCGCCGAGTGGTCGACGAGGTGGATGTAAATCAGGGCCGCCGCATTCAGCTTCTGCGCCAGATAAGTGTAATCAGCTTCCATCTCCGGGTAGAGCGGCATGTCATTGAACACGCCGAATGGCGACAAGCGGATGCCGACTTTGTCATTGCCCACAGCGGCAACCAGCGCATCGGCAACTTCGAGCATGAAGCGCGCGCGGTTCTCGATTGTGCCGCCGTAACCATCGGCGCGTTGATTTGAATTCGGTCGGATGAATTGTTCGAGCAGATAGCCGTTCGCGCCATGCAGTTCGACGCCATCGAAGCCCGCTGCCACGGCGTTCTTCGCGGCTTTGGCGAATTCCGCAATGGTGGTCCTGATATCCGCCTCCGTCATCGCTACCGGCGTGGGATGCGGCTTCAACCCCTCGGCGTCAGTGAACATCTGGCCGGCGGCAGCGACCGCTGACGGCCCCAGCACTTTAGCGCCCGCGGGCAAATTAAGCGGATGGCCAATGCGGCCGGTGTGCATCAATTGTATGAAAATCTTCGCGCCACGCGCGTGAACCGCGTGTGCAACTTTTTTCCAGGCGGCGACTTGAGTATCGGAAAAAATACCGGGAATGCGCGGGTAACCCAGTCCGTTGGGAGATGGCGATGTGCCTTCGGTGATTATCAGCCCAGCGGACGCGCGCTGCGTATAGTACTCTACCATCAGATCGTTCGGGACATTGCCAATGGCGCGGCTGCGCGTCAGCGGGCACATCACCAGATGATTCTGCAGCGGGAGGGGCCCCAGCGTGGTCTTTGAAAACAGCAGCGACATGAATGTACTCCCGCAAAATCGACGGACTTCCGCCAATGGATTGGACCTTCACACAAAGCGTTAGATGGGGGGATCGAACGCAAACCGCAATCGGACGGCCGGTAAGAAAAAAGACGGTATCACCGTTGTGCCTATGTTTGCCCGCTCGCTTATCGGCGCAAAGCGGACATTTTTAAACTAAACGGTCCCTCATTATCACATACCGCAATCGCATAAATCGCATGGCCTCGCCGCATTCAAAACAAGATGCGAGGGCGTCGTCTCACTGGAATCTTCCGGACAAAAGGGAATGCGGTGCGGACCATGACAACATTCGACAACTCACCGGCGTCGCAATTTTCTCTCGAGAGCGTCGGTCGCAACAGCAGTGATATCTGGCTGCTATTGGGACGTATCGCGCTGGGCAGCATTTTCATCGTCAGTGGCTTTGGCAAGCTCACGCACCTCGGCGGCTTCGAAGCGAGCCTTGCCATGAAAGGTGTACCGTTACCTTGGTTGGCGGCATTATTAGGCGCGCCAGTTGAGTTCTTCGGCGGTCTCGCAATTGTGCTTGGCATGGCGGGCCGCTATGCGGCGTTGCTCATGCTGGCTTTCACCGTCATTGCTACACTCATCTCACATCGCTATTGGGAGTATTCGGACGCCGCCGCGCGTCAGGCGCAATTCACCAATTTTTCAAAAAATGTCGCGATCATTGGCGGATTCTTGGTGCTCTTCTCGCAAGGACCCGGTCGAATCGCCCTTGGTCGCTTTCTATATCTCCGGAACCCGCGCCGAGCGGCACGCTGAATAGCCTTCGCGCCTATCGCCTGGCGGCCTCGTAAGTTTTGAACAAGACGCCCGATGTCGTCTTTTGGCACATGACTGCGTTCGCGGCACCGCATCATTTAGGACGCGATTGGACAACAACGGACAAAGGGCTGCGCGAGGGCCGAATTGGTCCGCAGCGTTTGACCCAAAGCGGTCGTTGCCAGTTCAAACCGTCTTGCGCGCTGGCGAACACTTAAACGCTTATGGCTCTACGATGCGACAACGCAAGCGGCGGCGGGTTCATTCCCAAATTAGTGGCTCAATGACGGTGGTGCAGTTGCACGCAGGGAGGGCATAACGGCAATAGGAGCTAGCCAAGCAGCTAAGGCTGGCCGATTTTTTGTTAAATCACCTAAACCCCGCGCCCGCGCCACTTCTAGGGCGACAGCAAGGAGCAGGTGAGCCATACGGGGCTGTTCCTGCAATAATGGTCGCGTCACCTCACTCTCGAATACGTCGGCCAACCGACTAGCACGCGCGACTTCATGAGCAAGCAACGTCGGCGATCGCTCGTGTTCTGGTCGATGCATCTCCCGAATCCAGACTGCGATGCCCTCACAAAAGCCCCGCGCTGTGGCCTCAAGCCGGCGATAGGCCCACTTGGAATCGCGTACTGCGTCGTGGAAACGGGGCTTGCCGTCAAGACTGTCGAGATAGGCGCAAATGACTTGGCTGTCTTCCATCCCCATTCCGGCATCATCAATGAGGCAGGGAACACGGCCAGATGGGTTGATCTTATAATACGGGCTGCCCAAGGTGCGGGTTTTCGCCTCCAGGATTTCAACGCGTTCGGCCAGCCCTTTTCCCAGAACGAGGATACGAGTTAATCGCGCGTACGGAGATATCTGTGTGATGTACAGCTTCATCCTGTCCCCCAGAGCTATTCTGGAGACATTGCAGAGGACCTGCAACTCTCGGAATATGCACGCGCTTACGCAGGCAAGCTACTCGCTCACCGGCTATTGCGTCGCCGCGCCTTTTGGAAGGCGGACTTTCCCTATGTCCGCTTCGGCACTTCGCGTCATTTCGCTGCGCCGCAAAATTTGGTCGCTATCAGAGCATAGCGGACATCACGCAGACATCGCGAGAGCCGGCCGACTCCGCTACCTGTCCCTACTCAAAACTCTGAATGCCGGAGAAACTCCAGGATTTCTTTGGCTTTCGGAGTTTTGAGTAGGGACAAGCCTCAGACCAATATTTTTACCGCACGACATCCTGCGGCCTAAAACTGGTAAAAGGTCTGTCGATGACTGAGACAGCATTCTGGAAACAGCCGGCGGCCGCACTACTGGCGGAACTGGGCATCACGGACAACGGTCTGACGTCGCCGGAGGCAGCGCTGCGACTGCTACGCTATGGTAGCAACGATGCGGCCGCTTCCAAGCGTTCACCGGCCTGGCTTCGATTCATCCGGCTCCTTGCTAATCCGCTGGTTATAATACTGCTGGGAGCGAGCGCGCTTTCAGCCGCTACGGGCGATGTCGCGAGCTTCGTAATCATCGCCAGCATCGTGTTGTTTTCGGTGCTGCTTGACTTCGTGCAGGCGAGCAAGGCCCAAAGTGCCGTCGACGCGCTCCGTCAAAAGGTGGCGCTGCGGGCGGACGTGCGCCGCGACGGGGCGGAAGCGAGTCTGCCGGTCGTCCAACTGGTCCCTGGCGACATCGTTCGGCTCACCGCCGGCGACATGGTGCCGGCCGATGGAGTGCTGCTGTCGAGCCGCGATTTCTTCGTCAACCAGGCGCTATTGACTGGCGAATCCTTCCCTGTCGAGAAACATGCGGCAGAGCATGGTGACCCAGCGACCGAAATCAGCGAAGCGGGCAATGTGGCGCTCGCAGGTACCTCGGTGATTGCTGGCAGCGCCGTCCTGCTAATCTGCCAGACCGGGCATCACACAACGCTTGGCCAACTCGCTGCCACGCTAATCGCAAAGCCGCCACCGACGTCCTTTGAAATTGGGTTGCGCCGGTTCAGCATGCTGATCCTGCGTATCACCCTGGTGCTCGTCCTGCTGGTGATGGCGGAGAGCATGGCGTTCCACCGACTCTGGATCGACGCCGTGATTTTCGCGCTGGCGCTGGCGGTCGGGCTGACGCCGGAACTCCTGCCGATGATTATGACGATCACCCTCGCGCGTGGTGCGGTCCGGCTGTCGCATCAGCGCGTGATCGTAAAGAGCCTACCGGCGATCCACAATCTGGGCGCGATGGACGTGCTGTGTACGGACAAGACCGGCACGCTGACCGAGGCGCGCATCGCACTGACCCGGCATGTCGATATTACCGGCGACGACAACGAGCGGGTGCTTACCCTGGCCTGGCTGAACAGCCATTTCGAGAGCGGCCTGAAGAGTCCTCTCGACAATGCGATACTAGCCCATGGCACGATCGACCCTTCGCCGTGGCGGAAGGTCGACGAGGTGCCGTTCGACTTCGAGCGACGATGCGTCTCCGTGCTGGTCGAACGGGACGGTGCCCGAACGCTCATCCTCAAAGGCGCACCCGAGGATGTCATACGAATCTGCATTTCCGTAGAAATGCCGGATGGCACCGGCCAGGTACTGACCGATGAGCTTCGCACAAAGCTGCAGGCGCAGTTCGATCGATTAAGCGCCCAGGGTTTCCGACTGCTCGGCATCGCCAGCCGGACAGAGCCGCCGGATCAAGCAAAAGCCTCGCTCGCCGACGAGAGGGGACTGACCTTTGCCGGTTTCGCTGTGTTCCTCGACCCACCGAAGGCATCCGCCGGCGCGGCGCTTGCCGAACTCGCTGCGGCCGGCGTGGCGGTGAAAGTGCTGACCGGGGACAACGAGCAAGTGGCGCGGCATCTTTGCGGCGAACTCGGTTTCGATCCCGGAAAGGTGCTCACAGGAACGGAACTGGCGGCACTCACCGAGGAAGCGTTGATTGGGCGTTTGGGCGAAGCTCGGCTGTTCTGTCGCGTCACACCGCAGCAGAAGCTTCGCGTGATCATGGCGCTCAAGCGCATGGGCCAAACGGTGGGGTTTCTCGGCGACGGCATCAACGACGCCCCGGCGTTACATGCGGCGGATGTTGGCATCTCCGTAGACAGTGCCGCGGACGTGGCCAAGGCGGCAGCGGAGATCATCCTGCTGGAGCAGGACTTGAGCGTGGTGCGCGCCGGGGTAATGGAGGGACGGCGCACCATCGTCAACACCGGAAAATACATCCTGATGGCTAGCAGTGCTAATTTAGGCAACATATTCAGCATGGTTCTGGCCGGGCTGATTTTGCCCTTCCTCCCGCTGCTGCCAATTCAGGTACTGCTGACCAACCTGATCTACGACTTCGCCCAGACCGGATTACCGTTGGACAATGTAGACCCCGAAGCCATTGAGCGGCCGATACATTGGGATATTCGCTTGATCGAGCGCTTCATGATCGTGATAGCCCCAATCAGTACCCTGTTCGATGTCGCGACATTTGCCGTGTTGTTAATGTTTTTTCATGCCACCGAAACTTTCTTCCGCACCGGGTGGTTTGTAGAATCACTGGTGACGCAGATCCTGATGATTTTCGCCATACGGACCCGCCGAAGCTTGTTTGCTAGCCGACCTCATCGAGCCGTGATCGGACTTACGGTTGGTACCGCAGCGTTGACCGTCGCTCTTCCCTTTCTGCCGGCAATCGGCCAGTGGTTCGAGTTCGTGTACCTGCCAGCTTCCTATTTCGCGTTTCTGCTGGCCGTGGTCGCGGCCTTCCTCGTCATGACCGAGTTGGTGAAGCGGGCCTTTTACGCCCGTATGGCGCGCCCGAGTGACTGGCCGGCGAAAGACTAGCGGCCTCATTTTGCTTCAATGCCGTCACGGACACCCACGTTGATTGAGATCGATGAACGGGCGCATAACCAGTCCTGTGTGTACCGAATATCTG
>PMAF01000293.1 GCA_003152455.1 Hyphomicrobiales bacterium
TTGAACAGGTCCTTCATCAGGTCGCGAACTTACCCCGTCTGTTCTCTGCGTCCATGCCGAATCGAATATTCGGTACACACACGTCCAATGAATATCGACCGCTACGGCAAGCGCGCACTCAGCGTGGAATGGTACCGTGGATTTGGCAGCGACAGGTGAGCCAGCGTATCGACGTCGCATCGATTGTAAGGCACGTATTGGCTGCCAAGATTTTGCCCCGCGATGCCTTCCTTTTTGGGACGATGGAACTCGACCTTTCCAGTTTTTCCGTTTCAATTCAGAAGGCAGTAATACCGTTGCCTTAGTGTCGACATGACTCAGCCGCACCTTCCAGTTCGGGCGAGCGTCGAGCTTCGAGGGCTTTAAGCCGTGGCGATCGATCCTGGCGCGCTGGAGGCCAAGACCCAGGCGGCGTTTGCGCTGCATCGATTCGGCTTTGGGCCGCGCCCGGGCGATATCGACCGCATCGCGTCCGATCCGCGCGGCGCTCTCCTGGCGGAGCTAAAGCCACGCGCTGGTCAAATCAGTGGTCCCGATCTACTAAGCAGCGGCGTGGCGGCGAGAACCGCCTTCGAGTTCCGGCAGGAGCGCAAGGCTGCGCGCGCAGAGCAAAAAGCGCAAAAGATGCAAGACGGCGCGCAGGCGATGGCGCCTAATGCCGCCACGCCGCCTGGCCCACGCCAGGGGGCCAACGGCGGAATGATCCCGGTCCCGCAGCAAATCTATCTCGCCGAGGCCAAGGCCCGCTACGACGTTGCGATCAACGCCAATGTCGGGCTAGTCGAGCGGTTGGTGTGGTTCTGGTCGAACCATTTCTGCATTTCCGCCGACAAAGGCCCGACGCGGCCGTTGTGCGGCGCTTACGAGCGCGAGGCCATCCGTCCGCACGTGCTCGGAAAATTCTCCGACATGCTGGTTGCGGCCGAGACGCATCCGGCCATGCTGCTCTATCTCGACAACGCCCGTTCGATCGGCCCCGATTCATTTGCCGGCGTGCGGCGCGGCAAGGGTCTCAACGAAAATCTCGCGCGCGAAATCATGGAATTGCATACGCTCGGCGTACGCACGGGGTACACCCAGAACGACGTCACCAATTTCGCCAAGGTGATCACCGGCTGGACCATCGTGCCGCCACGGCTCGATCCCGATCGCGGCGGCGAATTCTGGTTCAATCCGCGCATGCACGAACCGGGCGCGCAGACCGTTATCGGCAAGACCTATCCGGACGACGGTTTCGCGCAAGGCCGCAAAGTCCTGGAAGCCCTTGCGCACCACCCGGCGACCGCCACGCATATCGCGACCAAGCTCGCGCGCCATTTCGTCGCCGACGAACCGCCGGCGGCGCTGGTTGAGAAACTGTCCAAACGTTTCCGCGCCAGTGGCGGCGATCTAATGGCGGTGACGAAAATGCTGGTGACTGCGCCGGAGTCCTGGCAAACGCCGCGCAGCAAGCTGAAAAAGCCCGGCGAGTGGACCATGGCTGCCATGCGGGCGAGCGGCCTCGCAGTCCACGACGTGCGCCGCATCGTGAATACGCAAAATTTGCTGGGCGAGCCTTTATGGCGTCCGCCGGCGCCCAAGGGCTTCTCCGACGACAGTGCGGCCTGGCTCGACGGCATGGCGGAACGGCTCGACATCGCCAACCAGATCGGACGCATTGTCGGCAACCATGGCCAGGAACCCGACGAAATGCTTGACGCCGCACTCGGGCCGCTGGCCTCCGCGGAAACGCGGGCGACCGTCAGACTCGCGGAAAGCCGGCCGCAGGCACTGGCGCTGCTGTTGATGGCGCCGGAATTTCAGAGACGGTGATGTCATGACGTTCCAACCGCACGCCCCCACACGCCGCCAGCTCTTGCTCGCCTCCGGCGTGCTGTTTGCTTGGGCCCACATGCCGCGCGCGGCGCTCGCCGAAGGCCGGGATCCGCGCTTCCTCGTGATTGTGCTGCGCGGCGCGCTCGACGGCCTCGCCACGGTTGCCCCGATCGGCGATCCCGATTGGCTGCGGCTGCGCGGCGACAAGGCATTGACGCTCGATGGCGCCACCCCGGCGCTGCCGCTCGATGGTTTTTTCGCGCTTAATCCGGCGATGCCGAATTTGCACCGCATGTACAAGGCCGGCAATGCCAGCATCGTGCACGCGGTGGCCTCGCCCTACCGCGAACGCTCGCATTTCGACGGACAGGATGTCTTGGAGAGCGGGTTGATCAAGCCGGGTTCCGCCGACACCGGCTGGCTCAATCGCGCGCTCACCTCGCTGCAGCCGGCCGGCCGCGTCGGCGGCAATGAGGCCTTCGCGGTCGGTCCGGTGACGCCGCTGGTCGTACGCGGCCCCGCCACCGTGTTGTCATGGACGCCGCCCAGACTGCCGCCTGCCACCGACGACACCGTGATGCGGCTGCTCGATCTGTACCGCCACACCGATCCGGCGCTGGCGCGCGCCCTGGAAGAACGCGTCGATCTGGCGGCCATCGCGCGCGCCGGCGGCATGGACATGAACCCGCACAAACCCGACGGCAAGCGGCCGCAGGGTCCTGGCGCGGCGGTGCGCGCCTATTTCTCGGAAGCCGCGGGCGCCGCCGCCAAATTCATGGCCCGCGGCGACGGTCCGCGGGTTGGCGCACTGGCGTTCGACGGCTGGGACACCCACGCCGACGAAGGCGCCGCGAGCGGCCGCCTAGCCGCTTTGCTCGGCGCGCTCGATGGTGCGCTGGCCGCGGTAGAGAGCGGCATGGGCGATGCCTGGAAGGAAACCGCCGTCGCGGTTATCACCGAGTTCGGCCGAACCGCACGTATCAACGGCACCGAAGGCACCGATCACGGCACCGCGACGGTGGCGCTGCTTGCAGGTGGCGCGGTGAAAGGCGGCCGCGTGATCGCCGATTGGCCGGGCGTGAGCGAAGCCAAACTCTACCAGGACCGCGACCTCAAACCAACCACGGATCTGCGCGCGATCCTGAAGGGCATGCTGCGCGATCACCTGCGCGTCGATGAACGCGTGCTGGCCTCGACCGTATTTCCTGGCAGTGCGACGTTGAAGGCGACGAACGGGTTGGTGATCTCGGCGTAAAACTAACGTCGCTGAGGCGAAGCTACATTCCAAATATTTATGAAGTCGCTGCGCGATTCTATCCTCGGACACGGCATTTATGATCTAACATTTCCGGACACTTACTTGCGTAGGACATTCGGATAACAAGTAGCGAGAGGTCGCGTTCATGCGATCGAGCTCGGCACACAGGACAGCCCAAACTGGAACGGGGCGGCGTCGCACCGGCCGGTCCGCTGACCTGTGTCGGAAGGCGATACGAAGCCCACCGGTGAGGCCCGGGGTCCTGGTGTCCCCGACGCTTACGAAATTCCCTGATCGGTCCTGGAAATTCCCTGTTCACTTAGTGAAATTCCCTATTCGGGGAAGTAGGAAATTTTGCTCTAAGCTCCCTAAATCATTGGGCGAATAGCAGCCTCTGTGCCGCAAGCTAGACCAAAATTGAAAAATTCCCGGTATTAGGTAGCAAACACGGTGTTTGCTACCTAATACCGAAAATTCCCTGTTCTTTTCCCTGTTAGCAGGGAATTCGGGAGCGGAGACGGGTTCGAATGCGACTGCGTCCGCCGCCAGTCAAGTTGAAATTTCAAAAGAATTTCTCTCGGCTGGTCGCCTACCCACTACTCAAAACCCATGTAGTGTAGGCACGACCTTTGAGATGATGAAGAAAGAACGGAATGACGAAGCGTTGGGGGGAATTCGTCGATCAGTCTGGGGCGGATATCATTTACAGCGCTCGCCAAACTTCGCGTCTGCCCGAGATTGCGGCAGAAGGTCGTTGATGTCGCCGACAGCCGCCACCTGCTGAATCGAGCGCGTTTGCAACGGACGATGTCCGATCGAACCCAGCGGAATGGAAAACGCGCATTCGATCGGGTCGCCGGTTCGAATGGCTTTATTGAACAGCTTCCGCGTGTCCGCACCGAGATCAACTATCGCGGTGCCGCACTGGCCTCCGAAGAGCGCAATCAGGGCGACCGTCTTCTTTCCCGCCGGAAGGACTGCCATGACATGCCAATTGTCCGAGATTCCAAACAGCTTCGACCGTAGAGGCGAGCCGCTGGCCGGGGGCGAATGTCGGCAGCTTAAGCTCTTGGGCGATTGACGGCTCCCTGATCGTAAAGCGCTCGAGATCGCGCGCCACGGCTAAAGCCGATTAAATATATTTTGTCGCCGGCGCTGTAATTGCGTGGACGATAGCCGAGCGGAAGTCCACTCGCATCAGGTCAGCCACGACGGCGGCGTCCCGCCGCCAGCGGCTAACGAAAGAACCGCCCCGCGTGCACCAATGCCGGGGCCTTCGCGCTGAAAGTTGGTGCAATAGGCAAATGCCATGTTGCGGTCGCGGTCGCACCAAGCAAACGCGCCACCAGTGCCAGAGTGACCGTAGGCCGCCATGTTCTTTCCCATCGGTAACGTGTTCGGCTCATTGTGCATGAATCCGAAGCCCATGCGCAGGTAGCGTTTAGTCATGATGCAGTCACGCTCCCAAACGAGCCAGCGCGTGCGTTCGATGGCTGCGGCGCTAAGAATACGAGTGCCGTCGAGAGTCCCATCCCCCGCCAACATTGCGTAAACGCGGGCCATTGCCCGTGCATTTCCGTGTCCGCCGAATGACGGGACCTCAATTTCGCGGATTTCCCGACTGTTCTGGAAGTAGCCCATTTTTGGCGCTGATCGGAAGGCGCGGCCGAGTGGCGACGAGGGATCGCCGGCAATCAGGAAGAAGCCATTCTTGGGGTTCTGGTGCATGTCAGTGACGCGGGCGATTTCGTCAGGCCGCAGCCCAATGTGATAGTCAGCACCGAGCCTTTCGGTTACTTCCTTGCGCAAGAAGCTGCCCACCGTTTCACCGGTGACGCGCCGCAAAACTTCTCCAAGCAAATAACCAATATTAATCGAATTGTACGCCCCGTAGGTTCCTGGAGCCCACGCCGGCTCCTGCTTCTCCAGCGCCTTGATGTGCTCCTCCCAGCGAAACCAGGAGCCCGGTGACGCCTGATCGCAATAGATAACGCCATCAGTATGCGAAAGGATGTGGCGGATCAGAACGCTTTGCTTTCCTGCCTGAGCAAATTCCGGCCAATAGTCGGCCACCGGCGCATCAAAATCGACCTTTCCACGATCAATCAGGATATGGACGCACAGCGACGTCATGCTCTTGGCGAGCGAATTCATAATGACGATCGTGTCCTTGTCCCACGGCTTGGTCTTTGCGACATCCTTAAATCCGCCCCACAGGTCCACGACTTTTTTGCCGCCTTTGTAGACGCAGACTGCCGCACCGATCTCTCCCCTGCGGCGGAAATTGTCCGCGAACGCCTCCCGAACTGACGCAAATTCTGGATCGTAGGAGCCGTGGATGAGCGGGCAGGTGTCAATCATTGTGTCTGTCATTGCAAATTTCCGATTAGGAGCAAGCGCCGAGATTATTACTTAGCATAAGGCGAAGCGCTATGGCACCGCATGACGCCTTGAAAAGACTTGAGTCCGCGTCGGTGCTATGCTTCGACGAAACGAAGGCACCGCGTCTTTGCGGCGTCGAGGAGGAGACGCAATGGTTCAGAGTCCCAATGTCGAGTCCCGCACGGAGATACGGGACGGCATGAAGATCACGTGGCACGAGGGGATCAAGGCGAATGACGGTCTCGTGTTGCGCGCCGACATCTTTCGGCCGATAGCGAATGGCCGCTACCCAGTCATCCTTACCTACGGTGTCTATGCCAAGGGACTCTCCTACCAGGAGGGCTATCCGCATCAGTGGAACAAGATGGTCGCAGATCATCCGGAGATACTGGAAGGTTCGACCAATAAGTACCAGAATTGGGAGGTTACGGATCCCGAGCGTTGGGTACCGCACGGCTATGTGGTGATCCGCGTCGATTCCCGCGGCGCCGGCTGGTCGCCCGGCATTATGAACTGCAATTCGCCGCGCGAGACTCAGGATCTGTACGAGTGCATCGAATGGGCGGGCACCCAGCCGTGGAGTAACGGCAAGGTCGGCATGCTCGGTATCTCCTATTACGCTAGCAACCAGTGGCGCGTGGCTGCCAAGCACCCGCCGCATCTGGCGGCCATCATCCCGTGGGAGGGACAGAACGATCGCTACCGCGATTCTGGCTACCACGGAGGTATTCTCTGTCAGTTCCAGGAGAGCTGGGCGAAGCACCAAGTGGTCAACATTCAGTACGGCAAGGGCGGGCGCGCCAAGAAGAACCCTAACACGGGTGAGTCCGTAGCTGGTCCTGTAACGCTCTCCGAAGAGGAACTCGCCCGCAATCGCATCAATACCTACGACGCTCTCAAGCAGCACCCGCTCGACGATGAATGGCATCGCGCGCAGACCACCGACCTGTCTAAGGTCGAGGTACCGTTTCTGTCCTGCGCTAATTGGGGCGGCCAGGGCATCCACCCGCGCGGAAACTTCAATGGCTTCATCGAAGGCGCTTCGAAGCAGAAGTGGCTCGAGGTGCACGGCGATTCCCACTGGTCGCTGTTCTCGTCCGGCTACGGCTTAGCGCTGCAGAAACGGTTCTTCGACCACTTCCTCAAAGGCATCGATAATAGTTGGGAGAAGACGCCGCCGGTGACGCTCAATATCCGCCACCCGGGGGGAAAGTTCGTCCTGCGATACGAGAACGAATGGCCGCTCGCGCGCACGCAATGGACCAAGTTTTACCTCGATCCGGTGAACAAGACGCTGAGCCGTACGCCGCTCGCGTCGCAGGCCAAGATCGAATACGAAGCCCTCGGAGACGGTGTGACGTTCTGGATGGCGCCGCTGGAGCACGACACCGAGATTACCGGGCCGATGGCGGCCAAACTGTTCGTGTCTTCGTCAACCGCGGACGCCGATCTGTTCCTAATTGTCCGCGTGTTCGACCCACAGGGCAAGGAGCTCACCTTCATGGGCTCCACCGATCCGAACACACCGATCGCCAACGGCTGGCTCAGAATCTCTCACCAAGCGCTCGATCCGACCAAGAGCACGCCCTACAGGCCCTATCATCCGCACGACAGGCTGCAACCGCTGACGCCGGGCGAAGTCTATGAAGCCGACATCGAGATCGTGTCGAGCTGCATCGTGGTGCCCAAGGGATGGCGGCTGGCGCTTAGCGTGCGCGGCAAGGACTATGAGTATACCGGCGAATTGTCAGGCTTCGCCAAGAAGTTCCATTACGCGACCCGCGGCACCGGTGGTATGACCCATAACGACCCCGACAACCGACCGGTGGCCGTTTTCAGCGGGAAAGTGTCGCTTCACGCCGGAAATTCGCACCATTCCTATTTGCTCCTGCCGATCATCCCGACGAAATAAGTGCGAGTGCAAGAGAGATAACTCGGACGCGTTGAGCCAGAGTTCGAATACGGGTTCGTCTGCTTGGATTACGTTGTCTGTGTAACGTGCATCGCCATTTTTTTTAGGCTTTTGGTCGTGCTCTGTTCAAGCTTTCGATGGCAATGGAACGGGCCGAAGGTCGGACCACTTTTGTGGGGGTGATCAAGCTGGATTCCAGCACACGCGGCTGGTACACAAAGTCATCGAGTGGTAGCTCGGAGCCATTGAAAACGTTGAGGTTCGGGGAAAGCTGCGAAAATCCCTCCCTCTCCGCCAGTCAAGTTGAATTTGCAAAAGAATTCTTCTTGGCTGGTCGCCTACCCACTACCCAAAACGCATGCCGTGTAGGCGCGGCAGCTGCCTAAGTGCCGGCTGTCGGGCTCGTAGTATCCAGTGAATGGGAATTCAGCGCGCGCTGGAATGTGCTCTGAGGACCAAATGACTGACGATTACGCTTACCCGATTGCTCAGTGCGACGTGGCATCAGAAAGGCGCGCAGCACTTCAGTCCTATCGACGCTCGGCCAACCGCGTCCACGACGTTCAATGGGTACCGAAGTCGTTGTACGGCGTGGCGAGCACGACGGCGCAGTAAATCTCTAGCAGCGCCTGCCGGTTCTGGTCGGTCTCTTCGACGCAGCGGTATTCCATCTCGCGGATGCGCGCCTTCGCGGCCGTGAACGCCTCGGCGAACTCGGGGATGAGCATCAGCCCGGCGCGGCTGTTCTCGCCTGGACGGTACGCCGCGACTGTCCTGCCGGTCCTCTCGCGCGCTAGCTGGAACGCGAAGGCGGCCTGCCGATGCGTCGCGCCCGGCCGGCAGTGGCGGCCGTAGCGACCCCTGAGATCATTCGACCGGCCGACGTAAAAATGCCTGCCGCTCTCAGTGAACAGGTAGACGCCGCTGCTGGGCATTTCGTGTGACAGGTTGCCGTTCGTGAGCGGCGGCATGGCCAACAGGCCCTGCAGCTTTGGTGCGAGCTGGTCAACGAGAGCTATGAATTTTGGATCCAAAGACTGCCTCGGCGTATCCGGCACTCTCACCAGCACCGTTCAGCCGAATCTTTATAACCGCTTTATTTTATTGGACTTTTTAGTGGGCGCAGCAGGGACCCGTTGATTAAGCGTCAGGTAGTACTGTAGTGACATCAATGACTCATATGTAAACGAATTGTTTTCGCTATACATAGGGGCTCATCAATACACAAACGGCTTCCCTGTTCGGAATATTCAGTGCACCGGAATGACATTCACCGATTCGGTGATGCGTTGGCTTCCCGATACTACGATCACGCCGTCGATCGGTGCGACATCAGTATAGTCGCGGCCGATCGCCAGCGTGACATGGTCGTCGGAGGCCGGTTTTGCATTGGTCGGATCGAGCCCGATCCAACCGGTTGCCGAACCGCACCACACTAAGACCCAGGCGTGCATTGCGTCGCTGCCCTGCAGTTGCGTCGCGCCCTGCCTCGGTACGGTACGCAAATAGCCGCTCACGTAAGCCGCTGGCAATCCGATTCCGCGCAACCCTGATATCATGATATGCGCGAAGTCTTGGCAAACGCCGCGGCGCAGCGCAAACGACATCGGCGGTGTGGTTGTGACCGTCGTGGCGTCGGTGTCATAGACCATGTCGGCCTTAATCCGGTACATGAGATCAATCGCACCTTCGAGCAGAGGGCGACCGCTTGCAAAACTTTGCCGCGCATATTCGCGAATTTCCGGATCGAGTGACACCATGCGGCTCGGAAACAGGAAATGCGCTGGGGACATCTTCCCAATCTCAGCGATCGCGAACACCTCTTCACGCACCGCTTCAAATGCCGGAGTCGTGAGTGCCTCGGGCGCGGCGGTCTCGTCCACCGCGACGCGCGCCGACATTTTCACGGTCAGCTTGTCGTGCCGATCAACAAGCGTGATCCAGGTGATGCGATTGCCAAAGAAATCATGCCCCTCGCCACGTTGCGATGGCTCCGGCACAATCTGCAGAGAAGCAATGTGCACGTGTTGCCCGGTGCGATCAATCGGGGTCAGGTGCAGCACATGCCGAGCATGCGCAACCGGCGAGGCGTAGGTGCATATCGTAGTCTGCCGGATGTCGTAGATCATGCGAGCGCACCCCAGGCCGCTTCCGATCGTTCGTTGTGCGTGAGATAATAGGCTGTGACCGCTTCCGACAATTTCATCAGCGTCGATTCGACGTCGAAGATTAGTGCTTTGTCGATCTTGGTCGCGTCAGCGGTACGCAAGCGGGTGGCGATAGAGGCCGCTATCTGCTGTACCGACGAAAGTCGACCGGCAACTTGACGCCTCGGCAGTGCGGCAAGGTGGGCCTCGATGCGATCGAGTTGAAAGTCAACCGAACGGGGATTATTGGGATCGAGCATCACCAGGTCGATCACCGGCGCCGGTGCGGCGATCATCACGTAACGCTGCCGATAGGTGATTTGGCTGTCCGCGAATTCCAACAGCACATCGAGGCCATCGTTCGGCGCACCGCCAAAAGCGAACCAACGGACGCTGCGGCAGGTCAGGATTGCGCGCTCGATGCGGCGACCGAGTTCAAGAAACCGCCAGCCTGCGAGCTGCGTCATGTTCTCCTGCGCCAGCCCTGATAAGGACGAAATGATGCGTACGGCAGCCTCTACCCGCTCGATCATCGCGCTTTCGTCGGGACCGATGGCCAGCGGCGCGTTGATCGTGGTGACCAAGTCATTGAGCGCCCGCCAGACATCAGGCGAAAAACGGTCTCGGATAATGGAAGCCACCGCACGTGCGGTATTGACCAGACGCGGCAGCGATCCATCGAACTCGCTGCGCGTCAGTGCCGCCCGCGCGATCAATGCCGCGGACGTCTGCCAAGCGTCGGGGGGTGCGGCAATCCAGGCACTGAGCAGAGCGCTGATACTTGAAATGACCGGCGCGGTCGCATCTCCAGCTTCAGCCACACGGCTGATCAGGGCGCGAATGAGCCGCAGCATCGCTTCCGCGCGCTCCAAATAGCGCCCCAGCCAGAACAGATTGTCGGCGGCTCGGCTTGGCAGCGCGCCTGTCGCCCGCTGAACGGTGATCCTCTCTGGCGTCGGCAACAGCGTTGTTTCCGCGACCGGCGCGTCCGACAACACCCAGGCATCAGCGGTTGCGGCGCCTTGCTGCAGGCTAACTGCGCGCGCATCGACACTCTCAGCAATGCGCACGAACCCGCCTGTCATGACCTGCCAGCGCTCGCCGACCTTGGCGAGAAACAGACGCAGCGTGAACGGCCGGGGCTGCAGCCGGCCGTCACGCCATGCCGGCGTGGTAGACAGCGTGACTGCTTCCTGGGCAACATAGTCGACGCCTCGATCTTGAATTGACACCATCAGATCTCGACGTTTCGCGTCGCCAAGTTCAGCAACCAGAGTTCCATCGCCGAGTTGCATGTTGGGCGCGGAATCAGTGAATGCCGGGGCGATGACCATACTGTCGAGCTTAGCTGACAATTGTTCGCGAATGTCGGTACGGCCAAGCCACCATGTCGCGATATTCGGCACGACGAGATCGGTGCCGAGCACGGTCCGCGCCAATGCCGGTAGGAACGCCAGCATCGCGCGCGCCTCGACAAGACCGGCGCCGAGCGAGTTGATGATGATGACATTACCGTCACGCACGGCTTGCACCAGGCCGGCAACGCCGAGACGTGAGGCCGCGTTAAGTTCAAGCGGATCGGTAAAATCGGCATCGAGCCGACGCAGCAACACCTCGGCACGCCGCAGACCAGAGATCGTGCGGATAAAGACGCCGTCGTCACGCACGGCCAGGTCTTCGCCCTCGACCAGGAGCAGGCCGAGGTAGCGGGCGAGATAGGCATGCTCGAAATAGGTTTCGTTCATCGCACCCGGCGTGAGCAGGCAAACACGGGTATCGTCATGACGGTTGAACGCGGAAAGCTCCGCTTGAAAGGCCCGGAAGAACGGGGCGACGCGTTCAACGTGCGCCGCGCGATAGATATCGGGCATTGCCCGCGCTAGCGCGAGACGGCTCTCGATCGCATAACCTGCGCCCGAGGGCGCCTGCGTGCGATCGCCGAGCACCCACCATCGCCCGTCGGGGCCACGCCCGATATCTACGGCGTAGAAGCGGAGGTGCGCACCTCCGGTCGGCGCGACGCCGACAAGTGGCCGCAGGAATTCCGGATTGCCGGCGACCAAGGTGGCGGGTAGCCGGCCATCGCGAATGAGTTCGGCCGGACCATAGACATCCGCCAATATTGCCTCGAGCAATCCGGCGCGTTGGATGAGCCCGGCCTCTAACTGCTTCCATTCGGAAGCAGCGATGAGAAGCGGTACATGGCTCAATGGCCACGGACGTTCGACGCCCGTTGGATCCTCATAGACGCGGTAGAAAACGCCGGAATCGCGCAAATAGCGATCGGCGGACGCGAATCGACGATTGATCTCGTCGCCGCCCAAGTTAGAGAGCATTGACAGTAACGGCAGCCAGTGCGCGCGCAGACGTCCGTCAGCATCCATCATCTCGTCGAAAACGCCGGACAGTGGTCGATAGCCTGAAATCAACGGTTCAAGGCTGCCGTTCTGTTGCGCTAAAGCATTGTCGAGATGGGCTGCCATAGCGATCGGCACTTAGACCGCACGCCGAAGATCGAGCGTGGTTGGATATTCGAGCGAGCGTTCGAGAGGAGGAATGTCGATCAAACCGGCTGTGTGGCCATGATCTTGGAAACGCGCCCGGCGGCGAGCTTCCGCCTCGTAGGAATTGACCGGAAAGGTCTCGTAATTGCGTCCACCCGGGTGCGCGACATGATAGACGCAACCACCCAAAGACCGCCGGCTCCAGCTATCGATGATGTCGAAAGTGAGCGGCGCATGCACCTTGACCGTTGGATGCAAGGCCGACGGCAGATCCCATGCCTTGTAGCGCACGCCGGCCACAAATTCGCCCGGCCGGCCGGTCGGGCAAAGCGGCACGCGGCGTCCGTCGCAAGTGACGGTGTGGTGGCTTTCGTTCAAACCTTGCACCTTGACCTGCAGACGCTCGACGGAGGAATCGACAATCCGCACCGTGTTGCCTGGCACCCCTTCTTCGCCCAGCACATACCAGGGCTCAAGCGCCTGTCGCAATTCGAGCTCCACGCCGCCGCGCTGCACGGTGCCATAATGCGGGAAGCGAAATTGTCGCTGCGCGTCGAACCAGACCGAATCAAAATTGTATCCTGCGCCCTTCAGGTCATCCAAGACCTGCAGGAAGTCGCCCCAAATATAATGTTCGAGCATGTAGCGATCATGCAGCGCCGTGCCCCAGCGCGTGAGCGGGCCGTCGAGCGGCTGGCGCCAGAACCAGGCGACTAGCGCACGCAACAGCAACTGCTGGGCAAGACTCATGCGCGCATCGGGGGGCATTTCGAATGAGCGGAACTCGACCAGCCCAAGACGGCCGGTCGGCCCTTCCGGCGAGAACAATTTGTCAATGCAGATCTCGGTCCGATGGGTGTTGCCGGTCACGTCAACCAGGATGTTGCGAAACAAGCGGTCAACCAGCCACGGCGGCGGCGGCTCGCCCTTGCCGGGCGCCGGCACGTTGGCAAAGGCGATCTCGAGTTCGTAAAGCATATCCTGCCGCGCCTCGTCGATACGCGGCGCCTGGCTGGTGGGGCCGATGAACAAACCTGAGAACAGGTACGACATTGACGGCCGCCGCTGCCAATAAAGCACGAGGCTCTTGAGCAGATCGGGCCGCCGCAGGAACGGACTGTCGGCGGGGTTGAGCCCGCCGAGTACGACGTGATTGCCGCCGCCGGTTCCAGTGTGACGGCCGTCGATCATGAACTTGTCGGTGCCGAGGCGGGCCAGATGGGCGTCCTCGTAGAGGCCGCGCGTGATGTCGACCGCATCGCGCCAACTCTCGGCCGGCTGGACGTTCACTTCGATCACGCCGGGGTCGGGCGTCACTTTGATGAGGTTGAGGCGCGGATCCGAAGGCGGTGTGTAGCCCTCAACCTGCACCGGTATCGCAAGCTCCGCCGCCGTCGCTTCGACCACCGCAAGCAGTTCGAGATAATCCGGGAGATGGTCGAGCGGCGGCATGAACACGCAAAGCCGGCCGTCGCGCACCTCGACTGCCAGCGCGGTCCGAACGGGACCGGCCTTGGCTTGCGAGCCGGTGGGCGCACCCGGAACAGTCCGCGCGTCCTCCGGAGTAAGCGGCGGCGCCGTCTCGTCGCGAGCCGAGTGAGTGGCGGCGCGCGCGGCAGCATGCGCATCGGGCAACGGCTCGCGTTCGGCGAACGGGTCGACTGGCACCGGATGCGGAAAATCCTCGGGCGCTATATAGGGCAGCGATTGCAGCGGCAGCCGAAGGCCGAGCGGGGAATCGCCCGGAATCAGGAACAACTGGCCGCGGCGCGTGCGCCACACCTCGCTCAGCCATCCGGATTTGCTCTGCGCTGCCCAGCGTTTCACCGGTAGTACGAACCCTGCCGGTTGCGTGAGGTGAGGTTTGACCACGCGCTGGATGCGCGCGCGCTCCTCCGGATCCTCGATCTTCGGATCGCTGGGATCGATGTTCACCGGGACGGCGCCTTGCTTCAGCATGCGGTCGGTCGGATCCTCGAATGCAGGCTGTACGTAGTCGGCCGTGATTCCCAGGCGCGCGGCAATGCCCTCGGCAAAACGCTGTGCATCGCCGGCGGACGGCGGCTTTGCAGCGGGCGTGCTCGCAATCAAACCAATATCTTTCCAGAGCGGCACGCCGTCTCGACGCCAGAACAACGAGAACGCCCAGCGCGGCAAGGGCTCGCCGGGATACCACTTGCCCTGCCCGTAGTGCAGCAGCGCGCCTGGCGCAAAACGCCGGTACAGGCGGTGGATCAGATCGTCGCCGCGGATGCGCTTCTTCGGGCCGAGCGCGGCGGTGTTCCATTCCGCCGACTGGTAATCGTCGACCGAGACGAAGGTGGGCTCGCCGCCCATGGTCAGGCGGACATCGTGCGCCGTGAGATCGGCGTCGACTTTGTCGCCGAGCGCATCCACTGCCGCCCAAGCCTCATTGGAGAACGGCATGGTCACGCGCGGCTTCTCCGCGATCCGCGTGATGCTCATGTCGAACGCAAAGGTGACTTTGCTGGGCTCGACCAGGCCGGTGATCGGCGCTGCTGAGCGAAAGTGAGGCGTTGCTGCAACCGGCAGATGGCCTTCAGCGCACAAAAGTCCCGACGTCGGATCGAGCCCGATCCAGCCGGCGCCCGGAAGATAGACCTCGGTCCAGGCATGCAGGTCGGTGAAGTCGCGCTCGGCGCCGGCCGGGCCTTCGAGCGGCTTCACGTCGGGTTTGAGCTGGATGAGATAGCCGGACACGAATCGGGCGGGCAGACCGATATGGCGCAACAACTGCACCAACAGCCAAGCCGTATCGCGGCAGGAGCCGGAGCCTGAGGCGAGAGTCTCCTCGGGCGTTTGCACGCCGGTCTCCAGGCGAACGATATAGCGGACCATGGCGTGCAGGCGTTGATTGAGCGCGACAAGAAAGTCGGTGGTGTTGCGCGGCTCGCGCGAAACGGTCGCGATCAACGCTTGCAGAAGCGGGCCCGCAGGCTCCGGCGCCACATAGGCCGCGAGATCTTCGCGCAGCTCGGCGGCGAAGGTGAAAGGCCATTTCGCCGCATAGGGCTCGATGAAGAAGTCGAAAGGATTGATCACCTCGAGATCGGCGAGCAAATCGACCGTCACCGAGAATTCAGTGGCTTTTTCCGGAAACACGAAACGCGCGAGCCAATTGCCGTGCGGGTCCTGCTGCCAGTTCACGAAATGCTGGGCCGGTGTCACGGTGAGCGAGTAGCTGGAGATTCGTGTGCGGCAATGCGCCCCCGGCCGCAGCCGAACAACCTGAGGCCCAAGACTTATGGGCTTGTCGTAAATGTACCGCGTGGCGTGGTGGAGACCAACGAGGATCGACATGGGGCTTTACTGTACTGTTTGCCGAAGCTGATTTGCCGCGATTACGGCCGAAAAACCAATCCATTTAATTGCCTATTAAACATGCAATTTCCGGGCCGTCGCGGATGTGCCGGCGACGAAAGGATGCATGACTCCCCGATCCCTCCGTCTATGAAGTGACCTGGACCTCAACCCACATTCCCTGAAAGGCATATGTCATCCCCACGAAACTGCCTGCCACCGGCATGGCCTGCCGGATGTCGCGCACGACGGCGACGGGAATCAAATTGAAGCCGCCGACACTGCGATTGGTCGGATCAAAGGTAATCCAGCCCGCACCTGGCACATAGACTTCTGCCCAAGCATGGGTCGACCCGGTGCCTTCCGACCCCACACGGTCCTGATCCGGATTGTAGAGATAGCCCGAGACGATCCTCGTCCCGAAACCAAGACTGCGGGCCGCTTCTGCGAAAAGGACGGCGAAATCCCGGCAGGATCCCCAGCCCCGATCTAGAGTCTGGGTCGGCGACTGGGTGCCCTCGACCTCCCGGCTCTGATAGTGGATCCGCTCCGCAACGCCAGTACTCAGGTCTTTGAGCAAGGACAGCGTGTCGGTCGGATTGCTGCGGACGAAGGCTCGCGCCCAGCTCTGCAACTGCCCGCCCAAGTCCGGGTATTGCTGAAACGCCAGCGCACCGAGGTCGGTCCACTCATCGTCGGAATATCGGAAGGGGTAGTAAATGGCCGAGCCGGCGATGTCGAACACAGGCCAAGGGGCTGCGTTAAGTTGGATTTCCGCAACGCTGTCGATCACCAGAATGTCGGTCATAGTCGAAAACGTGACGATCGCGACGGAATTGCCATAGACGTCATGCGCCCAGGTCACCACCGCGGCCGGCGTCACCGCCACATTGCTCGACAACAGGCGAAGATCGCGGCTCTCGCGCGGGCGCAGCATCAACCGGTGCGGCAGCAGGCTCACCTGCTGACAAAACCGATAGGTTGTCTTGTGACGGATCCTGAGCGTAATCAACGAAAGCTCCAACATGCTAGCCGCGTAGGCGCCATTCGAAGATATGCTGNNTTGAAGCCCGCGAGCGTGCAGGGGCCGAATGAGGTCACGATCGCGACGTCTGTGGCATCGCGCCCGCGCCCCATCAGGATGCGGCCGATGCGCGGCACGTTGTTGCGCGGGTCGAAGGTATACCAGCGTCCTCCGAGATACGCCTCGAACCAAGCGGCGAAGTCACCAGGGTCGTAGGGCGGCGGTGCACCCATATCGCCAAGATAGCCGGTGCAGTAGCGCGCCGGAATGTTCATGCAGCGGCACAGCGTGATCGCAAGGTGGGCGTAGTCCCGGCACACGCCGCGTCGCTCGTTATATGCATCCCAGGCTGATTTGAACGGGCTCGCATGCTGGTAACCGAACGTGATGCGATCGTGGACGTAGTCGCAGATCGCCTGCACCAGCGGCCACCCCTTCGGCACCTGCCCGAATAGCGACCACGCTGTATTCGACAGCCGATCGGTCTCGCAGTAGCGGCTGCCGAGCAGATAGACTAGGACGTCGACCGGCAGATCTTCCAGCGCGTGCTGCTCCGCCTGTAGCGCGATCGCGTCCGGCTCGCCCTTATCCTTCATCAGGAAGTCCGTGGACATGGTCAGGCGGCCCATGGGCGCGCGGATCACGTGGCAGAAATTGCCGAAGCCGTCGTGATAGGTGTTGGCGGGGATGGGCGGACTGAACTGCATGCGATCCCAGCTCAGCAGGTCGGGAGTGCGGGATGGATGCACACTCAGCTGCAGGATCATGGGCGTCGGCTGCGGGCAGTCATAGGAAATTTCGTAGCCGGCCCGAATCTTCATCGAAAGCCTTTTCCGCCCGCGCATGCGGAGTGTTGGGTGCTAAAAATAAGATGGTACAAAAGTTCTATTCGTTCGTCACGCGACCACCAATCATGCTGGCGCCGCGGTGACCTTGACGGCGACCCTCATGGCGAGATGGTCCGACGCGCTCCCGATCCAGGTCCCTTGCAAAGGAATCGCGTGGCGCGGATCGTGCACCACAGCGACGCGCACGAGGTTCTGATTCCCGACCATGCCGCTCGACGGATCGAAGTCGACCCAACCCGGGCCAGGAACATAGGCCTGGACCCAGGCATGGGTGTTGCCGCCGGTGACACGGTCGTCATCATCCTCGGCAAGATGCAAATATCCGGACACAAACCGCGCAGCTATGCCAAGCGAGCGCAGCGCCTCAATCATTAGCACCGCAACGTCGCGACAACTCCCGCTCGCGAGCTTCAGGGTTCGGGCTGGGTCCTGGGTACCCTTCTCGTGTCGCACCTTGTGCTTGAAGGTCCGCTTGATGGTCTGCGTCATGTCGACGAGAAGCTCATAAGTGTCGGCCGATCCGTCCGCGCGCAGGAACTCGGCGGCCCAGCGATCGACGCTGGGGTGCGGGGACCGCGGCGCGATGACGCGCGCGAGGCCGGCCCTGTCTTCCGCCCGGTAGGTAAACGGATGGGTGCGGGCAAAATCCTCGATATCGGCTGCTCGGAAACCAGCCGGCGCGTGGTCAAGATGAATAGTGCTTTCGAAGCGAAGCTCGCAGGCCCGGCCCGCGAAACGGGCGATCGCGACATGA
Source organism: Hyphomicrobiales bacterium (assembly GCA_003152455.1). Classification (GTDB taxonomy): domain Bacteria; phylum Pseudomonadota; class Alphaproteobacteria; order Rhizobiales; family Xanthobacteraceae; genus Pseudolabrys. Next base: position 17,966 of record PMAF01000293.1, read on the forward strand.
TTGCCGTGGATATCCCGCGTCCAGGAGAATTGACTAGGCTCGGGGGTGATTACGAGCTCGGATTCGAGCACCTTCTGGTCGCCATCGTCGCGCGGATGCAGCATCATCCGGTGCTCGCCGAACGCGACCGGTTGCTTATAGTGGTAGGTCGTGACGTGCCTGATGGTGAGAATCGGCATTGCGGTTCCACAGTGATGCAAGCCCCCAGTAATATGCATTTTTCGCGCCAAGAACAGTGCGTGTCTCTGCCATCCCGTCGTTTTTTTGCACAAGCCTGAGCGCCGATGAACGAGATGTCGGATAGCCTGTTGGCGGCAGACGAGCCGGCGCCGGTCATGGTGCACAACGAAAACGGCCTGTCCCCGTTCCTGATCGTCGCCGATCACGCGGGCAACGCCATGCCGTGCGCCCTGCGCGGGCTCGGCGTTTCTGAAGCGGAACGCCAGCGCCACATCGCCTGGGACATCGGCATCGCCGCAGCGTGCCGCCAGTTGGCAGACGCGCTCGACGCTACCCTAATACAGCAGAACTATTCGCGCTTGGTTATCGACTGCAATCGCCCGCCGGTCTCGAAGGAATCGATCCCGGACATCAGCGAGGCCACCCCGGTGCCGGGCAAATTCGGCTTGAGCGAGCAGCAGAAGGCCGCGCGCGTGCGCGAGATTTTCCGGCCCTACCATGATCGTATCGAATCCGAACTCGACCGCAGACGCCAAGCCGGCCGGCCGCCGGCGCTAATTGCAATGCACAGCTTTACCCCTGTCTTCATGGACGTGGGGCGGCCCTGACATGCTGGCGTGCTCTACAATCGTGATCCGCGCTTTGCTCATCTCCTCATGGCCTACTAAAACGAGAAGAGGGACTCGTGGTCAGCGACAACGAGCCCTACGACGTGAACGATGCGACGGATTACACCATTCCGGTGCATGGTGAACGGCGCGGCCTGCATCATGTGGCGATCGAGATCCGCCAGGACCTGATCGCTGGCGACCAGGGGCAGCTCATCTGGGCTGCGCTGCTCGCGCACCTGCTGCCGCAGGCGTATCAGGAGCTGGTGACAGCCCAGCCGCTCAGGCCGGCGTGACTGACACTGAGAGAGTGACGGGCTAAGGCTGGCGATGGCTGTGCGGCAAAGGAAATTTATATGGATGATAATAGGTTGTATCGGTTCGCATTCAGCGACAACGGAACGTCACTGATGGCGGACAATTTCAAGCAGCGGGTTTGATTTAGATCATTGTGCGATGCAGCGAATTGTCGGATCTATCTTTTGCCGGGCGAATGAAGGAGTGGCAATCATGGCTGCGCCGGCCACACCTGAGCATCTGCCGATATATATCTGTGAAATGATGGAGCGCCTTGGTATTGAGCTAGGCGGCGGTGTCGTGCCGCGCCTGAGCTTAAGCTACGCCACCGCGCTCCATCGGTGTGAAGCCTGCCCGACTAAAAAAGCCTGCCGCGACTGGCTCGACAGTTTGCCGACGTCCGTGCCGTTGCCCCCGCGCTTCTGCCCGAATGCCGATATCTTCTTTGAATTGCAGGTTGATAAGCCTGGCCCAGATCACGGGGTTACGAAAAGTTCGTCGCGGAAGTGACCTATGTCGCCGCTAAATGACAATCCGATAGGAGGGCGCCGTGGGTTTCCCAAAGGCGGATTACATGGCAGCCATTCACAAACGTGGACCATTCGCGCTCAGTGTCCTGCACTATACGCAATCGCGATTCTAGATTTCAGACAAGTTCCCTATTCCACAATTCCAAACTAGCCGATGAAATTGGCGACGCAGTCGGGTGGGTGATGCGGATGAACGCGATTTCCTTTCGGCCTTCAGCAAGAAGCCCGGGCGACAACCCGGGCTTCGAAGAACGCTGAAGTTTGGAGGGGGTCAGTTCAGGCGGACTGGCTGAATGCCTTGGTAACGCCCGTCTTGAGAGGCTCCACAGTCGCGAGCGTGACCTTCTGAGCCAGCGCTGCAAGTTCCTTGGTCTGCTCGGTCAGCGTCTCGAACTGCCGGCGTGAATGGTCGGTCGACAATTCGATGAATTCTGTAGGCGATTTCACGCCCGATAGTTTTTGGACGAAGTCGAGGGCCGCTTCGGTATTAGTTTGAGCGAACTCGATAAACTTGGTGTTGTAGTCCTGCGC
>PMAF01000029.1 GCA_003152455.1 Hyphomicrobiales bacterium
CGTCTTTCCTGCAGTTTTAATTTTTTTGGCCACACGGGGTACGGATCAAGAAATAAAGTCCCAAGGCGACATCGACCAACGCAACCTTTGCGCGCGGGGAACGTTGCCGTCGTGGTGCCAACCGGCCGCTTCGGAGCCGCCGGTCGTCCGACATAACAACGCGGCAATCGCAACAATGCCGTCATAACCGCGAGGAAACGACGATGTTCAAGAACCCAATAGCGAACTTTGAAATCCCGACCGAGATGCGCAACCATGCCGAACAGAGCGTCGAGCAGGCCAAAAAGGCCTTCGACGATTTCATGACGACCGCGCAGAAGGCCGCCGCTGCCTTCGAGGGGCAGGCGGCCGGCACCCAGGCGAGCGCGAAGGAAGTTGGCGAGAAGGCCATGGCGTTTGCCGAGAAGAATATTGCGACCTCGTTCGAGTTCGCGCAGAAGGTCGCGCGCACCAAGAACATCGAGGAATTGACACAACTCCAGACGGAGTTCGTGAAGGCGCAAATCCCGGCGTTCGCCGAGCAGGCAAAGGCGCTCGGCCAGACCGTGGTCAAGGATGCGGTCCGCCCGGCAGCTTGATCCGAATGGTCACGGGATTGGCTTGGCCGAAGCGCTTACATCCGGCGCCGAGGCTAGGTCAAGGTCGACGTTGAACTGCAGCCCTGTCGTCCATCACCACGGTCATTGATTGGCTCGAGTACGGCGATGTGCCGTCACGCGTCGTCCTCGATTTCACGAGGGTCCGAAGCCAAAAACGAGCGCTCCGACACAAACCGTGTATTGGACGGGAGCGGCGCCAAATCTCAGGACATTGTTGCAGCCAACTAAAGCGCCTGTCGCCGCTCAGATGGGCCCGAAGAGGAGCTTTCAGATGAAGGACGACATCGTCATCATTGGTGCTGCGCGGACACCGGTCGGGGCGTTCAACGGAGCATTTGCTGCATTGCCGGCGCACGATCTCGGCAAAGTGGCCATTAAGATCGCCCTGGAGCGCGCAGGCGTCGAAGCGGGCCGAGTTTCCGAGGTCATCATGGGCCAGGCCCTCGTCGCGGGGCAGGGACAGAACCCTGCGCGGCAGGCCTCGATCGCGGCGGGGATTCCGGTCGAGACCCCTGCCTGGAGCGTGAACCAACTATGCGGTTCCGGCCTGCGCACGGTCGCACTCGGCTATCAGGCGATCCTCAATGGCGACAGCGACATCGTGGTGGCGGGCGGCCAGGAGTCGATGAGTATGGCGCCGCACTGCCAGTATCTGCGCAGCGGCGTGAAGATGGGCGACTTCCAGATGGTCGACACCATGATCAAAGACGGGTTGTGGGACGCCTTCAACCGCTACCACATGGGCAACACTGCCGAGAACGTCGCCAAGCAATGGCAGATCACCCGCCAGATGCAGGACGAATTCGCGGTCGCCTCTCAGAACAAAGCGGAAGCCGCGCAGAAGGCCGGCAAGTTCAAGGAGGAGATCGTTCCGGTCACCATCAAGTCGCGCAAAGGCGACGTGGTGGTGAATGCCGACGAATATCCCAAGCAAGGCGTCACGCTGGAAGCGCTCGCCAAGCTGCGCCCCGCCTTCGACAAGGATGGCACGGTGACCGCGGGCAGCGCCTCCGGCATCAATGACGGTGCCGCCGCCGTGGTGCTGATGAAAGCGTCCGAGGCCGCCAAACTCGGCAAGACACCGCTCGCGCGCATCGTCTCGTGGGCGCAGGCTGGCGTCGATCCGGCGATCATGGGTACCGGGCCGATCCCGGCCTCGCGCGCCGCGCTCAAGAAGGCCGGTTGGAAGAAAGAAGACCTTGACCTGATCGAAGCGAATGAAGCCTTCGCGGCGCAGGCTTGCGCGGTCAACAAGGATCTCGGCTGGGACACGTCCAAGGTCAATGTCAATGGTGGCGCCATCGCCATCGGCCATCCGATCGGCGCCTCCGGCGCGCGCGTGCTGGTGACGTTGCTCTACGAAATGCAGAAACGAAACGCCAAGAAGGGCTTGGCGACGCTCTGCATCGGTGGTGGAATGGGAATTGCTCTGTGCGTTGAACGCTAAGAATAGAACCAAGCGCCGGATAAACTTTTCGGAAAGGACAACATCTCGGTGGAGTACGACGACTAGCCGATTGAAATAAACTCGATCAGAAGCGAGGGGGCCTGGCTACATTCCACGCGCCATTGACCTCAATCAATGCCATCAGCAGGATGCTATGAATCCTTCGCTAGTTAATTAAACGGAGTGAGAGGGGAATGCCAATGAATACTTCTAACGGTGCAAAAGCTGGATCGACTGCTACAGACCCCCCAGCTCGTGGCATGGCGCTCTTGCGTGACCCGCTTCTCAACAAAGGTACTGCTTTCACCGAGCATGAGCGCGACGCTTTGGGCTTGCGTGGTCTTTTGCCCGCCCACATGCTCTCGATGGAGGCGCAGGCCGAGCGCGTGCTGACTAATCTGCGCCGGCTGCCCAATGACCTCGAAAAATACGTGGCGCTCAACGCACTGCACGACCGCAACGAAGCGCTATTCTTCCGCGTTGTGTGCGACAATATCGATGAAATCCAGCCACTCATTTACACGCCGACGGTTGGCCTCGCATGCCAACGGTTTGGCCACATCTTTCAGCGGCCACGCGGCCTCTTCATCGGCGCCAATGATCGTGGACGCATTGCCGAGCTATTAGGCAATTGGCCCTATCCAGCGAAGCTAATCGTTTTGACTGACGGCGAGCGCATCCTGGGCCTCGGCGACCTGGGCGCCAACGGCATGGGCATTCCAGTCGGCAAGCTTTCGCTGTATGTCGCCTGCGCCGGTGTATACCCGACGCACTGTCTGCCGGTGATGCTGGACGTCGGTACTAACAACGAGACGTTGCTGAACGATCGCTATTATGTCGGCCTGCGCCAGAAGCGGCTCGGCGGTGCTGCATATGACGAGTTCGTCGACGAATTCATCACCGCCGCGCGCACCGCATTTCCCGGCGTGCTGATTCAGTTTGAGGATTTTGCCAATCACTCGGCCTTCCGTCTGCTTCACAAATATCGCGACAAGATTTGCGTATTCAACGACGACATTCAAGGAACGGCGGCGGTGGCACTCGCGGGCCTGTTCTCGGCTTTGCGTGTGACCGGTGGCAAACTGACTAATCAGAAGCTGCTTTTCCTTGGCGCGGGCGAGGCCGCGACCGGCATTGCTAACCTCGTAGTCTCGGCCATGGTAGCGCAAGGCGCGACCGAAGCCGAGGCACGCTTACGCATCTGGCTCGTCGATTCGCACGGATTGGTAGTGAAAAATCGCTCCGGTCTATCCGAGCAAAAACTTGCTTACGCACATGAGCACGCGCCGGTCGGTGAATTTCTGATGGCAATCCGCACGCTCAAGCCCACCGCGATCATCGGTGTCGCGGCGGTCGGCGGCACGTTCACGCCCGAGGTGCTGCAGACCATGGCGCAGATCAACAAGCAGCCGATCATATTTGCGCTGTCTAATCCGACCTCGAAGGCGGAATGTTCCGCCGAAGATGCCTACCGCCATACCGGCGGACGCGCGCTGGTCGCCTGCGGCAGTCCCTATGATCCAGTGAAGTTCGACGGCAAGACGTTTGTGCCGCGCCAAGGCAACAATTCCTACATTTTTCCTGGCGTCGGGCTGGGCGTGATCGCGAGCGGCACGCGGTTGGTGACCGACGAGATGTTCATGGCCGCAGCGCACACGCTGGCGCATCTCGTGAGCGAAACGGACCTCGAACAGGGCAGCCTCTATCCGGCGCTACCGCGAATCCGTGAGGTCTCCGCCCACATTGCCGCGGCGGTTGCGGAAGTTGCTTACAATCGCGATCTTGCGGCAGGGCAAGCGCCGAAGGACCTGCTCGCCTACGTCCAATCGCAAATGTACGACCCGCGCTATTGAAGCATCGCAGGCCGGCGTTGATTTTTCAGCGATTTTACTAACTTTTCTTGAACGCGCGGTCGCGCTTCAAGTGCTACTCGCGGCCCTTGGCCTCGCGGCGGGTGGGTCCGGCGGCTTGTCGCCGAGACTATTTTTTATCGGTTCTAGTTTTTTCTTCGGTGTCCTTTCCGAAAATGTCATCCGGCGTAGATTCGCGTCGTGAGGCAGAATCATCGCATCATTCGGCATGGTTCCACTAACCGACCTAAAAACCGCTCTCAAAATAACCAACAACGAATGGCGATCACTGTTTTTGCTTTTCAGGGAGGAGGGGCTTGCTGACGCCGATGGCATGAATGCGAATATTGCCCTGACGCAACATGGGCGCGCAGAAGCCGAAAAGCTTTAGCAATTGACGGTGATGCCGTGAGGTGCCAATTCGCGCGACAGTCCCTTGGACCAGACGTGTACGGTGGCCTTGGCAGTAAACGCGGCGGTAGGTGTCGGTACAACATTATAAAAGAAAGACTATTGACGTTGAACGCAAGCGGCGGCTGAACAAAATTGGTTTTGTCTGGGATTGGCGTGAATACCGTTGGGAAAACGGCTTTGGCGCTCTGACCAAATTCAAGGCACGCAACGGAAACTGCCTCGTGCCTGCGTTACATATTGAACGTAAGTTCAAGCTTGGACAGTGGGTGACGATACAGCGTAGGACAGAAAATAAAATGTCTCGTATGGTCAAAACATTAAAACGGCCGCAAAGATGACAGTTGTCCAAGTTTCCACGATGGAGCAGCTCAGTGCGCCGTTTCCGACGGCGCCCCATGGCAGCGCTTGAACTTCTTGCCGGAGCCACATGGGCAAAGATCATTGCGGCCAGGAACGGCTATCTTGTGGATTGGCTGTCGCGGATCGCGGATGGCTTCTCCACCTGGAGCACGGCGGGCAAGCCAGTGCGCATGAATGTTGCGCGCGGCGGGGGCGATCAGGTCAACGAAGGCCTGATGTCTAGCAATGGCATCCTCGTGGGCGTCAACCAATTCCTTCAACCTGCCCCAGCCGCTTTTGGTGCCGTAGAGGTGGATGACCTCGAACCAGTCAGGCCGCGCTTCAATGAGCGGTTGCCAACCCAGAGGATCGAGCGCGATGCCCTTGACGTAGCCGCAGCACCACTCGTCGACGATCGACGCGATACGTCCTTTGACCTTACGTTCCAAGAAAAGCGGCTCATAGTACTGCGGGGCATGGGTCAGCGTGAACGCGATGACGTTCGCGTGGCGTATCAGCAGGCTGAGGATGCGCTGCGCCTGCTTCTCGCTCGCAAACTCCGGCGCCTGCGCGCCTTCCTCCTTATCCCAGACCCACCGCATCCACTCTGAGGGCATGATGACATTCGGCCCCGAGAGCGCCGCACAGAGGAAACCGTCGAAAGTGGACACATCCATTGCATTTTCGAGGCCGTCGTCGGCAAGCAGAAATACGTCAAGTTCTTCGATCTCCCGATTAGTCAGCGGTCCGGATTTGATCGGTCTCATCGGCCAGTCCCATTTCATCACGACGACCTGCCGGCTAATCACGCAGCCTCTTGATGGTAATAACGCAAGAGCCCACCCAGCCTCTCGCGACATTGCACAGGTTCATCACGACGCGTTTCCATGACCCGACGGAACAACAGGACNNTTGGACTTCCCTTGATGATTCCGCTCAGCATGGTAATGCGCAACATATTCGCTCAGCGCCCGCCGCAAGGAGCGCTCGCCAAAGAGAATGATCTTCGACAAACACTCCTCCTTCACCGATCTCACCCATCGCTCAGCATAGGCATTCAAGTTCGGACTGCGGGCAGGCA
>PMAF01000062.1 GCA_003152455.1 Hyphomicrobiales bacterium
ATCTGTTGGTGTGGACGGCCCCCGACGGCATCAAGCGTGCCAGAATGAGGTCGTTGTAGATCTCAGACAAAGGAGACCGTCCGTGGAACAGATTACCCGAATTGGGATGGATACGTCGAAACATATTTTCCAGCTTCACGGGGTGACCGCCGCCGAGGAGCCGGCTCTGCGGAAGAAGCTACGGCGCAAGGAGATGGTGAGATTCTTCGAGAAGCTTGCGCCGACAGTAATCGCGATCGAAGCCTGCGGTGCGAGCCATCATTGGGCGCGGCTGCTGCAATCGTTCGGGCATTCGGTGAAGTTGATCGCGCCTCAGCTAGTCAAGCCGTACGTCAAGCGCGGCAAGAACGATACGGCGGACGCGGAAGCGCTTTGCGAGGCGACGAGCCGGCCGACGATGCGCTTCGTGCCGGTGAAGACGGCTGAGCAGCAAGCGGCCTTGATGCTGGTCGGCGTACGTGACCGGCTGATCCGCAATCGCACGCAGTTGGCCAACGCCATCCGCGGCTATGCGGCCGAGTTCGGCCTTACAGCCGCCAGGGGGAAGGCTCACCTCGATCCTCTGCTCGAGCGCATCCAAGCCGATGAGAGCCTGCCCGCCTTGGCTCGGGAGCTGTTCGCGGCCCAGGCCAAGGAATATGCGCAACTGCAGGCGCAAATCGACGAAGTCGATGCCAGGCTCATGTCCTGGCATCGGGCCGATGAATGCAGCCGACGTCTCGCCAAGATCCCTGGCGTCGGCCCGATCGGCGCGGTGCTACTGAAAATGAAGACCCCGGAGCCTGAGCTATTCCGATCGGGACGCCAGTTCGCGGCCTGGATCGGCTTGACGCCGAAGGATCATTCGACCGCAGGCAAGGTCAGGCTCGGCGTTATCACGCGAGCCGGCGATGAAGGATTGCGCAGCGTGCTGGTGGTTGGGGCTACCGCCGTAATCCAGCATGTTCGACGCGGCGGCAGGTCGTCGCCTTGGCTTACCGAGCTCCTCAAACGCAAGTCGCCGAAGTTGGCCGCCGTGGCGCTGGCCAACAAGATGGCACGCATCGCCTGGAAACTGATGGTTACGGGGGAAAATTACACCGCGAAATCTACGCCCGCCGCGTTGGCAGGCGTAGCCTAGAGATCAACCAGACACGGGGAGCAACTCAACTGCAACCGTGCTGTTGATGCCAGAACTTGCAAGATAATGAGCAGATGGTGTGATCAATCGATCCATGACGAGAGAAATTCCGCATTCCCCAGTGACCCTCTATGAGGTCGCTCATCTGTTTGGAGCTCTTGTCGCGGAAACCATCTTGGCCAGCGTTCATGTGTGAACGCACAAACAGGCCGGACATATGGACGCAAGCGATCTGATCAAAGCACTGCAAAAACACCTTGCGAGGACGGGGCCGTCCACATATGGGGAATGTCGGCTGATTTGCACCAACGCATTTAGCTCCGAGGCGTGTAAGTAAAATATGCGGAAATCGGGCCGGAAACGTATGAATGGACGGAGCCGCCCAATGGATTGGTTGCTTCACCACGATCTCGTTTGAAAGGGACAGCCATGGACAAAACCACGAACATCAAATGGCGAAGCAAACTGCAGAAACATGATTATCCCGCTGCCGAATCATTTTTGAGTCTGACCCTAGGACAACAGGCGGCAAAGAATGCTGCCGACGAATTGGAATGTGCCGAAATGTCTGAATTTGCCGCGAAGGACATTTTCAGGGCTTCCAAACTGTCGCTGCTTGGTGTCAGCAAGAGCCACGTGGAAAAAGATCGAGCAAAGATCATTAGGCACGAAAAGCTATCCCCCCTCTTGCTGTTCAGGGACAAAAATAACGGAATGCTGGTTATCGCCGACGGCTATCATCGCCTTTGCGCGGTCTACACGTTTGATGAAGATGCTGTGATTCCTTGTAAGATCGTCTGACCAAATTGAAATCACCCAATCTTACGCGAGCAAACCATGACATCCGTGCACACTGACCGAACCGAACCGACACTAGAGCAACGTATGCTACATGGATCAGTGGTACCCGATTTCTTGGAATCCGCTTACGAATGGCGGCGTCTTTTTGCAGAAACCTGGGGCACGTTCCTCCTCGTCGTCGTCGCGGCGGGCGCTGTGGTTGTAGGTGCCCAAAGCGGCGGGGCTATCTCACTGAGTATGAAGGTTGTCGCACCGGGCCTGATGGTCATGGCGATCATCTATTTCATGGGCGCGGTCAGCGGCGCCCACTTAAATCCAGCGGTCACCTTGGCGTTCGCGACACGGCGCAATTTTCCCTGGTCCCGAGTGCCGGGCTATATCGCGGCGCAAATCATTGGGGGCATCGCCGCAGCGTCTTTCCTCAGGGCGATGTTCGGCACGGAAGGATTACTCGGCGCTACGACGCCCGGTTCGGCGGTGAGCGATTTCAAGGCGTTCGCCATGGAAGTGCTATTGACGACCGGTTTGGTCAGCACGATTCTTGGCACCGCCTCGGGCGCCCGTAATATCGGTTCCAACGGAGCTCTCGCGGTCGGCGGTTATATTGCTTTGGCGGGCCTTTGGGCCGCGCCGATCAGCGGCGCCTCGATGAACCCGGTACGCTCATTCGCACCCGACCTGATCCGCGGCGATATGGGCACCACCTGGATCTATGTCCTTGGTCCCGTGCTTGGCGCAATCATCGCGGTGGGCTTTGAATGGATTCTTAAAGGCAAACCGACCGCCGCCGGCACCTTGGCGGCGCAAGGCAGTTTAAACAGCGACGAAAACACCCCGAGATAGTCACCAAGCGAACCTCGAACAAGATTGGTACAGCCTGCACAGAGGATGTGTTTAGGCCGTGCATGTACGCGATCCTCAATAGCGGCGCATTATACCCAATCCCAGAGAAACCGACTCTTCGGCGGTTCCCAAATCAGCGCGGCTCTGATTCATATGTGGCGAACGATGGAGGCTCGCCATGGCGGTATTGCTTCGGGGAGATTTCGACGCGGCGCTGTTACGGGGGTTGGCGAAGAAGACGAAAGATGGGCCTTAAGCCCGGCGGCTGCTGGCGCTTGCCACGATCTACGACGGTGGGACGCGTACCGAGGCGGCGAAGATTGGCGGTGTCGGGCTTCGGATTATCCGGGACTGGGTGTTGCGCTTCAACGCTCGCGGGCCCGACGGGCTACTGAACGGCAACGCGCCGGGGCAGCCCTCCAAGCTCAATGACGCCCAGCGCCAGTCGATCGCTCGGATGATCGAGAACGGCCCAATTCCGGCGATCCATAGCGTGGTGCGCTGGCGGCTGATCGATCTGGCACAATGGATATTCGAGGAATTCCGTATCACGATTGCCAAGCAGACGCTCAGCCGGGAACTGCGTGCCATGCCCACGCCGTCCTCTTGGTCGATCAAGCCGGATGGCACCTGTCGGCGAGACTGGTCGTTCCCACCAACATCACCATTCTCGCCCTGCCGCCGAAATGCCCCGAGCTCAACCCGGTCGAGAACGTCTGGCAAGGCACCAAGGCACCAAGCAACCGGTTGCCCCACGCGGCGTCTCTTTGGCTCTCAAACATAACAGTACTGTCGATGTTTCGATGGAGTGAGGTCAGCCCTGGCCGCCTTGTGACAGCGGCTCAATCCGAATGACTGTGCCCCCGCTAACAAATGCGGTTCTGTATAAAATTGAGCACCTTTCAGATTGACAGGAAATGTATGGAAGCTGGGTCGCTAAGGGAACGCGATTCAGGCAGTTGAGTTGCCGCAAGCCATTAAGGAACTTTCCCACGTCGAAGCAGTTGTCCGCTGGGAGCGAACGCCTATCAATAAATGGAGCTACAAATGAAGACGGCAAAGCTGCTTAGCTGTATCATCGTCGGGTCGAGCCTATTGGCCGGTCCGGCTCTGGCGCAGAGTTCTGCGAACAGCCAATTTATAACTGAGCAATCCTCCAGCGAGTGGCTCGGTTCCAAGCTTATCGGTCTAAACGTTTACGACCCGCAAAAAAATAAGATCGGTGGTATCGACCAGCTCCTGGTCGATCGTAGCGGCAACATCGAGGGCGTCGTTATCGGGGTCGGCGGCTTCTTGGGAGTAGACCAAAAGGACGTCGCGCTGCCATTTAAGTCGCTAAAGTGGGTGTCGCAGCGGGCCGCCAATCGGAGCGACGCCACAACCGCTTCGAATACATCGTCGACCGATGCGTCCAAGGGCTATCCAGACCATGCAGTGCTCGACATGACGAAAGATGAGCTGAAGAACGCGCCGAACTTCCACTACGCCAGCGACACCGATAAGTCGCCGAAAAAATAGAATACGAAAAGTGCAATAAAAATCCCCGGCCTCGGTCGGGGATTTTTTATGGGGATGCAAACCTACTGCTGTGTCGCAGAAGCTGACCGTACGGCTGGTAATCGTTATATCTGATCGGGTGCGGAAATCAGACGCTGATCAGCAACCTCTAAAGGTCGCGTTCGCGCAACAAGATAACCAAATCCATGCCGTGGACGAAGGCGCCGCCCAATGGCGGCGCCTTCGTTTAGCCCTATCAGGCTGCTTTGAGGTTGACGCTGCTCTCAGCAATCTTGCTAAGTTTTTGGTCAGCTGCCTTTTCTTCGTCGAGTGTCTTTTTCAAGACTGCGGCGCCGTCATTATAGCCAAGCGTCTTGGCCCAGGTGATCAGCGTGCCGTAGCGCGTGATCTCATAATGTTCCACCGCTTGTGCAGCTGCTATGATGGCGGCATCCAACACGCTCTTGTCCGCGACGTCGCCGGCAAGATCCTCGGCCTCTTCGATGATGCCGTCGATTGCAGGGCAGTCGACCGCCTTCGGGGGCTTACCGAGAATCGTGAACACCTGCTCAAGGCGCGTAACGTGAATCTTGGTCTGTTCGAGATGGTCCTTAAGGCCCGTCGTCAATTCGCGGTTAGTTGTCTTTCCGATCATGTCGGGAAGCGATTTGACGATCTTTTTCTCAGCGTAGTAGATGTCCTGCAACATATGTACGAACAGGTCGTCCATCGTCTTGATGTCTTTTGTAAATAAGCCCATGGCGTGTAGTCCTTTTTTCTTTGGTTGATCAATGTGGGCAGCGCGTAGCGTCGATCCCGGTGGGGCGCGCGTTGCTGCTACCAATGCCCCAGAGCCGAAGACGTTCCGTGAAAGCGGCCTGGGGAGACAAGGTAGAGAATGCGGTCACCAATGCTACAGCGCAAAGTTCCACAGGTATCAACGGAAGAGCCCCTGACCATCAAGGGCTGGGTCCAAACC
>PMAF01000198.1 GCA_003152455.1 Hyphomicrobiales bacterium
GCCACATCTCGACTCTACCGATACTGTTGAAAAAGATTTTGAAGGGGACCCCGGGAAAGATTGATTCAAAACCCTGCACCAAGACGCAACCTTAATTCAAAACTCCATTCACGCGGATTCGATTATTTCAAAATCTAATTCCACAGCCAATTTACGGATACTTTTTCAACACTATCGGTCATGTGTGGACGGCGCCCACGGGTCAAGGGATTCTTTTGGCTTTCTGCTTGCGGTCGGGTGCAAGCCATGTGTCCGGCCTGTTTGTGCAGCGCTCATACTCTTTTCGGCGATAATTTGTTTTCTTGCATTCGGTGTTCCGAGGCTTCCAGAGATTGCAGCACGGGCTGAGCGAATTCGGGCGCAGGAAATCGCGGCAGAGTATGCGTATTACTGTGAAAACTTTTTGTTCAAGCCAAGGGGTCAAAAATACGCGCGGTGTGTGCTTGACCTGGGGAAATTTCGGCTAAAGGTCGAAAAACGTATCGCCGACGAGCAAGTCTTCTGAACATGGAAATGAAAGAGGCCGCCAACTGATGGCGACCTACCAAGCAAAACCGAAAGCCGCGCTTATGTGCCGGGCCATTTGCGTCAGCAAGTCCAGATAACGTCCACCGTTATATTGGCTATCTAAAAGATAGAGCACTCCGGCGGTCACAAAGATCACAGTCAGCACTTTCATGGTGCTTCCTTTCCGACGGTCCGTACATCGCCACAGGTCAGGCACCGAAAGGTGAGTAATTCAGGAAACGACGCTGCCTTAGGCACAACACGGACAAGCACTGTCGATTTTCCACAATTCGAGCATGGTGGCGGATGGTGGTCATCGTCCTGGCCCATTGACCACCGTTACAGGCTATTCCGATGGGCGCAATGATGTTGGTTAAAAGAAGCCTCGGCGCTCGATAAGAAGGGCCACCGCGTCAGCAGTGCTGACATACTCATGCACAAGCACTCGCGTATGCGATTGAACGAACCGCGAAATGGTGCTGCACTTTGTGCGCTTCACCAGGGATGCGGAAATAACATGCCAGGCGAGTACGCAATTCGGCACATTGCGAAGCGTGAAGGTTATCGCCTCGAAAAGAAGGGCGATGATAGCTACCGTCTAATCAATGCGAGATTTAATGTCATCGTGTATCATCTGGACGGCGTGCCACTCGAAAGAATCGCGGCGTTTTTGGCGCAGCCCGAAAGCCGAGCAAATTCGCCGTACGCTCATCATCGTTAGGCAACATGCGCGCCAACGGCGCGCAACCCTCAGGCGGCATTCTCCGTAAGTGCGGCGTCGAGGAAGTTGGTGAACGTGGAACCATGTTGACGCTTAAGCCCGCCGGGCTCGGCCAGGGCGACGACTTCATTGTGCTAGACGCCGATCGCCGCGAGATCGGCCGGATCCTATGGACCCATCCGGCGTCGAAAGAGACGCCCTGGTTTTGGACGATCACCGCGCGGGTGCCTCAGGCGCCGACCGACCGCGGCTATGCCGCAACGCGTGAGGATGCGATGGCAGATTTTAAACGCAGCTGGGAAGCATGATTTGCGCTTAAGCCACGGGCGCCTACTTTCACAGCACGAATTTTGGTCCCGGTGATAGGCCAAGGACGGAACCTGCGTCTTAGACCCGCGTTGGATCAGTAGGGCTACCAGTGGAGGCACCACCATGCATGCTGACCACCGAAATCAAGAAGAAAGCGGCGATTGGCCGGAGACAATTTTGATGTTTTCGGCGCTGGCTGCTTTGGCGATTATCGCCTTTTGGGTTCTTAACTCCTAACTGGGGTGCCAATAGGCATGGCCCACCCCCCGGCGGTTCCCAGTTTCCGGCCGCGAATTTAAACCAGACAGTTACAAAATCAAAATCCGCCGCCACCATCGAGGACCACCCAATGCAGTATTTTGACAACATCGCCGGCAAGCCCGAACGGATAGGCAAGGTGATCGGCGACGGGTTGGCGGTGCTCGTCTAGGTTTTTGTGTTATTTTTGATGTTCTGGCACTTCGCCTAATGCCGCCTCACTTTGGAACGGTGTGCCTCGTTCCAAGTTAACGGCTAGATTAATTGGCAATGTGCCTGGGGGCAGCCCTTGTCTGATGAACAAATTCCGTTGCGCCAGAAGCGCAAGGAAAAATATGCTGAACTCAAAATGGCAGCGCTCGCCGAGCTCGAACGACGCGGCTATGAGGTCCGTGGAAAAAGGCCCGGACAAATCAGGGAGATACTAAAACGTCGCCCCAAGAGGCCGACGACCACAGCACGCAAAAAAGACGGCCGCAGCGGAGTGCGGCCGTGAGAATTAGAGGCTTGCCCCCGGTGCCTAGGGGAAAACGGGGGTGCGGCAGCCGGAAGCGATAGAGTCTTAAACGCACGTCCCTTTTATCGGTTCCCGTATAAACGGTGCCTCACCCGGCGCCACAAGCTTCACCGGTCGACGAAAGCTGCTATAGATTGTGATGGCGCTGCAGCGCGCCGGCGTTATACGGGGGCACTCATGAACACGAGCATTCTGATCAGCATTCTTATTACGTTTCTAGTCATCATTTTGGTGCTTTACCTGATCAACATGCTCCCGATCGAGGGGCGCGCCAAGCAAATCGTGCGCATAGTTGTCATCATCATCGGCGTGTTGTCGCTGCTGAAATATCTCGCGATTTACTAAGCGCTCCCGAATGAGCGGCTTTGCGAAGACTATGCAGACGACACGATCGGCAAACTGAGCGAGCCCGAGGTCAACAAACGTCGAGCCGTCGTCGGTTAGCTGAGCGCCGATAGCCTCGGCGCTAGAAATCGAGCGGGAACAGCGTATCGAGCGGCAAAAACGGCCCGCCCGTGGTGCGGCAGTTGCGCTGGCAGGCGCGATCGGCGGCATCGGTGCGTTTGAGGCAGCGCCCTTGCGCGTCGCGCTCCAGGCAGGCGACCAGATTCCAGGTCGAGTACGAACCGCAGTCGTCCCAGCAGGCGCCCGAGGCCCAGACCGGCTCCGCCCGCTTGCTCAGCGGGAACGGCGGTTCCGGGCTGTGCTTGTTGTAGCGCCAGACCGTGCCGTCGCCGGCTGCCGCCGGCAACGCCGAGAGCGCGCCAAACAACAGGGCTAAAACGAGGGCGATGCGATTCATGAGTCGCCTTTCCTGGAAACCCAGCATAGCGCCGCCGCGCCGGGACGCCAATGCCGCCGGTGGACGGACGCGGGCCGCCGGAACTTCCGTTTGCCGGCTGCCGTTGGTATTGTCATGATGTGGTTCGGGGCGCGGTATTCTTGTTCGCGGGAAGGAGCAGCCGGTTTGACCACATTCTCAGAACAGCCGGCCGATGCTGTCCCCGTCCCCGTCCCCACCCAGAATTTCGGCACTGCCGGCATCAAGCCGCTGGAGCGGCCGAGCCCGGTCACGCGGGCCTTCATGACCGTGGTCGCCTGGGTCGAGCGGCTCAACCTCAAACTCAGCAAGGTCGGCAACCCGCCGATCTATGACAATGCGGTGTTTCCGTGGAGCAAGCTGATCGAACGCGATTGGCGCGCCATCCGCGCCGAGCTCGACCACGTGCTCACTCGCAAGGACGACCTGCCCGGCTTTCACGAATTGTCGACCGACGTTGCCGCCATCAGCCAGGACCGCGGCTGGAAGACGTTTTTCCTGTGCGGCTACGGCTTCCAATCCGACGCCAATATCAAGTTGTGTCCGGAGACTTGGGCCGCATGCCAGAATATCCCCGGCCTGATCACGGTGATGTTCTCGATCCTGGAGCCGGGCAAACACCTGCCACCGCATCGCGGGCCTTACAACGGCGTGCTGCGGCTGCATCTCGGCCTGATCGTGCCGGAGCCGCGCGACGACCTCGGCATCCGCGTCGAGAAGGACGTCTATCGCTGGCGCGAGGGCGAAGCCGTGATCTTCGACGACGCCTACGAGCACGAGGCCTGGAACCGCACGCCACACGCGCGCGTGGTGTTGTTCGTCGATTTCCGCAAGCCGCTGCGGTTCCCCGCCAGCTTCCTGAACTGGCTACTGTTGCATTTGGCCATATTCACCCCCTTCATCCGCGAGGGCGTCGACAATCAGAAGGCCTGGGAAAAAAGGTTCTACGCCGAAGCCCAGGCATCACGGAACCGATAGGCCGCGTGGCCTTGCACTGCCGGGCATTCGCGGTTAGCTCCATGCCGCATGCTTGATCCCGACAAGAAACCCGATACCGCCGCGCCGAAAGTGAGCTTCGTCTCGCTCGGCTGCCCGAAGGCGCTGGTCGACAGCGAGCGCATCGTCACACGGCTGCGCGCGGAGGGCTATGAGCTTTCGCGCGAGCACGCCGGCTCGGATCTGGTCATCGTCAATACCTGCGGGTTCCTCGACAGCGCCAAGGCGGAGTCGCTTGCCGCCATCGGCAGCGCGCTGAAGGAAAACGGCAAGGTCATCGTCACCGGCTGCATGGGCGCCGAGCCGGAGAACATTTCGGCCGCCTATCCGCAGGTGCTGGCGATCACCGGACCGCAGCAATATGAGAGCGTGGTCGACGCCGTGCACAAGGCGCTGCCGCCGATGCACGATCCGTTCCTCGATTTGGTGCCGCCGGAAGGCATCAAGCTGACGCCGCGGCATTACGCCTATTTGAAGATTTCCGAAGGCTGCGACAACCGCTGTTCGTTCTGCATCATCCCGCGCCTGCGCGGAGATCTGGTGTCGCGTCCGGCCGGCGATGTCATGCGCGAGGCGGAAAAATTGGTGACCGCCGGCGTCAAGGAACTGCTGGTGATCTCGCAGGACACGTCGGCCTACGGCGTCGACATCAAATACGCGTCGAGCCAATGGCGCGGCAAAGACCTTCGCGCGAAGTTCATCGATCTCAGCGCCGCTTTGGGCGAACTCCGCGTCTGGGTGCGGCTGCATTACGTCTACCCCTACCCGCATGTGGATGAGGTCATCCCGCTGATGGCCGAACGGAAAATACTTCCCTATCTCGATATCCCGTTCCAGCACGCCGCACCCGACGTGCTCAAGCGCATGAAGCGCCCGGCCGCGCAGGAGAAGACGCTCGAGCGCATCGCGCGCTGGCGCGAGATCTGTCCGGACCTCACGCTGCGCTCCACCTTCATCGTCGGCTTTCCCGGCGAGACGGACGCGGACTTCGACTATCTGCTCCAATGGCTGGAGGAAGCCGCGCTCGACCGCGTAGGCTGCTTCAAATATGAGCCGGTGCGCGGCGCTGCGGCCAACGATCTGGCCGCGGCGGTGCCGGACGACGTGAAGGAAGACCGCTGGCACCGCTTCATGCAGGCGCAGCAGAAGATTTCGACGCGCCGCCTCAAACGCAAGGTCGGCACGCGCCAGCAGGTCATCATCGATTCCGCCGGGCCGACGGTCTCAAAGGGCCGTTCGATGGCCGACGCGCCGGAAATCGACGGCGCGGTTTACGTCGCAAGCCGGCGCCCGCTGCGCGTCGGCGAAATCGCCACGGTGAAGATCGAACGTGCCGACGAATACGATCTGCACGGCACGGCCGTCGGGTTCTAAAGCCGGTAGAACTTCACTGCATTGTCGTTGAACACCTTGCGCTGATCGGCCTCGCTGTATTCCGACAGGACCTTGCGATAGACGGCGAAGAAGTCGGCGTAGCTGGCGTGCAGTTTCTCGAGCGGGAAATTGCTGCCGTAGATCGTGCGATCGACGCCGAAGATCTGGATCGAGTCGCGGATCACCTGGCGTGCCTGCGGCAATGTGATGCCCTGGTTGAACATGCCGAGCCCGGACAGCTTCACGTGCACGTTCGGGAATGCCGCCATCGCGGTGAGCGCGGCGCGCCACTGCTCGATCATGATTGGCGCGCGGTCGGTGAGCATGCAGGAATGCAGCAGGATCATCGGCACGTTGGGAAATGCCTTGATCAGCTCGACGGCGTATTTCGCCTGGCTGGCGAACACCTGCAATTCGAAATGCAGGCCGTATTTCTCCAAGAGCGCGAAGCCGCGGCGAAATTCCGGCGTGTTGCAAAAGTCGGGCGTCGGATTGGGCTGACGCAGCGGATGGCTGTCCCAATGCAATTGATGGCGCACGCCGCGCAAGTTTGGAAACTGTTTCTGCGCCTTCAGCTTGGCGTCGAGATCAGGATCGGTCATCTCGGCCTGGCAGACGATGCCGTGCGGAAAGCCGTGTCTGTCGGCGACCGATTGCAGCCAGCGCGTCTCGTCGAGCGCGCGCGGGTTGCCCCACATGGCGGTGACGTGCACCGACTTGGTGACGCCCTCGGGCGCGACGTCGTTGATCCATTCCTCCGCCGGATAATCGCGGCGCAGTCCGAAATATTCACCGTACATGCGCGGGATCGGCGGATCGGCCAGCCACGGAATATCCTTGCGCATCCAGATGTGATGGTGCGTGTCGATCACAGGTCCGCTATAGGTAGGCATGTTTCCCCCGATTAATGTTTCCGTTCGCACACGACTTTAACGACCGCGTCCGTCAATGTCTTGAGTTCATCTTTTGGGATGGTGAAAGCCGGCGTGAGATAAATCATATTGCCGAACGGGCGCACGAACACGCCTTCCGCCACGAATCGCGTGCGCAAGGCATCGAGATTGCCGATTGCATCCATCTCGACAACGCCGATGGCGCCTTTCACCCGCACGTCTTTCACGCCCGGCATGCCGCGGCAGGGTTCGAGCCCTTGCAACAACGCGGAGGAGATAGCAGCGACATGCTGCAACCGCGGCTCGGCCTCGAACAGATCGAGCGAGGCATTGGCGGCGGCGCAGGCCAGCGCGTTCGCCATGTAGCTTGGCCCGTGCATCAGCGCCTTTTTGGGATCGTCCGACCAGAAGGTGTCGAACACTTTGCGCGTTGCGACGGTCGCCGCCAATGGCAGCGTGCCGCCGGTGAGCGCTTTCGACAGCGCAACGATGTCGGGCGTGACGCCGGCCGCCTCGCAAGCGAACATCGTTCCGGTGCGGCCGAAGCCGGTGAAT
The DNA here is from genome assembly GCA_003152455.1 of Hyphomicrobiales bacterium. Lineage (GTDB taxonomy): Bacteria > Pseudomonadota > Alphaproteobacteria > Rhizobiales > Xanthobacteraceae > Pseudolabrys. The sequence goes on from PMAF01000198.1 coordinate 6,951, forward strand.
ACCTCGTCGAAGATCAGCAGTAGACCGTGCTTGTCGGCGAGCGCGCGCAACCGCTTGAGCACGGCCGCGTCATGGAATTTCATGCCGCCGGCGCCCTGCACCAGTGGCTCGACGATGATGCCGGCGATGTGGCCGCCATGGCGCGTGACCAGCGCGTCGATCGCGGCGGTACCCGCGTCGTCCGCCGGCAGGTCGGCAATGACGTGTTGCGGCATCAATCCGCGGTAGATCGAATGCATCCCGGCATGCGGATCGCTCACCGCCATGGCGCCGGTGGTGTCGCCGTGATAGCCGTCCTTGAACGCGATGAATTGCGTGCGCTCGCGTTGCCCTTGGTTGATCCAATATTGCGCCGCCATCTTCAGCGCGATCTCGACCGCGACCGAGCCGGAGTCCGAAAAAAACACGCGGCTGAGATCGCCCGGCAGCAGCGCCGCCAGCCGCCGCGCCAAGGTGAGCGCCGGCTCGTGCACCAGCCCGCCGAACATCACGTGCGGCATTTGCTTGAGTTGCTTGGCCACCGCGTGCCGGATATGCGCCTGATTGTAGCCGTGGCAGGCGGTCCACCAGCTCGCAATGCCGTCGATCAGCTCGCGGCCGTCCGCCAGCGCGATGCGCGAGCCTTGCGTACGTACCACCGGCAATGGCGGCGGCGCGGTCTTCATCTGGGCATAAGGCAGCCAGATGTGCTCAAGACCCGGCCAGCCGGGGAGTTCGTTCTTTTTGCTGGTGTCGCCCGCCATTTTGGCAGTTCTCCGGACGTGGCCTTGGCGGGCATTTAGCCTAATGTGGTAGGCAAGGTCACCATGCCGTCGCTCGATCAATTCGCGCAGGAGAAACTCGACGATTTGCAGCGCCGCCATTTACGCCGCGCGCTGGCCGAGACCGTACGCGAGGACGGCATCTGGATCGAACGCGCCGGCAAGCGGCTGTTGTCATTCTCCTGCAACGACTACCTCAACCTGACCCAGCACCCGGCAATCAAGCAAGCCGCGATCGCCGCGATCGAGCAATATGGCGCGGGCTCGGGCGCCTCGCGCCTGGTCACCGGCAACCACCCGCTCTACGCGCAGCTGGAAGCGCGGCTTGCCCGCATCAAACAGGCCGAAGCGGCGGTCGTGTTCGGCGCCGGCTATCTCGCCAATGCCGGCATCATCCCGGTGCTGATCGGGCGCGACGGGCTGGTGCTGGTGGACGAACTGGCACACGCTTGCTTGTTCGCCGGTGCGCAATTGTCGCGCGGCACGGTGATGGCGTTCCGCCACAACGACGTCACGCACGCGCGCGAATTGCTGGAGCGCCATCGCGCCGAGCACGACCACGCGCTCATGGTCACGGACGGCGTGTTCTCGATGGATGGCGATTTAGCCCCGCTCGCCGAACTGCTGGCACTCGCTAACGAGCACGACGCCTGGCTGATGTCGGACGACGCCCACGGGCTGGGCGTGGTCGGCGGCGGGCGCGGCTCGAGCTTCGTCGGCAACTCGCACATCCCGGTGCCGTTGCAGATGGGCACGCTGTCGAAAGCAGTCGGCGCCTATGGCGGCTATCTGTGCGCCTCCAGCGCGGTGATCGACTTGATCCGCAATCGTGCACGCACGCTGATCTATTCGACCGGCCTGCCGCCATCCTGCGTGGCGGCGAGCATCGCCGCGCTCGACCTGATCGAGCGTGAGCCGGGCTACGCCGCTCTGCCGGTGCAAAAGGCAAAAGCGTTTACCAAAGCCGCAGGCCTGCCCGAGGCGCAAAGCCCGATCGTGCCGGTGATCATCGGCACGGAAGTAGCAACGCTCGCGGCATCGCAAATGCTCGCCGATGAAGGCTACCTAGCCGCCGCCATCCGACCGCCGACCGTGCCGGATGGCACCGCGCGCCTGCGGCTTACGTTCACCGCGCAGCATCCCGACGAGCAGGTTGCGCGGCTCGCGGGTCTCGTCCGCGAACGGATTTTGAATTGATGAGCGCTTATTTCGTCACCTCGACCGGGACCGATATCGGCAAGACTTTCGTTACAGCCGGACTGCTGCGTTATTTGCGCGAGGCCGGGCAAGCCGTGCACGCGCTCAAGCCGGTGGTGAGCGGATATAATCCTTCCGTGGTCGAGACCAGCGACCCGGCGGTGCTGCTCAAGGCGCTCGGCCGGCCGGTCGCAGCCGACGAGGTCGAACGCATCGCGCCCTGGCGCTTCCGCGCGCCGCTATCGCCCGACCTCGCCGCCGCGCGCGAAGGTCGCAGCATCGACTTCGCGCAGTTGATCGCGTTCAGCCGCCAGGCGATCGACGCCGAGAAAGGCATTCTGTTCATCGAGGGCGTCGGCGGCATCATGGTGCCGCTCGATGCCGAGCGAACGGTGCTCGACTGGATGGCGGCGCTCAAAATTCCGCTGCTGCTAGTGGTGGGCGGCTATCTCGGCACCATCAGCCACACTCTGACCGCGATCGACGTGTTGGCGACGCGCCATTTGAAAACAGCCGCCATTGTGGTGAGCGAGAGCGAGCGCAATCCGGTCGAACTCGACGATACCGTCGCCAGCATCGCCCGCTTCGCGCACGGCGTCGGCGTGGTCGGCCTGCCGCGCCTGCCCGGCGGCATCAACCAGCACCCGGCCTTTGCGAAAATCGCCGCTTTGCTCTAGCGGCGTCTAGCTCAGCCATTTCAGATCGACCAAGGTTTCGAGCATGCCTTCGGTGTTGATCAGCGCGTGCAGCAAGATAGTCAGCATGGTCGAGCCTGTGGCCCAGCGCATCCATCCGAGCAGCAGTCCGAATATGAAAATCTGCGCGATCACATACCAGTCGTATTGCACATGGATGAACGCCCACAGCAGCGAGGTGATGACGATAACGGCCCAGGCGTCGCGCGGCTGCTGCAACCAGCCGCGAAACAGAAAGCCGCGGAACAAAATCTCCTCTCCGATCGGGGTAAAGACGGCAATGGCGAGCCACAGCCAGAGCAGCCATCCGCCCGCGCTCGCCGTCGTGTAAATGTCAATCTGGAACGGCGTGACCAGGCTGCGCCCGACCAGCCAGCTAAGCAGGTTGCCGGCGACGATCATGACCACCATGGCGGCGACGCCGAACGCCACTTCGCCGCGCCGCGGCCAGATCAAACCGAGATAGGCGGCAGCACCAGCGCCGGTGCGGCGGGCAAATACCGTCAGCAACGCCACCTCGACCGGCGTCGACACCCCGATGATCAGCGTGATGGCGGCGCCGTCGCCGCTGAAATCCGGCAAATGGCCAAGGCTGCGGCCGTACCACCAGGTCAGCGCCAGCAGTGCCGCCAGTTGCCCGGCCAGCAGCGCGAAAACCGCCAACGCGAGGGTCGCCCCGCGGCTTAAGGGCTTGATCGCGTCGGTCATCGTTGCGCTTTCGCCCAAAGGCCAAGCGCGGCCAACATCCGGTTACGGCACCAAAACGACCGAACCCGTCGTTTTGCGGCCTTCCAGATCCTTGTGCGCCTGGGCGGCGTCCTTGAGGGCGTATTTGTGGCTGGCCGGAATCTTCACCGCCCCGGAGCCAACCTTCTCGAACAGGTCCTTGGCGGTGGCGATCAGGTCTTCGCGCTTGGCCGCGTAGTGGTTGAGCGTCGGGCGGGTGGCGAACAGCGAGCCCTTCATCTGCAACAAGTTGATGTTGAACGCCTCGATCGCGCCGGAAGCGCTGCCGAAGCTGACGAACATGCCGAGCGGCCGGATGCAGTCGAGCGAAGCCGGGAACGTGTCCTTGCCGATGCCGTCATAGACTACGTCGCACAGCTTGCCGCTGGTGATCTCCTTCACCTTCGCGACGAAGTCCTCATCGCGATAGAGGATGGTGTGGTGCGCGCCATTCTTCTTGGCGAGCTCGGCCTTATCCTTGGAGCCGACGGTGCCGATCACGGTGGCGCCGAGATGATTGGCCCATTGGCAGGCGATCAGGCCGACGCCGCCGGCGGCGGCGTGCACGAGGATGATCGTGCCCTTGCCGACCTTGAAGGTACGGTTGAGCAGATATTGCACGGTCATGCCCTTGAGCATCATGGCGGCGGCCTGCTCGTAGGTGATGTTATCGGGCAGTTTCACCGCGCGCTCGGCCGGCAGCAGACGCTCGGCCGCATAGCCGCCAAGCGGAACCACATAGGCGACACGGTCGCCAACCTTCAGGTCGGTGACGCCTGGCCCGACCGCGATCACCTGTCCGGCGCCTTCGTTGCCGGACACGAACGGCATGCCGACCGGCGACGGATACATGCCGACGCGGAAATAGGTATCGATGAAATTGACGCCGCAGGCGTACTGCTTGATCTTGACCTGGCCTTGGCCGGGCGCCGGGACTTCGATGTCGTCCAGCGTCAGGACTTCCGGACCGCCGTGTTTGTGAACGCGCACTGCCGCGACCATAGTTTCACTCCCTCAATAGATAGGCTTGTTGTGTGGATGGGTTTCGGCGGCGATCATAGGCAGCCTGCCGACGAACACAAGGCGCATGATCCCGAAAACTACCGGGCGCCCGACACATTGAGCACGGCGCCGCTGACATAAGACGCGGCATCCGACAGCAGGAACAGGATCGCCTCGGCGATCTCGTCCGGCTGACCGGGGCGGCCCATGGGCAAGAGCGGCGTGATGCGCTCCAGGCGGCCGGGCTCGTGGATCTCGGTGTCGGTCGGCCCCGGCCGGATGCCATTGACGCGGATGCCCTCTTTCGCGACCTCGCGCGCGAGGCCACTGGTGAGCGCGTCGATGCCGCCTTTGGCGGCGGCGTAGAACACGTATTCCCCGGCGCCGCCGGTCACGCTCGCGATCGAGGACAACAACACGATCGACCCACCCGGCCCACCTTTGGCGGTCGACATGCGGCGCACCGCCGCCCGCGCGCAAAGCAATCCGCCATACAGATTGACATCGATTACCTCGCGCAAAGTTGCGGCGGTGGCGGCTTCGAGTTTAGAATTTTTGCCGCCGACGCCGGCGCTGTGCACGAAATGGGTGATCGGACCGAGCGATTTCGTCGTTTCGTCGAAGACGCGCTCGACCGTGGCTTCGTCGATCATGTCGCCTTGGATCGCGACCGCGTTGCCGCCCGCGGCCTTCACGGCATCGACCACGTTGCCGGCAGCCGTCGCGTTACTCTTATAATTCACCGCGACGTCATAGCCCCGCGCGCCGGCGAGCTTGCAGGTCGAGGCGCCGATGCCGCGGCTGCCGCCGGCGATGAGAAGAACAGGTCGTGGCATGGATCGCTCCCGGAAGGTTCAATTGGAAATCAGCACGATCAGCCCGGCCGACGCAACAGGCCGGCGCCGAAAAAATAAATCGCGATGGCGGCCAGCGGCCAGATCACATAGGGCCCCGGATTGAGGTTGGCGATCAGCGCCAGGATTGCCAGTACGGCCCAGGCCGCAAGCAGCGCGACGTTGAGCACGCGCAGGCGCCTGACGCGAAGCGGATGCAGAAACTTGATCGGGGTGAATGTCAGCACCGCGAGCGCGGCAATCATGGCGGCGGCCAGCCAAGGCGGCGGCTCCAGCAGATAAAGGTAGAATGCGGCGACGTTCCACAGCACCGGGAAGCCGCGGAAATAGTTGTCGGCCGTCTTCATCCGCCGGTCGGCGAAATAGAGCGCGCCGGTGACGACGACAAGGACGCCGGACGGAATTGCCAAAGCGGGCGGCAGCATTCCGCTGGCGGCGATCGCGTAAGCCGGAACGAACACATAGGTGGTGAAGTCGACGACGAGATCGAGTGTCTCGCCCGACCAGCGCGGCAAAGCCTCGGCAACGTCGAATTCGCGCGCCAGCAGGCCGTCGACACCGTCCACCGCCAGCGCCAAGCCGAGACAGAAGAACGTCGCCGCCCAATGTTCGCCGGTGGCGAAAATCAAGGCCATCAGCGCCAGCGCCGCGCCGCACGCGGTGAAGACGTGAACGGCGAAAGCGCGGATGCTAACCAATTTGGTCACTTACTGGTTGCCCCAGTCCAGCTTGACGATCTCGGCCGACCGGCCGGCCAGGTTCCAGTTGCGGCCGAAGCCGCGGAAGCGCGACTTGTCGGCGCGCGAGACGATGACGTCGGGACCGATCCAATATTCGCTGTTGCGGATCACGACGTTCTGGCCCTGCTCCTTGCCGCGCACCGGGCTGATCGCCCCGCCGCCGTATTTTTCCAGGCTGATGATGCGCGTCTCGCCTTGTGTCTCGTAGCTGATCGGTATCTGCCGGACACCGAGGAATTGGCCGACCAAGATAGAGAGCAGATGCGTGGTGCCGCCGACGCGCCCGGTGAAGATGCGGGTGAGCCCCTTCACCGCCATCGCCGAAGCCTTGTCGTCGACGAAAAGCGCCGCGGTCCAGTTGCCGCGCGACATGATGCCCGGCAGGTCCATCATAAGTCCGACCCGCAGTCCGGACAGGTCTTCACTGTCGATATGTCCTTCGTCGATGCGCACGCCGGCCCAGGTCTGGCAGCGGTCTTCGGTCGGCGGATGGTCGCCGAGCGAAAGCACGCAGGGGCAAAACACCGTGCAACTGCACGACAGCGCCATCTCGCCCTTCAGGGTCCACGCTTCGGTCACTGTCTCCCTCCCGGTCTTTCAAAGACCTAGCTCAAATTGCGTGTACCGGCCAATGGGCGGAAAATGCCGTCAGCACAAAGGCCATGCCGGTCACGATCAGCGCGACGCCGAGCGCGTAGCTGAGGCGCTTGCCGGCGCCGATCTTCTCGAACGTCATCAGCGCGCCGAGCGCGGCCATCCAGATCACGTTCATCACGCCGACCGCGAACATCACCAGCATCATCGCCCAGCAGCAGCCGAGGCAGTAGAGGCCCTGCTTGACGCCGAGGCGGAATACGCCGCGCGTCGTGGTCGCCCAATTGGTGAAGAAGAAGGGGAACGGACTTCGGCATTGCGTCAGGCAGGCATGCTTGAGCGTGGAGAATTGATAGGCGCCGGCGCCGATGAAGATCGCGCCCGAGAACAACCCGCTCGCGGACGCCATGCCGGTATCGAGCAGCGCGGCGCGCGTAAAGGCGAATTGCGCGAGCGTCGCGGCGGCGGCAAAGCCGAGCCACACCAGCATGTAACCGGCGGCCAGCACGAACGGCGAGACGATGCGTTCGCCCTTGCGCGCGGCGGTGTCGCCGATTTCGGCGTAAGTGAGAATCATGGGCGACGCGCTCGGCAGCATCATGGCGAGCGTCATCGCGCTCCACATCAGGCCAACGATCGCGAATCCGCCGGCGCCCCAGACCGCGCTGGACGGAACCAGCGCCCAGCACATCGCGTCGAACGGGCTTATGCCGGAATACAACAGGCCGAGCGCCAGCCAGCTGAGACCCGCCAGCGCCACCACGCAAAGCGCCGCCAGCGCTTTCGGCCGCGCGAAGGCGGCGCCGAGCCGGCTGGCGGCGGGCGGCAGATGGGACAGATCGTGGCCGGCGGTTTCGGTCATTGGCTTTCCATCATTCTTTAGCGTATCGGACCCCGGCCCGGTATCGGCAGCCGCCGGCGTGGTTTCCGCGCAAGCCTGCCGCATGCTAATCAGCTAATTCGCAACAGGACGCTTTGATGCCGGACAAATATACCGATCGGCCTTCAGTCATCGTGGTGGGCGGCGGCCCGGCCGGCCTGACCGCGGCGATTACGCTCGCCAGCGCGGGGCTCGCCACCGTGCTGGTGGGAAAACGTCCGGCCCGCCCCGACCACCGCACCACCGCTTTGTTCGCGGGTTCCGTCACCGCGCTGGAAACCCTGGGCGTTTGGCCGCTTTGCGCGGCGCAGGCCTCGCCGCTCAAGACCATGCGTATCGTCGATGATACCGGCCGGCTTTGGCGCGCGCCGGAAGTCAAATTCGACGCCGACGAAATCGACCTCGACGCCTTCGGTTACAATATAGAGAACTTCCATCTGGTCGCCGCGCTCGAGCAGCGCGCTGGCGCATTGCCATCGCTGCGCCTGATCGAGGACGAGGTTCGCAGCGTCACGCCTGGTGACGATGCGGTCACGGTCACGCTCAAGAGCGGGGCTGAGGTGAGCGCGCCGCTGCTGATCGCCGCCGACGGCCGCCGTTCGCTATGCCGCGCCGCCGCCGGCATCGCGGTCGACGAACGCGACTACAAACAGGTCGCGGTCACCGCTTGCCTGAAACACACCCGTCCGCACCGCGGCACCTCGACCGAATTCCACACCGTCAGCGGGCCGTTCACGCTGGTGCCGCTGCCTGGGTTGCGCTCGAGTCTGGTCTGGGTGCTCGATCCGGTGCAAGCCGAGGTCATCGCGGCGCTCGACGACGCCGAGCTGGCGGCGGAAATCGAGCGGGCCTCGCATTCGATCCTCGGCAAGATCACGATCGAGCCGGGGCGCGGCGTCTTCCCGCTTTCGGTGGCCACCGCCAAACGATTTGGAGACCGGCGCATCGCGCTGGTGGGGGAAGCCGCCCATGTGATTCCGCCGATCGGCGCACAGGGGCTCAATCTCGGCCTGCGCGATGCCGCCAGCATCGGCGAGCTCGCGGTTGAAGCGCACCGCGACAGCCGCGATATTGGCGGCAGCGACGTGCTCGCAGCTTACGAGAAAATGCGGCGCGCCGACGTCGGCACCCGCACGCTCGCCATCGACCTGCTCAACCGCACGCTGCTGACGGATTTCCTCCCCGTACAGGGTATGCGCGGATTAGGCCTTTACATGATCGACCGCATCGGGCCACTGCGCCGCGCCGTGATGCGCGAGGGCGTGCAGCCGGCCGCCGCGCAGCCGCGGCTGATGCGGGGCGAAGCCCTCTAGTTCCTATCGAAGCGGCGGCGCCTTTTTGGTGCCTGGCTTTTCGCGAAACCGCGGCGATATCGGCAGCGGCAGAGCCGCCATGGTTTTGCCCGACGAATTCTCGACTTTGTAATCGAACAGCCCGCGCTGGACGAAATGCGGATCGCGCATTGCTTGTTCGAGCGGCACGACAATCGTCGCGCAGCAGTCGGCGGCTGCGAAGATCAGTCGCCATTCCTCGGATGTCCGCGCCGCGATGAGTTTGGCGACCGCCTCGCAGGTCGCCGCCGGGGCGCGGAAGTCGCTGATAAACTCTTCCGCCAACCCGATCGCCTTGCAAAACGCCAGCCAGAATTTCTGCTCGATTGCGCCGCAGGCGACGATTTTGCGGTCGTTGGCCGGATATAAACGATAGCGCGGCGAACTGCCGACCAGCATCATTTCGCCCGGAGCGGGAAAGCGTCCGGTCGCCGTGCCGACGGCAATTGCATACCAGGCGAAAGTGAACATCGCGTCGGTCATGGCGATGTCGATGTGACAACCCTCCCCGCTTTGGTCGCGCGAACGCAGCGCCAGGAGAATATTGATCACCGCCGGAAAGCTGCCGCCGGCGATATCGGCAACGAGCATCGGCGGCACCACCGGCGTTGCCAGTGGCCCCGGCTGCAGATCGAGCAGGCCGGTATTGCCAATGTAGTTGAGATCGTGGCCAGCCTCCTCGACGCGCGGACCGCTCTGGCCGTAACCGCTGATGGAGCAATAGATCAACCGCGTATTGAGCGCGCGCGCCGCGTCGTAGCCCAAGCCCAGCCGCGCCATCACGCCGGGACGGAATTGTTCGATCAGGATATCGGCGCGCTCTATCAGCGGGATCAATTTTTCGCGGCCGGCAGCGCTCCTGAGATCGAGGGTCAACACCTGCTTGCCGCGATTGAGCATGGCGAAGACGGCGCTTTCGCCGTCGACGACGGGCGGAAAGCGCCGCATATCCTCGCCGCCCGGCCGTTCGATCTTGATCACCTCGGCGCCGGCCTCTGCCAGCATCAGCGCGGCAAGCGGCCCCGGCAGCAGCGTGGTGAAATCGAGGACAAGAAGGCCGGACAGCGGTTGCATAGAGTTATCCATTGCGCATGATCTTTTCCGAAAGCCGGTTCCCATTTTTCGGGATTACACGCTGTCACCGAAACAGCAGAGGCGGCAGCGTACCGGTTTTTACCATCCACATCACGCTGGTAAGCGTCACCACGGAGACCAGCGTGCCGATCAAGACCGCGCTCGAGGCCTGCTCCACCCAGACATCGTATTGACGCGCGAACACGAACACGTTGAGCGCCGGCGGCAGCGCCGCCATCAGCACCGCGGTGTAGACCCAGGTTTGGTCGAACGGGCCGAACAGTGACAGCAGCAGGAAGATCAGGATCGGGTGAACCGCGAGTTTCACCACGGTAAGGAACGGAACCTCCCACGGCATCTTCTTCAGCGGCCGTAACGCAACCGTCACTCCGAGCGTGAACAGCGCGCAGGGCGCCGCGGCGTTCTGCAAAAACTGCATCAAGCGTTCGAGCGCGACCGGCGGCTGGAAATGCAACGCTGCCGAGGCGACGCCGAGCGCGCTCGCGATGATCAGCGGGTGCAGGACGATGCGCTTGACCACTTCGAGCGCGGTGTGGGCGAGGCTCACCTGCTGCGGCTTGGCCAGCGCCATCAGGAACGGCACCATGGTAAACAGAATGATGTTGTCGAAGCAAAAAATCAGCGCCACCGGTACCGCCGCCGCCGGCCCGAGAGTGGCCAGCGCCAGCCCCGGACCCATGAAGCCGATATTGCCGTAGCCGCCGGCCAGCCCCGCGATCGCCGCCTCCGCGATATTGCCGCGCCTGATCGCCATGCCGATGGCGAACGAGAGCGAAAAGGCCCAGACCGTCGCCAGCGTGGTGGCGAAGATGAAGTCCACCTGCGCGAGCTTTTCGAGCGGGGTCTGGGCCAAAATGCGGTAGAACAGGGCCGGCAGCGCCACGTAAAGGATGAAAAAATTCATCCAGGCCAGAGCGGTATCGGGGATCTGCTTGAATTTGCCGCAGGCAAAGCCGATGAAAATCAGGCCGAAAAACGGCAACGCGAGATTGAGAACGTCGATCATCCGAAGGCCCCGGCCGGCCCCGCGGGACTGCCCACTTGGCGCGGTGTTTGCATTCCTCTAAACGGCACCTAGCCCCTTGGGAAGGACTTAAGCAGCCCATGAAATTGCCCCGCCAGTTCTTCGCTCCGCTCGCCATCGGCGCGCCCGCGCCCATGCGCGAGCTGCCGGTGCGGCTGGAGCGCATGATCCATTTTGTGCCGCCGCATCTTGAAAAACTGCGCGCCAAGGTGCCCGAGCTGGCGGGTCAGGTGGACGTAGTGCTGGGCAATCTCGAAGACGCCATTCCGGTCGAGGCCAAGGAGGCCGCGCGCAACGGCTTCATCGCGATGGCCAAAGCGGTCGACTATGGCGTGACCGGATTGTGGACGCGCATCAACGCACTCAATTCGCCGTGGGCGCTCGACGACGTCATCGAGATCGTTGGCGCAGTTGGCGACAGACTCGACGTCATCATGCTGCCGAAGGTCGACGGCCCCTGGGACATCCACTATCTCGACCAGTTGCTGGCGCAGCTCGAAGCGCGCCACAAAATCAAAAATCCGATTTTGATTCACGCCATCCTGGAGACCGCGCAGGGCGTCAACAATATCGAAGCGATTGCGAGCGCGTCGCCGCGCATGCACGGCATGAGCCTGGGGCCCGCCGATCTCGCCGCCTCGCGCGCGATGAAGACCACGCGCGTCGGCGGCGGTCATCCCGAATACAAAGTGTTGGCAGATGCGAACGGTGACGCTCCGCGCCCGGCCTATCAGCAGGACCTGTGGCACTACACCGTCGGGCGAATGGTGGATGCCTGCGCCGCCTCCGGCATCAAGCCGTTCTACGGCCCGTTCGGTGATTTCTCCGACGCCGCCGCCTGCGAGGCGCAATTCCGCAACGCATTCCTAATGGGCTGCCTCGGCGCCTGGTCGCTGCATCCCTCGCAGATCGCTATCGCCAAAAAAGTATTCTCGCCCGACCCGGCGGAAGTGGCTTTCGCGAAAGCAATCGTCGCCGCCATGCCGGACGGCGCCGGCGCGGTGATGATCGACGGCAAAATGCAGGACGACGCCACCTGGAAACAGGCGAAGGTTCTGCTCGATCTGGCGAAGCTGGTCGCCGCCAAGGACCCGGAAATGGCCGCCCGTTACGGCCTGTGAGCGCAGGTCTGGCGAAGCCCGCAGCGATGTACTAAGTGATCCCTGACATGGACAAGATACGCATCGCCAAATACCAGATCGGCCAGGTCGTCAAGCACCGCGTCTATCCGTTCCGCGGCGTGGTGTTCGATATAGATCCCGAGTTCGACAACACCGACGAATGGTGGGAGTCGATCCCCGCCGAAGTGCGCCCGCGCAAGGATCAGCCGTTCTATCATCTGTTCGCCGAGAACGCGGAGAGCGAATACATCGCCTACGTCTCTGAGCAGAACCTGCTGCCCGACACGTCCGACAAGCCGCTGCGCCATCCGCAGGTCAACGAAGTGTTTGTGCAGGACGACCGCGGCGTCTATCGCCCGCGCAACAGCCAACTGAACTGACAAAAGGAAAAAGGCGCAGGCTTTTGCCTGCGCCTTTCGTATTCGCCATCCGGCGTCGCCGGACTATTTCTTCGGCGCGGGTGCCGGCGCGGGTGCCGGCGCGGGCTGCTGGGCTTCCAGTTTCTTGCGCGCGTCTTCCGCCCGCTTCTGCAATTCTTCCTGCAATTTGCGCTGCTGCTCCTCGACCACCTTCGGATCGGTCGGCGGGCCGTCATAGGCCTTGGCGAAATCGGTGAGCGGCAGCGGCAGGCTGATCGGCGTGCCCTGCATGTTGATCGCCTGCAGGGTGATCTGCTGGCCCTTTTTCATCTTGGCGATCATGTCGTCGGTGACCGGATAATCGGACATGCAGCCGACGGGGAAGCAAATCTTGTAAGGCTCCTGCGCCGCTTGCCCCTGATCAATGATCATGCGGGTGCCGTGCTGCAACTGCATGCCGAGCGGAACCGTGATCCGCAGCACCTTGGCTTCACCTTCCGGCTCGAACAACTGGACCACCGCGACCGGCATGCCGTTTTCCAGGCGGCCGTCCTTGGTGAGGACGCAGACCTGCTTGTTGTTGGTCTCCGGACCTTTGCCGCAGACTTTCACCCACGGCGAATACATGAGCTGCGGCGGCGCTGCGGCGGCTTGGGCTGGCGCCGCCGGAGCAGCGGGCGCGGCCGCAGGCGCTTTGGGCGCGGCCTTTGGTGATGCCGGCTTCGTCGGTTTCGGCTGCTGCGCGAGCGCCGGCGTCGCCGCGACCATGGCCGCGGCCAGAAATCCCGCGGCGAATGAGGCCGTCAGCGCCCGCCCCAGGGGCCGGGCCGATGCGATCCAATGATCCATTTGCAATTTATCCCTTTGTTCCCCGTATCGCTCGCGGCCTCGCGCCCAATCGAACGGTCGTCCTTCGCCCGGCTCTCTCCCCGCGAAATGCGGCGGCAGCGTGACACTGCTGGGCTGCCTGATAGCCGATATTGCTCCTGCAATAAAGCCACGAATGTGCCGAAAATACGGGACCGCGCAGGGGCTCAGGCCTGTGATAAGTTGCGCAAAACCGGAAACGAATCGCATCCGCCCCCCGTTCGCGCCCTCCGTTACCGCCCCCGCGCCGATGCAATGGCAGGCATCCCGGCGCACATTGATTGTTGGTGCCTTGCTGACCGCCAGCGGCCTCGGGCGATCGCCGGCTTGGGCGGCGCCCGCGCAGCACGCCATCGCCATGCACGGCGAGCCGACATGGCCCGCTAATTTCAGCCAACCGAGCTATGCCGACCCGGCGGCCCCGAAAGGCGGCGAACTGGTGCAAGGCGTGCTGGGCACTTTCGACAGCCTCAATCCGTTCATCGTCATGGGCCTGCCGGCGGCCAATATCCGCAGCTACGTGATCGAGAGCCTGCTGGCGCGCGGCTATGACGAGCCGTTCACGCTCTACGGCCTACTCGCCGACAGCGTGGAGACCGACGCCGCGCGCAGCTATGTCACCTTCACGCTCAATCCAGTGGCGCGCTTTGCCGACGGCAAGCCGGTGACGGCCGAGGATGTTATTTTTTCCTGGGGGCTGCTGCGCGACAAGGGCCGGCCCAATTACCGCACCTATTACACAAAAGTGGTCAAAGCGGTGGCGAGCGACGCGCGCACGGTGCGCTTCGATCTTGCCGGCTCCGACGACCGTGAATTGCCGCTGATCATCGGCCTGATGCCGGTGCTGGCGAAACACGCGATCGATCCCGCCAAATTCGAGCGGACGACCTTCGAGCCGCTGCTCGGCAGCGGCCCCTACCGCGTGAGCGCGGTCAGGCCGGCCGAAAGCGTGTCGTTCACGCGCGATGCGAATTACTGGGGGCGCGATCTGCCGATCAATCGCGGCTTATGGAATTTCGACACCATCCGCTTCGACTATTACCGCGACGGCAACACGCATTTCGAGGCCTTCAAGAAAGGCAGCTACGACGTGCGCCTGGAAACCGATCCCGGCCGTTGGCAGACCGCTTACGATTTCCCCGCGCTCGCTCAGGGCCGCGTGGTCAAGGAGGAATTCCCCTACGGCCTTCCGAAGGGCATGGATGGCCTCGTGTTCAACACCCGCCGGCCGATCTTCGCGGACGTGCGCGTGCGCGAGGCTATTCTGCACCTGTTCGATTTCGAATGGATCAATCACAATTATTTTTTCGATCTGTATAAACGCACGGCGAGCTATTTCGACGGCTGCGATCTCTCCGCTCGTGGCGTGCCCGCCAATGGACGCGAGCGCGAATTGCTTGGCGCCTTTCCCGGCACTGTGCGGCCCGACATCATGGCCGGCACGTGGGCGCCGCCGGTCACCGATGGCTCGGGCCGCGACCGCGCTGGCCTGCGCCGGGCGTTCGCGCTGTTTGCCGCCGCCGGCTACGCCCTCAAGGGTACGCAGCTGGTGCACACGGCAAGCGGGGGGCCGTTCGTGTTTGAGATACTTACCAACACCCGCGACCAGGAGCGCGTCGCGCTTGCCTTTACGCGCAGCCTCAAGCGCGCCGGCATCGACGCGCGCGTTCGCAGCGTGGACGCCACGCAGTTCGAGCGCCGCCGCATCGGTTTTGATTTCGACATGATGCAATACCGCTGGGAGCAGTCGCTCTCGCCCGGCAACGAGCAACTGTTCTATTGGGGGTCGGCAGCGGCCAGCCAGGAAGGCAGCCGCAACTACATGGGCGTCAAGTCGAAGGCGGTCGACGCCATGATCGCCGCCATGCTCGGCGCGACCACCCGCCCCGACTTCGTTTCCGCCACCCGCGCGCTCGACCGCGCGCTGCTGTCCGGCTTCTATGTGGTGCCGCTCTACTTCCCGCCCAAACAATGGATAGCGCGCTGGACGCGAATCAAGCATCCCTCACAGACCTCCTTGTTCGGCTATTTGCCGGAAACCTGGTGGCAAGGGGACGCCAAATGATCCTAGGCGGCAACGAACGCATCGGTGGCAATCGCGCCACGTTCGACGACCTGTTCCGGCGCGCCGGGGTACGTCACGCCGACGCGCTGGCGCTGATCGATCCGCCGAATTGCGAGAGTGTGGGCGGCCATGCGCCGCGGCGGCTGACCTTTGCGCAAGCCGACCGCGCCATATCGGCGCTCGCCGCCAAGCTGCGCGGGCTCGGACTTCAGACCGATACCGTGGTGGCGATACAGCTCACCAATACCGTGGACAGCGTCATCGCGTTTCTGGGCGTGCTGCGCGCCGGCATGATCGCGGCGCCGCTGCCGCTGCTTTGGCGCGAGCAAGACATGGTGGCCGCGCTTGGCCGCACTAGCGCCAGGGCGATCATCACGTCGACGCACGTCGGCGCTGACGCACAATCGACGTCCTTTGCCGGAATCGCCATGCGGGTGGCGGCCAAATTGTTTTCGATCCGCTTCATCTGCGGCTTCGGACGCGAACTGGCCGACGGCGTGGTGCCGCTCGATGATGTGTTCGCTTCAGCGCCTGGGGAATTCTTCCAACTCGCGCCGCGGCCGGGCCCTGGTACCGCCCACGTCGCCGCCATCACCTTCGACGTCACGGGCGACGGCTTCGTTCCGATCGCACGCAGTCAGAGCGAACTGATTGCCGGCGGAGTGGTCGCGTTCCTCGAAGGCCGCCTCGCTGCGGACACGACGATCCTGTCGGCGATCCCAATCGGCTCGTTCGCCGGCATCGCCCTGACACTGGTGCCTTGGCTGCTCGGCGGTGGCACGCTGGCACTGCATCACGGCTTCGATCCGGCTGTGTTCGCCGCGCAAGCCCGCGTCCATGACCCCGTTACCGTTGTATTGCCGGGTCCCGCGCTGAAGCCGCTGGCCGACGCCGGCCTGCTGGGCGGGCAAATCAAAACGATCCTCGCACTATGGCGCGCGCCCGAGCCGCTTGCCGCCACCGCACCCTGGCGACGCGAAGCGGCACTGGTGGACATTGCCAGCTTCCGTGAAACCATGTTGTTGCCGGCGCGGCGCGGTCCCGACGGGATGCCGGCACCGGTTCCACCGGACGCCGCGCCGCCCGCCGGCATCACCGCGGTCGGCTTCTATCGCATGCGCCAACGCGAGGTCGACGCCGCCGTGGCGGCCGTTGATCCGGCCGCCGTCATCGTCGCGTTGCCCGACGCCCTGCTCGGTCAACGGCTGGCCGGACGCGCCGGCGATAGCGACGCTGTCGCTACCGAATTACAGGCGCGCGGCGTCAATCCGCTGATTACCCGAGCGTTTCGCATTCGCGGGAATGCGGCGTGATCTTCCTCATTTCGTTGACGAGGTATTAATCGCGCCCCGTTAAGGTTGCGCGAGTTTTTATAACCCCAGCGTGCGCCTTCGATGTCGCTGCAAGGTCCGATGATCGTGATCGCCGAAAGTCCGGCGACCGACCTGGTCGATGCGCTGGTGGCCGCCGGCGCATTCCCGGTCGTCGAAGCCAACTGGGCCGATGCGGCAACCGCTTTTATTTCAGTCAAACCCACCGCTGTGGTGATCGCCGAGCCGGGGGCTCCGTCTAACGAACCTGCCGCGCGCGAACTCGCCCGGCAGATCGCCACCGCAAGCGGCATCATCGTTCCGGTCATCGCGCGCGTCCTCGGCGACCAGGAAGCCGCCATCCCGATCGCGCTTGCGGCCGACGCCGGACTGCCGGTCGAGCGGCTGATTGCGCGATTGCAATCGGCCATGCGGGTGCGCGCCTTGCATGCGACCGTTCTCCGCCGCATCGAGACCTTCGCCTCCCATGACGGAAGGCTGCCGCCGTTGCCAATCGGCGACGCGCTCGACGACGCGACCGTGCTGATCGCCGGCCGCGGCCCGCTCTACCCCAAGCTCAGCGTGGCGATGGGCGAGCGGGTAAAGATGGTGGGCGCGCTCAGCGTGGAGACTGCCGCCAAGCACCTCAACGCGCGCGACATCGACGGCATCGTGGTGGGCGATGGTTTTTCTCCGCGCATGGTGGAAGCCTTCCTCACCGTACTGGCGCTGGACGCCCGCTTCCGCGACATTCCGGTGGCGGTGATCGGCGAGACGCCGCCGAAATTTGTAGACGCCTTGCCGCATATCGACCACGTCGACGGCGACCCCGCCCGGCTAGTTGCGCGCATGGTGCCGCTGGTGCGGATGCACGCCTTCGAGGCGCGGCTCAAACGCATGCTCAAGACGCTCGATGCCGACGGCATGTTCGATCCGGAAACCGGACTGCATACGCGCGACACGTTCTGGCGCGAGCTCGGCAACGCGGTGGCCGACGCGGGCGATGACATGGCGCTGTCGCTTGCGCGCTTTTCCTTCGACGGCGGGCTCGACGCGCGGTCCGGCATGGACACCGCCCGGCTGTTGACCCGGCTCATCCGCAATATCGACTTTGCCTGCCGCGACGACGACGGCGCGCTGCTGATCGTCTTCACGCAGACCGATCTGCGCAGCGCCCATGTGGTGGCGCGGCGCATCGCCGGACTGATCAAAAATATCATGCTGATAAATCAGCGCGGGCGCGACACGCTTGCCGCCCATGTGACGCTGGCGACGCTGAAGGCCGGCGATACCATCGACAGTCTGTTGGCGCGGGTGATGGACAGCCGGGTGGTTGCCGCCGAGTAATTCCGTGACTAGGTTAGCTCAAACAGGAGCCAGCCATGTCCGACAATCAGCCTGTACGTATCGACGTCGTCTCCGACGTTGTTTGTCCGTGGTGCTTCATCGGCAAGCGCCGCCTGGAAAAGGCCCTAGCGCTGCGGCCCGGCGTTGCGGTCGAGGTGCATTGGCGCCCATATTTCCTCAACGACTGGATCCCGCGCGAAGGCATGTCGCGCGAGCAATATCTCACCACCAAATTCGGCTCGCCCGAGCGCTACAAGGGCATCGCCCAGCGCGTCACGGCAGCGGCGGCGGAAGAAGGCCTCACTTACGCGACCGACAAGATGAAGCGCCAGCCCAATACGCTCGACTGCCACCGGCTGATCCGCTGGGCGGAAGGCATCGGCAAGGCGGCCGAAATGAAACAGAAACTGATGGATCTTTATTTCACGCAAGGCGCCGATCTGACCGACCGCGACACGCTGGTAAAAGCCGCTGCCGATGTCGGGCTCGATGCCGATACGGTACGCGCTGCACTGGCGATCGATCAGGACGTCGCCGAGGTCGAGCAGGAGGCGCAGTCGGCCAAGGCAGCCGGCATCGAGGGCGTGCCCTGCTTCATCTTCGGCGGCAAATTCGCGGTGTCCGGCGCGCAGTCGCCGGAATATCTCGCCGACGCGATCGATCGCATGGCGCAAGCTGGCCAAGCCGCGGCGGAGTAGCGCATGATCCCGAAAAGTGGGAACCGGTTTTCGGATAAGATCATGCGCAGAAATTAAGGATCACGCCGCCTTGGCCTGCTCCGCGATGCTCGCGAGCTTGCGCAAAATCGCCGCGGTGCCTTTGAGCCGCTCATCCGGCTGCTCCCAGTCGTCGAAGAACACCAACTGCTGGCCCTTGGCGTCCTTCGGATCGGGCCGCATACGCACGCCCGACCCCTGCTCCCGGATATACGCGATCAGCCCGTCCGGGTTGGCGAAGTTGTTGTCGCGGAACGACAGCACGACGCCCTTCGGCCCGGCCTCGAGCTTCTCGACATTGGCGCGCCGGCACAGCGCCTTGATGGCGACCACCTGCAACAAATGCTCGACTTCGCCAGGCAGCGGGCCGAAGCGGTCGACCATTTCCGCCGCGAAGCTGTCGATGTCGCGCTCGTCCTCGATCTCGGCCAGCCGCCGGTAGAGCGCGAGGCGCACCGACAGGTCGGCGACGTAGTCTTCCGGGATGAGCAGCGCCGTGCCGATGGTGATCGACGGCGACCAGCGGTCCGCCACCGGCGCGCTGATGCCAGCCTTCAGGCTGAGCACCGCCTCTTCCAGCATCTGCTGGTAAAGCTCGAAGCCGACTTCCTTGATGTGGCCGGACTGCTCGTCGCCCAGCAGATTGCCGGCGCCGCGGATGTCCAAGTCATGCGAGGCAAGCTGGAAGCCGGCGCCCAGCGTGTCGAGCGACTGCAGTACCTTCAGCCGCCGCTCCGCCTGGGCCGTGATCTTCTGCTGCGCCGGGAGCGTCAGCAGGGCATAGGCGCGCAGCTTGGCGCGCCCCACCCGCCCGCGCAGCTGATAAAGCTGCGCCAGCCCGAAGCGGTCGGCGCGATGCACGATCAGCGTATTGGCCGTCGGAATATCGAGCCCGGACTCGATGATGGTGGTGGACAGCAGCACGTCGTATTTGCCGTCGTAGAACGCCGTCATGATGTCGTCGAGCACCGTCGGCGGCATCTGCCCGTGCGCGACNNAGCAGCGCCTCGCGCACGGTGATCGGGTCGAACGGCGACACGAAGGTGCGCACCGCCAGGCGATCGACCGGCGGCGAGGCGATGATCGAAAGATCGCGCACGCCGGTGAGCGCGAATTGAAGCGTGCGCGGAATCGGCGTGGCGGTGAGCGTCAACACATGCACTTCCGAGCGCAGGGTCTTGAGCTTCTCTTTATGCGCGACGCCGAAGTGCTGCTCCTCGTCCACCACCACCAGCGCCAGATCCTTGAAGGTGATGCCCTTGCCGAGCAGCGCGTGGGTGCCGATGACGATATCGATGTTGCCGTCGGCCAAGCCAGCCTTGACCTTGCTCAGTTCCGCCGCCGGCACCAGGCGCGACGCCTGTGCCACGTTGACCGGAAAGCCGCGGAATCGTTCGGTGAAAGTCTTGAAGTGCTGGCGCGCCAACAGCGTGGTCGGCACCACCACCGCCACCTGCTTACCGTTGATCGCGGCGATGAAGGCGGCTCGCAATGCCACTTCGGTCTTGCCGAAGCCGACGTCGCCGCAGACCAGCCGGTCCATCGGGCGGCCGGAACTTAAGTCCTTGATGGTGGCGTCGATGGCGGCAAGCTGATCGTCGGTTTCCTCGTATGGAAATCCGGCGCAGAATTCGTCATAGGCACCCGGAGCGACGCTGAAGCGCGGGGCCTCGCGCGTCAGCCGCTCGGCCGCAACCTTGATCAATTCGCCGGCAATCTCGCGGATGCGGCTTTTCATGCGCGCTTTGCGCGCCTGCCAATTGCCGCTGCCGAGCCGGTCGAGATCGACGATGGCCTGCTCGGCGCCGTAGCGCGACAGCAGATCGACGTTTTCAACCGGCAGATAAAGCTTGGCGCCCTCGGCGTAATGGATTTCCAGGCAGTCGTGCGGCGCGCCGGCGGCGGTGATCGGCTGCAAGCCGGCGAAGCGGCCGATGCCGTGATCGACGTGCACGACCAGGTCGCCGGGCGCGAGGCTGGTCGCTTCGGCGATGAAATTGTCGGCCCGCCGCATGGCGCGGCGCGGCCGCACAAGTCTGTCGCCGAGGATATCTTGCTCGCTGACGATCGCCGCGTCGGCGGTCTCGAATCCGGACTCGATGCCGAGCACGGCGAGCGCTACCGCAGGCTTGGGCAGGCTCAAGGCCTGCGGCCAAAAGTTGATATTCGTGAGATTGTGCAGCTTGTGATCGGCAAGCACGTGGTTCATGCGCTCGCGCGCGCCCTCGCTCCAGAGCGCGATCGCCACCCGCTTGCCGGACGCCTGCTGCGCCAGCACGTGCTTGCCGAGAGCCTCGAACACATTGGCACCGGGCTCGGCGCGCTCGGATGCAAAATTATGGCCGGCGCGCGCGCCGACATCCATGACATTGCGCGCGTCCGGCACCGCGAACGGCGTCAGCTTCGCCAGCGCCGCGCTGTCCAGCCGCTCTTTCCATTCCGTCTCGCTGAGGTAAAGCCGCGCCGCCGGCAGCGGCTTGTAGGCCGGCGTCACACCATCCTTCAGCGCCTCGCGGCGCGCCTCGAAATAGTCGGCGATTTGCGTGAGGCGCTCATGGGCGGCGTCTTCGGCAAGGTGTTCGAGCGCCAGCGGCGTGCCGGGCAGATAATCGAAAACGGTCTCGAGCGTGTTGTGGAACAGCGGCAGCCAGTGCTCCATGCCGGGATAGCGGCGGCCCTCGCTCACCGCCTCGTACAAGAGATCGTCGGGCGTGGCGGCGCCGAACTCGGCCACATAGCCGGTGCGGAAGCGGCGGATGGTTTCGGTGACCAGCTGGAATTCCGCCACCGGCACCAGGTCGAGCCCGCGCAATGGCGTTTCGCTTCTTTGCGTCTGTGCATCGAACGTGCGGATTGTCTCCAGCGCGTCGCCGAAGAAATCGAAGCGGACCGGCGAGTCCATGCCGGGCGGATAGAGATCGAGGATGCCGCCGCGCACCGCGTAGTCGCCCGGCTCGCGCACCGTCGAGGCGCGGGTGAAGCCGTTGAGCTCCAGCCAGGTCACGATGCTCGCCATGCCAATGATGTTGCCGGGCGCGACCGACAGCGCGTGCGTCGCCGTGAAGTCGCGCGCCGGCACGCGTTGCAGCGCGGCGTTCACAGTGGTGAGCAGCACCGAGGGCTTGTCGCGGCCCCTCACGCGGGCGAGCCGCGACAGCGCGGTCATGCGCTGCGCCACCACGCTCGCATTCGGCGACACCCGGTCATAGGGCAGACAATCCCAGGCCGGGAATTCCATGGTTAGAATGTCTGGCCCGAAGAAGGCGAACGAGCGCGACAGCGCCGCCATGCGCTGGCCGTCGCGGCAGATCACGGCGAGCGAGATTGCCGGCGCGTTCGACCGCGCGGCGATGGCGCGCGCGAGATCGGCCAGCACTAGGCCCTCGGCGCCGTCGGCGACCTGGGCGAGCGTGAGCGCCCGGCCGGCCTGCAGCAATGACGCGGGAGAGTTAGCCGTCGCGCTCACGTCGATTCATCGTCCTTGTAATGGAAATCGCGCAAGCGGCGGAACAACGGGGTGTCGATCTCGGCCGGAGCTGGCTGCGTCCCATTCACCCAGGTAAAAATCTTCTGGTCCGGCACCTCAAGCCATGCCTCGTATTCATCGAGATCGGCGTCGCTCAATTTTGCGATCTCGGCGTCGGCGAAACGGCCGAGCACCAGGTCCATCTCGCGGATGCCGCGATGCCAGGAGCGGAACAGCAGCCGCCGCCGGCGCTCGTCCAACCCTTCGCTCGAAATGCCAATACCGGTCATCGTCTCGCTCCAACGGCAAAAACCCGGACGGGGCCGGGCGGGCTTTATATAGAGGGCTTGCGGGGCGCTGTCAGCGTTTGCTTTGCACAGCCCAGCATTGCGTCCGCCGAACGCGCAAGCCAGCATGCCGCCCATGCGCCCGCTCGTGCTGAGCCCTCTGTTCGCCTCGCTGACCAGCCTGCCCGGCGTCGGGCCGAAGCTGGAGAAACTCTATGCCCGGCTGCTCGACCGCGAGGCGCCGCTCGTGGTCGACCTGCTGTTTCATCTGCCTGCCGGCGTCATCGACCGGCGGGCGCGGCCGAAGCTCAACGAGGTGCAGCCCGGACAAGTCGTCACCGTTGCGGTGACGGTCGAGGAGCATCGTGCCCCTCCGCCGCATCGCTCGCGCGCGCCCTACCGCATTATCGCCAGCGACGGCACCGGCCCCACGCTCACGCTGACTTATTTCAATGCGCGCAAGGACTATCTGGAGAAACTCTTGCCTGTGGGCGAGACGCGCTTCGTCTCCGGCACAGCCGAATTCTACGACGGCATGTTGCAGATGGTGCACCCCGACCGGGTGGTGGACGAGAAGGGCTTCGCCGACCTGCCGCTGGTCGAGCCGGTCTATCCGCTCACCGAGGGCTTGGCCCTCGGCAATGTGCGGCGCGCGATGGACGGCGCGCTTCGTCACCTGCCCGAACTGCCGGAATGGCAGGACGAGGCCTGGGTCGCGCGCGAGCGTTTTCCGAAATTCTCCGCAGCGCTGCGCCATCTGCACCGGCCGGCCGAGCCGCACGACATCGCGCCGGAGAGTCCGGCCTGGACCCGGCTCGCCTATGACGAATTGCTGGCCGGCCAGCTCGCGCTCGCGCTGGTGCGCGCGCACATGCGGCGGCAGGCCGGCCGAGGCTCGGCCAGCGAGGGCCGCTTGCGCGCCCGCATTTTAAAGAGCCTGCCCTATGCGCTGACCCACTGGCAGCAAAAGGCGGTCGACGACATCACCGCCGACCTCGCCCGTCCGCAACGCATGTTGCGGCTGCTGCAAGGCGATGTCGGCTCCGGCAAAACCGTGGTGGCGCTGATCGCGGCGGCGGCCGTGATCGAAGCCGGCCGGCAAGCCGCCTTCATGGCGCCGACCGAGATTCTCGCCCGCCAACACCTCAACACCATCGCGCCGCTGGCGGAAGCCGCCGGTGTGCGCGTCGCCATCCTTACCGGGCGCGAGCGCGGCGGCGAACGCGAGACGCTTCTTGACCGGCTGGCGCTCGGCGACATCGATCTCTTGATCGGCACCCACGCGCTCTATCAAGAAGAGGTCGCGTTCCACGATCTGGCGCTCGCCATCGTCGACGAGCAGCACCGCTTCGGCGTGCATCAGCGCCTGGCGCTGGCGCAGAAGGGCGACGCGGTGGACGTGCTGGTGCTCACCGCGACGCCGATCCCGCGCACCTTGGTGCTCACCTTTTTCGGCGACATGGACGTTTCCGAATTGCGCGAAAAGCCGCCCGGCCGTCAGCCGATCGACACCCGCGCCATTCCGCTCACGCGCATCGAGGAGGTCGAGGACGCGGTCGGCCGCGCGATCGGCTCCGGGCAACGCGCGTACTGGGTCTGCCCGCTGGTAGAGGAATCCGAAAAGATCGATCTCGCGGCCGCGCAAGAGCGCTTCGAAGAACTGCGCCAGCGTTTCGGCAAGAAGATCGACCTGGTGCATGGCCGCATGAAGGGGTCTGAGAAGGACGCCGCCATGGCGCGCTTTGCCGCCGGCGAGACCCAGCTTCTCGTCGCCACCACGGTGATCGAGGTCGGCGTCGATGTTCCGGAAGCCACCATCATGGTGGTCGAGCACGCCGAACGCTTTGGTCTCGCGCAACTGCATCAACTGCGCGGACGCATCGGGCGGGGACCCGGCCACTCGACTTGCCTGTTGCTCTACAAGGCGCCGCTCGGCGAGACCGCCAAGGCGCGGCTGGCCGTGCTGCGCGACACCGAAGACGGCTTTCGCATCGCTGAGGAAGACTTGAAGCTGCGCGGTGAAGGAGACCTGCTCGGCACGCGCCAGAGCGGCCTGCCCGGCTTCCGCATCGCGCGCATCGAGACGCACGGCAAATATCTCGGCGCGGCGCGCGACGACGCCGCGCTGGTGCAGTCGCGCGACGCAAACCTGGAGAGCGAACGCGGCCACGCGCTGCGACAACTGCTCTATCTGTTCGGCAAGGACGAGGCGATCAAGCTGATCCGGGCGGGGTAGCCTACCCCTCCGCCGCTTCCGTCTTGCGCACCGACTGCGCCACGCGCGCGGTGGCGGCGAGCGTGGCGAGCTTCTTTTGCGCCTCGCCGTCCGGCTGCACCATGCCAGCCGAGATCAGCAGCGTCATCGCGTTCTCCACCGAGATGTCGAGCACGACGAGATCCTTGCGCAGCACGTAGAAGAAGAACCCGGTGGTCGGGTTGGGCGTGCACGGCATGAACGCGGAAACGTGCTCGCCCGGCGGCAGCTTTTCCACCAGTTCGCCGCTCGGCGGCTGCGACAGGAATACCAACGACCACATGCCGGGCGCCGGAAACTCCACCAGCGCGACCTGCCGGAAGCTCGAACCGGTCTTCGAAAACAGCGTCTCGAAAATCTGCTTCATCGTCTTGTAGACCGGCCGCACGATCGGCATCCGGTTGAGCATGTCCTCGCCCCAGCCGACCAGTGTGCGCCCGACCAGGTTGGCGGTGAGGAAACCGAGCAGCGTCAGCACGATGATGGCGAGCACCATTCCGGTGCCGGGGATCGGCCAGGGCAAATAGGTTTCCGGCCGGTAGACCGGCGGAATGAGCGGGCGCACGAGATTGTCGACCCAGGTGACGATCGACCAGATCAGCCAGGCGGTGACCGCCAGCGGGCCGGCGACCACCAGGCCGGTCAGAAAATAATTGCGGATGCGGCCGGCAATGCTGGTATGGAACGCCGACCCTACGGTCGCGCTTGGCGCCTCGCCCGATCGCTGGTCAATCTCGGCCATAGCGCATCTTATTCCACGGTGACCGATTTCGCGAGATTTCGCGGCTGGTCCACGTCGGTGCCGATGGCGGCGGCGGTGTGATAGGCGATCAACTGCACCGGAATGGCATAAACCAGCGGCGTCACCGTGGAGACCATGTCCGGCAGAACGATGATTTCCGTGGAATCGACCGGCGCTTCCTTGGCGCCTTTCGGGTCGGTCACCAGGATGATCCTGCCACCGCGCGCGGCTACTTCCTGCATGTTCGACGCGGTTTTCTCGAACACGCGGTCGTACGGCGCGATCACGATCACCGGCATGGTGGCGTCGATCAGCGCGATCGGCCCGTGCTTGAGTTCGCCGGCGGCATAGCCTTCGGCGTGGATATAGGAAATTTCCTTGAGCTTGAGCGCGCCTTCCAGCGCGATCGGGAAGCTGGTGCCACGGCCGAGATAGAGCACGTCGCGCACTTTCGCGAGGTCCTGCGCCAGCCGCTCGATCTGCGGCTCGAGCTTGAGCGCCTCCGCCATCAAACGCGGCACCTCAATCAACGCGTGCACCAATTTCTGCTCGTCTTCGGCGGATAATTCACCGCGCGCGCGTCCGGCGGCGATGGCGAGACACGCCAGCACGGCGAGCTGGCAGGTGAAGGCCTTGGTCGAGGCGACGCCGATTTCGGGACCGGCCAGCGTCGGCATCACCACGTCGCTTTCGCGCGCAATGGTCGAGGTCGGCACGTTCACCACGGACAAAACATGCTGCTGGTGCTGCTTGGCGTAGCGCAGCGTCGCCAGCGTGTCGGCGGTCTCGCCCGATTGCGAAATGAAAATGGCGAGGTCGCCTTTTTCCAACGGCGCCTCGCGGTAGCGGAATTCCGAGGCAATATCGATTTCCACCGGCAATTTGGCGAAGCGCTCGAACCAGTATTTCGCCACCAGCCCGGCATAAAACGCGGTGCCGCAGGCCGACAGCGACAGGCGCTTCAGCTGCTTCCAGTCGAACGGCAGTTTTCCAGGCAGCGCAATCCGTTCCGTGGTCATGTCGATGTAATGAGCGAGCGTATGGCCGACCACTTCCGGCTGCTCGTGGATTTCCTTGGCCATGAAGTGCTTGTGGTTGCCCTTGTCCACCATCTGCGCCGAAGCGGTGGACTTGATCACCGCGCGTTCGACGCGCGAGCCCTGCTCGTCGCGGATCTCGACGCCCTTGTGCGTCATCACCGCCCAGTCGCCGTCCTCGAGGTAGCTGATGGTGTCGGTGAACGGCGCCAGCGCAATCGCATCCGATCCGAGATACATCTCGCCATCGCCGTACCCGATGGCCAGCGGCGAGCCTTTGCGAGCGCCGATCATCAGGTCGTCCTCGCCGGTGAACAAAAAGGCGAGCGCGAAAGCGCCGCGCAGTTGCTTGAGCGCGGCGGCAACCGCCTCGACCGGCGGCTTGCCCTGCTTCATCTCCTCGGTCACCAGATGAGCGACGACTTCGGTGTCGGTCTCGCTGCCGAACTTGGCGCCGCTTTTGGTGAGGCGCTCGCGCAGCTCGCGGAAATTCTCGATGATGCCGTTATGGGCGACCGCGACCCGGTCGGTGCTGTGCGGATGGGCGTTGTTCTCGGTCGGCTTGCCGTGGGTGGCCCAGCGGGTGTGNNCGTAGCCGCGATATTCGAGGCGCTTGAGCGCCTCGACCAAATGGCCGGCGACCGGCTCGCGTCCGATGATTCCGACGATTCCGCACATCCGGGTGGATGGCCCCTTTGCTATTGTCTCGCTTTAACCGCCATCAGCAAGCGTTCGAAGTCAAAACACATTTCGCCACATGACTAATGGCAAAAATGGCGGCCGGGCTTTATTTCGTGGGCGTTTTCGCCCTCTTCTTGCCCAAGGTCTTGAGCGCCCGCAAGCGCTTTGCCCAGCCAGCCTTAATGGTCTGTTCCCCGCGCGCGATGGCGAGCGCGTCGGCCGGCACATTCTTGGTTACCACCGAGCCGGAGCCGACATAGGCGCCGTCGCCGATCTTGACCGGTGCCACCAACGACGAATTCGAGCCGATGAAGGCGCCTTTGCCGATGTCGGTATGGTGCTTGGCGACGCCGTCGTAATTGCAGGTAATGGTGCCGGCGCCGATATTGGCGCCCGCGCCCACCCGCGCGTCGCCGATGTAAGCGAGATGATTGGCCTTGGCGCCGGCCTCAATCTTGGCTTCCTTCACCTCGACGAAATTGCCGATGTGCACGTCCGCGCCGAGATCGGCGCCCGGGCGCAGCCGCGCGAACGGCCCGACCCGGGCGCCCTTACCGACATGGGCGCCCTCCAGATGCGAAAACGCGCGGATCGTCGCGCCGTCGGCGACCGTCACGCCGGGCCCAAACACCACGTTCGGTTCGATCGTGACGTCCTTGCCGAATTTGGTGTCGGCCGAAAGAAACACGGTGTCCGGCGCGATCATGGTGACGCCGGCATCGAGGGCTGCGGCGCGCAGGCGCTTTTGCAGGACCGCCTCGGTTTCGGCGAGTTGCGCCTTGGTATTGATCCCGCGCATGTCGTCCTCCCCGGTTTCGATCGCAACCGCCTTCAAGCCCATATCGTGGGCGATGGCAACCGCGTCGGTGAGATAGAACTCGCCCTTGCTATTGGCGTTGCCGATGCGCCCGAGGATGGCGAGCGCGGTCTTGCCGGAAAGCGCCATCAGCCCGCCATTGCACAGCGCGATCTTGCGTTCGTCCGGCGTTGCATCGCGGTCTTCGCGGATCGCCAGTAATTCCTCGCCCCGCGTCAGCAGCCGTCCGTACCCGGCGGGATCGGCCGGCCTGAAACCAAGTACCGCCACCGCAGCGCCGCGCCGCAACGCCGAGCGCAACCCGCTCAGCGTTTCCGGGCGCACCAGCGGCGTATCGGCAAACATGACCAGAACGTCGTCGGCGCCGCGCGCGATCGCCTTGCGCGCCGCCAGCACCGCATGCGCCGTGCCGCGCCGTTGCGTCTGCTCGAAGATACCGGCCTTTGGCGCCAGTGCGCGCGTCTCTTGCGCAACCGCGTCGTGATCGGGCCCGACCACCACGGCGATGTCGCCGCCGCCCGCCTGTTTCGCTGCGGTAAGCACATGCGCTAGCAGCGTGCGTCCGCCGATGCGGTGCAGGGCCTTCGGCGTCGCCGAGCGCATGCGGGTGCCTTCGCCGGCCGCCAGCACGATCGCGAGGCATGTTCGTCGCTGCATGCTTTTTCCGCTCACGGAATTTGCCACTGTCGAGACGCAGCCGAAGCGTCTTTGCCCGTGGGACGCGTCCGTGCTTACCCGTTCGCCTCACGTATTGAAAGCGAGCATTGCCGGATTCTGCTAATGTTTTCAACGATGTGATTCGCCCGCTCAGAGGCCGCCTATGGCGATCGAGACCGTGCCGCCTGAACCCAATTTAGCCAACATCCGTAAGCTTCTAAGCACACCGCGTCCGATTCGGCGGGTGTTCGGTTGGGGCGGCGCGGCGACCGTGGCGTTCGCCGCCGTCGCATTCATCAGTCAGACGAACGCCGGCTATGAACGGCTGCGCCTTGCCTTCGCCTATGCCGGCGAGCCGGCCCAAGCGCCGGCCCAGATTCCATCGCGCCCAGCCGAGACCGAACGGCTCGCCGCCAAGGTGCGCGAGCTCGCCGCCGACCGCGAGCGGCTCGGCGCGCGCATTGCCCTGCTCGAGCGCAATCTCGACAGCATAACCGGCTCGATCAAGCGGCAGAGCGAGCAGCCGGCGCCCGCTCATGCCGCCGTTACATCGCCACCTGCGCCGGCTGCTCCAGCCACCGCCCCGGCAGCGGTCGCCGTTGCGCCTGCGCCGGTCGCCGTCGCACAGCCGCCTGCGCCGGTCGCGGCAGCGCAGATGCCGATACCGGTCGCAGCGCCCACCACGCCGCCGGTTTATGCCTTGCCGGAGCCGCCGTCCGGGCTGCCGCGTCTGACGCCACTGGC
Source organism: Hyphomicrobiales bacterium (assembly GCA_003152455.1). Classification (GTDB taxonomy): domain Bacteria; phylum Pseudomonadota; class Alphaproteobacteria; order Rhizobiales; family Xanthobacteraceae; genus Pseudolabrys. The sequence goes on from PMAF01000198.1 coordinate 36,320, forward strand.
CACGGCGTCGGTCCGCGAAACCGCCCGATCATTGCCGCCGAAGACGCCGGAAGCCGCGCCGCCGGAAGAACCGCCGGAGGCCGCCGAACCGGCTGCAATCCCGCTGGTCCGCGTTGCCGCGATAACGGCGAGCGAGCCCGTGGCCACCCCGCCGCCAGCCGGCGCTGGCTTTGGTGTCGATCTCGGGGGCGCCTCCAACCTGGAAGCGCTGCGCATCCATTGGGCCACGTTGAAGGCGAATTACGGGCCGCTACTGGTAGGGCTGCGACCGCTCGTCGCGCTGCTCCCGAAGCACCCGAATGGCGCCATCTATCGGCTAGTCGTGGGGCCACTGCCGAGCCCCGACAAAGCCACACAGTTTTGCGCCGGTTTCCCGGTCCTCCCTACCGGCTGCCATCCGGCCAAGTTCAGCGGCGCGCAACTGGCCGCGCGTTGATCTAGGCGCGGGCGCAACGGCATACTCTGGTCTTTCGGAACCCGCCGCCATGAAGCTGTTTTTGCCGAGCGCGCGCGCGACCAATTATCTGCTGATCGTCGGGTTTTGCTCGCTCGGCTATGCGCTCTACATCCGCTACCTCGCCATCGAGCAGTCGACCGTCGGCCTCGCCTGCGTCGCCGGGCTCGACACGTGGCTGTGCCTCACGCGCCGCACCGCGGTCGCGTTGTTCGAGAATTCCGTGTTCGGATGGAGTGCCCTCGCCGTCGCCGTGCTCAATCTGCTTCGGCCGTCACTGGTTTTATTCGGTGTCGCGCTCGCGCTCGCCTGCTTCGGCATCGTGCTCTACAACATCGCTCTGTCGGCACTGGCGTTTGGCCTGTTGACGCTCAGCTTTGCGCGTCGCGCACCCGAACCAGACTGAAGGCGAGCGCGGCGAGCGCGCCGCACAGCCAGAGCGACTGCCAATTCGCGAAACTTTCATTGAGCGCGATATAAGGCACCGACAGCGCGAGGATAGCGGCGGCAGCCAGTTCGGCCGCGCCATAGCGACCGCGCGGCCGCGGCGTCGTCACGCTGTACATGAAGAACGGTACAACCGCCGCGGTGAGCGGCGCGAACGGAAAATCCCGGTAGCGCGGATCGAACACCAGGCCGAGCGCGGTCAATATCGCGAGCAGCGTCGTTGCGATCATGAACGCGCCAGTGAGGCGCGCCAGCGGATCGCGGATGCGCTCGGCGGCCGGACCAAGCAAGTGCGAGAAGCGCGGCAGCGGCGTGCCGCGCATCGCCGCCGCGCTTAAACTCGGCGGCACAAGCGCCGCCACGGCGACAAAGGCCAGCGACCGCAGCCAGCCGCCTAGCCCCAAGGATTCAACCGGAACATTGGCTATGCTCCAGCCGATCAGCGTGCCGCCGGCGATCGCGTTCGCCGTCACCGCCAGCCAAACCACAGGCAACGCCGTGCCGCGCCGCGCCACGAAACCGGCGCCGAATACGATCACCGCGAATAGGATTCCACCTGCCGCCTGCGCTTTCCAATCCGGATGATTGGACACCGCGTCGCCCCACACGAATTTCGACTTGCGAGTGGCATCGTCGAGCAGGCCCCAGTGGCCGCCAACCGTTCCTTCCAGCGCGCGTTTCCACGGCTGGTCGAACGCTTCGATCACGTTGACCCGAAAATTGTTTCGCTTGGCGAGTGCCAGCACGTCCTGGATAATGCGGGCCTCGTTGGCCGGCGACGGCAGCGCGCCTTCGCGCATGCGGCCTTCGCTCGGCCAGCCGACCTCGCCGATGATCACTTCCTTGCCGGCAAAGGCGGCCACCACGCGGCGGCGGATCGAATCGACATGGGCGGCGGCCTCGCGCGCCGGAATTGGAAAGTCCTCCCAATAAGGCAGGATATGAATGGTGATGAAGTCGACGGCGGCGGCGACGTCGGTATTGCGCAGCCAATATTCCCAAACATCGGCATAGGTCACCGGTACCTTCACGCGCGCTTTGACCTCACGGATGGCGGCCACAAGATCGCTCGAAGCCAAATCGCCGCGCAACAGAACCTCGTTGCCGACTACGACCGCACGCACCACGTCGGGATATTCGTTGGCGATTTTGATCCCGGTTTCGATCTCCGCCCGATTCTTATCCGGGTTGACGCCGATCCAGATGCCCTGGATCACTTTAAGCCCGTGGCGCTTGGCAATCGCCGCAACTTGATCCTGCCCAAGCTCGACCGAATAGGTACGGACGCAATCGCTGATACGGGCAAGTTGTGCCAGATCCTCGTCGATCTGCTGCGGCGTAATATGGACGCCGGGGTCGAATGGCGACTGCCCATCCCGGAAAGGCGCATAGGACAGGCAGTAGAGCTTTTCACCGGGCACAAGCGGGGTTTGCGGCATGGCTATCGGGGCGCCGAGCCAGACCCAAGCGCCAACGATAACCGTCGCCGTAAGGGCGAGGCAGGCTAGACCAAGACGCATCGGCTTGAACTCGTCCCCCGCGGGATTGAACGACCCCGAGACGGCTTATCGTGCGCCTTTGCCGCTGCCAAGCCGCCGGTCTTAAGCAAGTCGCGTTGAAGCGCTGGACAAAAGGGAGCCGTTCGGGCCAAGTCTTCAACCACGGTCTGGGGTGCTGGGTTCGGGTCGAGCGTGCGGGTTTTTCAAGCGAGCATCGCCGGGGCGGCCGGCTTAAAGCGCCGCATTCGCGTCCCAATCCGGTCGCATACCAGATCGGATAGTGGGCGGGTGGCCTCCATCAATACCGACGGGACAATGCCGAAAGTCTCCTTGTTGCGCCTATTGCGCACTGCGTTCTGCGTGGCGGCATTGAGCATTACCGCCAGCGCGGCATTGGCGCAGTCCGGCGCTCCCAAACCGGCCGAACAGCCGAAACAGGGCGTCGATGCCGCCAAGGAAGGCCAGAAAAGCATCGACGAAATCGCCGAAGCGTCGCGCGTGCTCACCGGGCCGGCCGGCAATCCGGAATGCGTCTGGCTAGGCCGCAGGGTGGTTAGCCTGTTGTGGCGGGACGATCTCGATACCGCCTTCCGCCACCTCGATCTATACGACCGGTTCGGCTGCCCGAGTTCGCATATTCAGGCCACTTTCCGCTGCCTGGTGCGCCAAGGTCATATCGACCTGAAGGCCCCCGAAAGCCTGAATGGCCGGGTGCATTCCTGTTGGCTCAATCCGGGCGTGGCCCCGACCGCGGCGACCGCCGCCCAGCCGTCAGCTGCCGCGTCGGGCGGAACCACACCCCGGTAACTGCGTTTCCCTGTCGGTAAATTTTATTTGCGCCATGCGTCCGACAAGGATTTGCCATGACTGCTTACTACTTGAATAATTACCTAATGCCGCGCTATGCTGCACTGTCGCAGAACAAGCATCGGCTGAGCCCAGGGGACGGGCTCAAGGGTCTGAAATCCCGCCCCATTTGGTTGTAGGTCTATGCGCTCCGTCGCTGCCGTGATCGCCCTCGTGGCGTGCGTGCAAGCCGGATTATGGGCTCTCGCACAGGATCACCTGAGCGCACCCAATTTCGACGGCCAACTCGCCAGCGTTTCCTACGCGCCATTTGGCGGCACCGCTCATCCCGATTCCGGCACCCAAGCGCAGGCCGCGCAAATTCGCGCCGACCTAAATCTGCTCGCGCCGCTGACTCGGGCGATCCGCACCTATTCGTCCACCGGCGGCGTCGAATTGGTGCCGGGCATCGCTCAGGAATTCGGCCTGCGGGTCACGGTCGGCGCCTGGGTCGACAAGCATCAGGAACGCAACGAGCGCGAAATCCGCTCGGTGATAGATCTCGCCAAGCGCCACAGCAACGTCAACGGCATCATCGTCGGTAACGAAACCATCTACCGCGGCGATCTGAAGGTCAGCGAACTGATCCCGATGATCCAGCGCGTCAAGCGTTCGACCAAAGTGCCGGTCACCACCGGCGAAATCTGGAACGTGTGGATCGAGCATCCCGAGCTGGTCTCGCAAGTCGACTACATCGCCGCGCACGTCCTGCCTTATTGGGAGGGCTTCTCCGACAAGCAGGCGGTCGATCAGGCGATCCTGATCTACGACAAGCTGCGAGCGGCCTACCCTGGCAAACGCATCGTCATCGCCGAGTTCGGCTGGCCAAGCGCGGGTTACAATCTCAATGCCGCCGAACCCGGCCGCGTCGAGCAGGCGCAAGTGCTGCGCGACTTCGTCACACGCGCGGAGTCCTACGGCATTGACTACAATATCGTCGAAGCGATCGACCAGCCGTGGAAGATCTTCGAAGGCGGCGTCGGTCCTTACTGGGGTCTGTTCGACGCCGCGCGCCAGCCAAAATTCGCCTGGAGCGGTACGATCACCGATCCCGATCACTGGAAACTCGCCGGCATTGCTTTGCTGGTAAGCCTTTTGCTATCGCTGCCGCTGTTGGCGATGCGCGGCATAACCATGCGCCAATCGGTCATGCTGGCCGGCGCCGCCAACGTGGTGGGGGCCTGGTTTGCCGCCGTGTTCGCCTTTTGGAACGGACACTATTTCGTACCGGGCGCCGCCATCGCGCTGGGATTTGGCGTTATCTTGCTGGTGCCGCTGATCGTGATCGCGTTGGCGCGTATCGATGAACTCGCCATGATCGCCTTCGGCCGCAAGCCGCTCCGGCTGATCGACGCCCCGGCGCTTGCCCCCGGGGCGGCGGTGCCGAAGGTTTCGATCCATATTCCGGCCTACCGCGAGCCGCCGGAGATGCTCAAGCAGACGCTCGACGCGGTGGCGCGGCTCGACTACCCGAATTTCGAATGCGTGGTGGTGATCAACAACACGCCCGACCCCGCGCTCTGGCTGCCGGTCGAGGATCACTGCCGCGCGCTCGGCGAGCGCTTCAAGTTCGTCAATGCCGACAATCTGCAAGGCTTCAAGGCCGGCGCGCTGCGGCTTGCCATCGTGCACACCGCCGCCGACGCCGAGGTGATCGGCGTGATCGACGCCGACTATGTCGTGCAGCCCGACTGGCTCAAGGACCTGGTGCCGCTGTTCCGCGATCCCAACGTCGCCTTGGTGCAGGCGCCGCAGGATCACCGCGACGGCGAACGCAGCCTCATGCATCATGCCATGAACGGCGAATACGCCGGCTTCTTCGACATCGGCATGGTGCAGCGGAACGAGGTCAACGCCATCATCGTGCACGGCACCATGTGCCTGATCCGCCGTGCCGCGCTGGAAGCCGCCGGCGGCTGGTCGAGCGACACGATCTGCGAGGACACCGATCTCGGCCTTACGCTGCTCGAGCTCGGCTGGCGCGCGCACTATACCAACAAGCGCTACGGCCACGGCCTTTTGCCCGACAGCTTCGAGGCCTATAAGAAACAGCGCCACCGCTGGGCCTATGGCGGATTCCAGATCCTCAAGAAGCACTGGCGCCGGTTCCTGCCCGGCGCAAGCCGGCTCAACGGCGACCAGAAGCGCGAATTCGCGCTCGGCTGGCTCAATTGGCTCGGCGCCGAAAGTATCGGCGTCGTGGTTGCCATCCTGAATATCATCTGGGTGCCGGTCGTCGCCTTCCTCGACATCGCGGTGCCCGATCGGATTCTCACCATCCCGATCATCACCAGCTTCGTCGTGTCGCTGGCGCACTTCGTGACGGTGTACCGGCTGCGCGTGCGCACCAGTCCGGGTCAACTGGCCGCCGCGGCATTCGCGGCCATGTCGGTGCAGTGGACGGTGGCGCGGGCGGTCGGCTTCGGCGTCGTCAAGGATCATCTGCCGTTCGTGCGCACCGCCAAGGGCGGCCTGCGGCGCTCGACGGATTTCCACGCATTCTGGGAAGCCGTGCTGGCGGGCTTGCTGATCGTCGGCGCGGTGGTGCTGGTGGCGACTAACGTCAAGGACGTGCGCGAGATCAATATCTTCGCCGTCGTTCTGCTGGTGCAGAGCCTGCCGTTCGTCGCGGCGGTCGGCCTCGCTTTGGTCGAGCGCAGCCGGCTCAATGAATTCGCCACCTGGCGGACGATCGAGACGCGCGTCGGCGAGCTTATTGCCCGCCGGCCGGCGGCGACGCCGGCGCCCGTACCGGTGGCCGAACGCACCGAGATGGTGCCCTGATCGCGCCTTAGCCCGCCAGCGCGGTCTCCACCAATTTCACCCAATATGACGTGCCGATCGGGATCACGTCGTCGTTGAAATTATAAGCCGGGTGATGCAAGCCGGCGCTGTCGCCGTTGCCGACCCAGATGAAGGCGCCGGGCCGCGCGTTCAGCATGAAGGAGAAATCCTCGCCGCCCATCATCGGCGGCAGCGACGTGTCGACGAGGCGCTCGCCGACGATCTGCTTGGCCACGCCGGCCGCAAAATCGGTCTCGCGCTCGTGGTTCACCAGCACCGGATAATTGCGCTGATAGGTGAGCTTGGCCTTGGCGCCGTAGGCCGCCGCCGTTGCCTCGACCACCTGTTGCAGCCGTTTTTCCAGAAGCACGCGCACATCCTCGGCGAGACTGCGCGCGGTGCCGCGCAGCTGCGCCGTCTGCGGAATGACGTTTTCGGTATTGCCGGCGTGGAACATGCAGATCGAGACCACCGCCGATTTGAGCGGATCGACATTGCGCGAGACGATCGATTGGATTGCGTTGATGATCTGCGCGCCGACCAGCACGGTATCGATGCCGAGATGCGGGCGCGCCGCGTGGCCACCGACGCCTTCGATATCGATGCTGACAAAGTCGGTCGCCGCCATCATCGCGCCGGCGCGGATGCCGAATTGCCCGACCGGCATGCCGGGGTAATTGTGCATGCCGTAGACTTCGTCGATCTTGAAACGCTCCATCAACCCGTCGTCGACCATGGCCTTGCCGCCGGCGCCGCCCTCCTCGGCCGGCTGGAAGATGACCACCGCGGTGCCGGCGAAATTGCGCGTCTCGGCCAGATAGCGCGCGGCGCCGAGCAGCATGGCGGTGTGGCCGTCGTGGCCGCAGGCGTGCATCTTGCCCGGCACCGTCGACTTGTACGGCAGGCCGGTTTCCTCCTCGATCGGCAGCGCATCCATGTCGGCGCGTATCCCGATCACCTTGTCCGATTTGCCCTTGCGGCCGTGGATCACCCCGACCACGCCGGTGCGGCCCAAGCCCGGCACGACCTCGTCGCAGCCGAAGGCTTTGAGCTTCTCGGCGACGGAAGCCGCCGTGCGCAGCACATCGTATTGCAGTTCCGGATGGGCATGCAGATCGTGCCGCCAGGCGGTAATCTCGGCCTGCAGGTCGGCGATGCGGTTGACGATCGGCATAATCGGGCTCCCTTGCTGGCCGGCAGTGTAGCAAACCGGCCGGGCCGGGCGCGAGTTCAAGAAACGGGCGAAATCCGCCTATTGACCGGGCATGGGCGCGCCCGTAAACCCGCGCTCACAAGGGCGCGTAGCTCAGATGGTAGAGCACTTGACTTTTAATCAAGTGGTCCCGGGTTCGAGTCCCGGCGCGCTCACCAGATAGTCTTTCAAAACATACAGTATTTTGTAAAACTCGCTTCTGGGCAAAAACAGCGTTTGCAAATTAATAATGGATTAATAAGGCTAGATGCCAAGCTGGCGGAATCTCGATTTTAAGGGGGGCTCCAAACCCTAGGCCGCCGCCGCAAACGCGCCCTGGGCCTTGCCTGGGCGGAATACGCGGGCGAAAAATTGCAGGGGCCGAGTGCGGCGACCCAGGCGGAGCCGACCAATCGAGGCCACGCAGCTACCCAGCCAGGGCGCCGACGAGGAAAATAATCCTTGAGCTGACTCGGCCCGCCCTTATCATGATTTCATGCACCGCCTCACCAAACTCCCCCAAGTGCAAGCGGCCATGGCCGCCCAAGACTGGCCGCGCGCCTTTTCGATAGCGTCCAAGTTCGCCCGCCTCGGGCCGCAGCGGGGCGCGATCCTGAGGGCCCAAAGTGCGGCTTTGTCGCCGGTTTTTTACCGCGGGTTAGGACGCGACCCGGCAGCGATAATTGAAGTCGGCAAGGCCGCAATGCGCGAACGTTTCGAGGCGGAGGCCGCGGAGAACGCCCCCCGCAGTGGTAGCGAGCGAGCGCCCGTCGAGATTAGGCGGTTTTAGTGGAGCCTGCGCGCGAGAACGGATAACCTAATCCACCAAGCGGCGGGTTCAGAAATGACTACGCAACGTAAGGTCTCCGTGTGGGGCAAACCCCACATCGTCAGCGTCCACCAGAAATCCAAAAGCGTTTGGGTCGCCGTGGGCGACTATATGGGCGAGCGGATCGAAACCAAAGGATCGAGCGAAGGCGCGGCCGTCAAGCGCTGGCGCGAAGCAGCGCAGTACAAGGGTGCCTGAGCAATGGACTGCTACACCGCATGTCAAAACCTGATCCCCTCTATGCGTTCGAAAAGCTGAGCGAAGCGGTCTACGAGCTCGCAACGGGCGCCGGACGGATGCAAGAACGCCTTGTCAAAGCGGCAATCTATATCATCCGAATCCGGCTAGTGGACATACCGGACGAAGATTTGCGGCGCATGTTCGTTGCTATCAAGGATGACCTCTCTTTCGATGAACCAAAAGGCAAAGAGGGCCGAATAGCTGCCACGCTTCAAGAGACTGCTGACGCGGACGCGAGCGAGATCGCGAGGCGTATCTTGGAGCTGCATGACCGGCTCGGCTGACTGCTTGCTTTGAGATAGCAGAGACGGGTCTTATTGATTTAGTTAGAAGGCCATCGGCCTACGGATCAACTAGAAGGAACTAACCGCGTGAGCAGCCCGCTAGACCTTTTGAACAAGTTCATCGGTGCGGTCATTGCCTACGGGCCAAAAAACAAAACCAAGAAGGCCAGAAAGGCGAGGAAGGCGGCGCGCCGCAAAAAAATTGCGGCGATAAAACGCGATTAGCCGTGGCAATGAAGCTCTCCGAAATGGAGCATTCGCAATGCCGCTTCAACAAGGCGAGGTGGGTTACGACTTCAATCGGTCGGTCGTTGAGTTCACGATGCTCAATCAGGGCAAAGTAATTCTGTGCTCGATCAGTACCGAGGCGATGGACGATCTTGAAAGTAGGCGCGGCGTAAAACCAGATCAGCGCGTGGATCAATTTATGCGGCTGCGCGAATTAATTGAAGAGTGAGCATCGCGTAAATTCTTCGAGGAGCAGGCCCAGGCCGGCCGACCCGTGGTGTTGCGAGCCAATGATTTTTCTAAATAGCCCGCCAATACCCCTCGCCAACATGCACGCCAACGGCGTCCGAACGCTCGCCGCGCGTCAGGCAACTATTAAGTCAACATGTCCGGCTCGATGTGCCGGCATAAAGCGCCTCCGCCACTGGTGGCGTCGGCAACATGTAGCTCCGAGTCTGATTGCAGGCGCGACAAACATAGGTGTGTTTTAGCATTCTTGGAGCAACCGGATGAGGGGTAATAGCAACTTGGATCATGCTCGAACGACATTTAGGGCACAGCGTTAGGGTGGTAATGCCTTCTTGCTGAGCCTGTATCGTGCTTTCGTGATCTAGGTCAACTGAGGGGCCGATTTCAGAGAATTCAACGCCCGTTCCAGAGGATGTTCGCCACACAAGTCGGCAGGACCGGATTGAACGACCGCCATCGAAGGTCATTTCGAATACCTGCGGCAGGTCAATTGTGTTTGGAATTTCAAGTCGCGCCCCGACAGTGGTTAAATCGCGCACGACACAGTCGAGTACTGAAGCGTTTCCGAAAACAAGCTTCACGCTTTTGAATACAAGCAATCGCTGGTGCTTCCGGCGTTCTTGCACGTAAAACTCCTCTCGAACTGATCTCAAAATAGAAGGCAAAAATAGGGAATGTCTTAAGCTGAACTGCTACAGGAAAGCCCACACCGAAAAGAGTTTGTTAATCAAGAATTTCTGCGCGCCTCCAAATCCCGCCCGAACGGCCCATGGTCCGACGACGACTACGACGTGTTCG
>PMAF01000225.1 GCA_003152455.1 Hyphomicrobiales bacterium
GCCGAGTCGGTCTTGTTGACGTGCTGGCCGCCGGCGCCGCCCGAGCGCATGACGTCGGTGCGCACGTCGCTTTCGTTGATGTCGATCTTGATGCGGTCGTCCACCACCGGAAAAACCACCACGCTGGCAAACGAGGTATGCCGGCGCGCGTTGGCGTCGAACGGCGAAATGCGCACCAGCCGGTGAACCCCGTTTTCGTTCTTGAGCCAGCCATAGGCGTTGTGGCCCTTGATCGTCACGGTCGCCGATTTGATGCCGGCGCCCTCGCCTTCGCTTTCCTCGATCCAGTCGACTTTGTAGCCATGCGCTTCCGCCCAGCGCACATACATGCGCATGAGCATGCCGGCCCAGTCCTGACTTTCGGTGCCGCCGGCGCCGGCATGGACTTCGAGATAGCAGTCGTTGGCGTCGGCCTCTCCCGAGAGCAGCGCTTCGAGTTCGCGCCGCGCCACCTCCGCCCGCAGACGCTTGAGCGCGGCTTCCGCCTCGGTGACGGTGTTGTCGTCTTTTTCGGCCTCGCCCAGCTCGATCATGGTGAGCTGATCGGCGAGTTCCTGCTCCATGCGGCCGATGGCGTTGAGCTGGTCCTCCAGCGCGTCGCGCTCGCGCATCACGCGCTGGCCGCGCGCCTGGTCGCTCCAGAGCGCGGGGTCCTCGGCCTCTTTGTTCAGCTCGGCAAGGCGGCGTTGCGCGGTCTCGACGTCAAAGATGCCTCCTCAGCAGCGTCAACGACTGCTTGATCTCTTCGATGAGGTTGTCGGTTTCCGCGCGCATCGATTCGGACCTTAAATGGTTCCCGGATGTAGCGTTCGGGAACTTATCCCGCAACCCTCAATGTGAAACCACACACGAGGGAACCCGGCGCCGAACCGGAACCATGCGCCCGGCGCGCGACTTGCCCCGGCAGGAGCCACGCGCTCCGAAAACTCCAACAGCAAAATACGCGAGGAACTGCCAATGGGACTCTTTAGCAAAGACATCAAGACGCTCAACGATCTATTCGTGCACACGCTGCGCGATATCTATTACGCCGAGAACCAGATCGTGAAGGCGCTGCCCGACATGATCGAGAAAGCGAGCGATGCCCGGTTGAAGCAAGGCTTGCAGGCCCATCTCGCCGAGACCAAAAACCACGTGAAGCGCGTCGAACAGGTTTTCAAGATGCACGGCGTCCAAGCGAAGGGCGTAACCTGCCCGGCGATCGACGGCATCATCGAGGAAGCCAACGACGTCGCCGGCGAGGTCGCCGACAAGAAGGTGCTCGACGCGACCCTGATCGCCGCCGCACAGGCGGTGGAGCACTACGAAATGACGCGCTACGGCACGTTGATCGCCTGGCCAAGCAGCTCGGCCGCGCCGATTGCGCCAACGTCCTGCAGCAGAACCTCGATGAGGAAAAGGCTGCCGACGCCAAGTTGAACTCGATTGCCGAAAGCAACGTCAACGCCAAAGCCGCGGCGTAGGTTCAACGTATCAAGCGAAGGCCCCGGTTTGCGCCGGGGCCTTCGCAATTTTCGCTTTAGCTAATAAAGGCCGCCGGTTCCCGAGCGCACCGCGCGATCGGCGTCGGGGCTGACCCGGAAGAAGCCGGGCGGCCCGCGGCCTGGCGGTTGATCTTGCTGCTGCTGCGGATCATTGCCGTAGCCGACCACCGAATAATTGTCGGGCGGCGCGGTGCCGGGCTTGAAGGCCTCGAGGATAACCTTCTCGGAATTCGGTCCGGCGCGCTGTCCCGTCTTCAGATCGACGCGGATCAGCTTGATGCCCGGCGGCACGCGGAACGGCACCGCCGGCTTATCGGCGAGCGCGACTTTCATAAAATCCTTCACGATCGGCGCCGCCAGATGGCCGCCGGTCGCTCCGCGTCCGAGATGGCGCGGCTTGTCGTAACCCATATAGACGCCGACGACGACGTCCGGCGTATATCCGATGAACCAAGCGTCCTTCTCGTCATTGGTGGTGCCGGTCTTGCCGGCAACGGGCTTACCGATTTCCTTTTGGAAGCCCGCGCCTGCCGCCGTGCCGCGCAGGACGACGCCTTCCATCATCGAGGTGATTTGGTAAGCGGTCATCGGGTCGAGCACCTGCTCGCGGCGATCGATCAGCGAGGGCTCCGGCTGGTTCGCCCATTTCTTGGCGTCGCAGCCGATGCACTCACGCTCGTCGTGGCGATAGACGGTGTGGCCGTAGCGATCCTGGATACGGTCGATCAGCGTCGGCTTGATGCGCCGCCCGCCATTGTCGAACATGCCGTAAGCCGTAACCATGCGCAGCAGCGTGGTCTCGCCGGCGCCGAGCGCAAACGACAGATAGGGCGGCAGCTGGTCATAGACGCCGAACCGCTTGGCGTATTCGGCGATCAGTGGCATGCCGATGTCCTGCGCCAGCCGCACGGTCATCACGTTGCGCGAATGCTCGATGCCGAAGCGCAACGTCGATGGGCCGAAAAAATTGTTTTCGTAGTTTTCCGGCTTCCAGACCCCAAGCCCCGGTCCTTGGTCGATCTCGATCGGAGCATCGAGCACCAAAGTCGACGGCGTGTAGCCGTTGTCGAGGGCGGCGGCGTAGACGATCGGCTTGAACGAAGAGCCGGGTTGGCGCAACGCCTGCGTGGCGCGGTTGAACTGGCTTTGGTCGTAGGAAAAGCCGCCGACCATGGCGAGCACCCGCCCGGTCCAGGGATCCTCGACCACCATGGCGCCCGAGACTTCCGGCACCTGATGCAGCCGGTACTGCCCGGCGACCTTGGCCAATTCGACATAGACCACATCGCCGGGATTGAGCACCTGGCCGACTTTGGTTACCGCCTTGCCGCCGGTCTTCGCCCACTTCAATCCATCGAGCGGAAGGATGCCGACCTCGCGTTCCTTGCTGATATAGCCGCCCGGCTCCCGCCCAGGCTGCAAACCGATGCGCGCCGACTGGTCGCTCGTCTCCAGCACCACCGCGAGCCGCCAGGGCGCCACGTCGGCCAGCGCCTTGACGTCGGCGAGCTTGACGCCCCAGTCGCCGGAGATGTCGATTTTGGCGACCGGCCCGCGCCAGCCTTGGCCTTCGTCGAAGCGGACCAAACCTTCGGTGAGCGTCTTGCGCGCCAGCATCTGCAACTTGGTGTCGAGCGTGGTGCGCACCGACAGTCCGCCGTCGTAAAGCTTTTTCTCGCCGTAGCGGTCGTAGAGTTCGCGCCGTACTTCTTCGGCGAAATATTCCGCGGCAAAGGTGTGCGTGCTGGTCGGCTTCTGGGTGACGCCGAGCGCCGTACGCTTGGCCGCCTCAGCCTGGACGCTGGTGATGAAGCCGTCCTGCGCCATCTGGTCGATTACCCAGTTGCGGCGCTCGAGCGCGCGCTCGCGCGCCCGGAACGGGTGATAGTTGTTCGGCGCTTTCGGCAGCGCCGCCAGATAGGCGGCTTCCTGCACGGTCAACTCGTTGACGCCCTTGTCGAAATAGGTGAGCGAGGCCGAGGCGATACCGTAAGCGCCGAGGCCGAGATAGATCTCGTTCAAGTAAAGCTCGAGGATCTTGTCCTTCGAGTAAGTGCGCTCGATCTTGAGCGCCAGCAGCGCTTCCTTGATCTTGCGCGAGAACGAAACCTCGTTTGATAGCAAGAAGTTCTTGGCTACTTGTTGCGTAATAGTTGAAGCGCCTTGCGGGTGGCGGTTGGAGCCGAAATTCTGTGCGTAGTTCACCGCCGCGCGCGCGATGCCGAAAAAATCCAGCCCGCCATGCTCGTAGAAGTTCTTATCCTCGGCGGCGAGGAAGGCGTTGATCACCAATTTCGGCACGGCTTGGATCGGGATGTAGAGGCGCCGCTCGCGGGCATATTCGGCGACCAAAGACCCGTCGGCCGCGTGCACGCGCGTCATCACCGGGGGCTCATAATCCTGCAATTGGGAATAGTCCGGCAGGTCCTTGGAGTAGTGCCAGAGCAGCCCGGAGGCCGCGGCCACGCCCACCACGAACAGGATGGTGCCTGCCGCGAAGAGGAAGCCGAAGAAGCGCAAGAAGAGCTTCATGAATGAACCGTCCCGCCTGGCATCCGGCAGCCGCGATTCGAGCCTGCCGCCGGCATCGCGGCCCCCAAAACTGATAGGATTTTCATAGGCCGGTCACCGTCGCCGGGCTCTCCGCCCAACGCCACGGCGCACTCTTTTGGTGGCCGCGTTTTATGTTGAAACTGAGGCCGGGCTGTCATCTCAGCGGGCCCCCGTGGAGGCGCCGGCCATGCGCGGGGCAAAAAACGTGTCCACGGCATGCACCACTGAACCCGCCGTGCGCGAGCGCCATTCCGTCGATATCAGATGCACCAGGTCGTCTTTGGTCGACATATAGCCGAGTTCCACCAGCACCGAAGGCACGTCGGGCGCCTTGAGCACGATAAAGCCGGCCGATTTCAACGGACGAACATGCAGCCGCGTGGTGGCCTTGAACTCGCCCACCAGATCGCGGGCGAATTGCAGCGAGAACGCCTTGGTTTCGCGCTGGGCCAGGTCGATCAGGATGTTGGCGACATCGTTGGGTTCGGTACTCAGATCGACGCCGGCAATCACGTCGGACTTGTTTTCGGCTTCGGCAAGGCGCGCCGCTTCGGCGTCCGAGGCGTGCGGCGACAGCGTGTAGACCGAGGCGCCCTCCGCCTGGCCTTCGCTACGCGGGATCGAGTCGGCATGAATCGAGACGAACAATGACGCCTTGTTGGCGCGGGCGAAGCGCACACGCTCGTCGAGCGGAATGAAGGTGTCGTCGCTGCGCGTCATCTCGACGCGGTATTTGCCGGTCTTCACCAGCTTGTCGCGCAGCATCAGGCCGAAGGCCAGCACGATGTCCTTCTCGTCCTGGCCGCTGCCCGACTTGGTCCCGCTATCGATGCCGCCGTGGCCGGGATCGACCACAATCAGCGGCCGCGGATCGGCGGTCACTTCCGGTTCCGGGCTCAGGCTGGTTTTGCTGCTGAGGCGCAGGCTGCGGTCCTGCATGGTGATATTGCGCAGGAAGCTGTCGCGGTCGGTGGCGGAAAGATCGAGCACCAGCCGCGCCGGCTGGCCGGCGGCCGCGGCGAGCGCGAAAGCCTTGTCCACCCGCACAGGCCCTTTGGTGTCGAGCACGATGCGCGAACCGCCTTGCATGATCAGGCCGAAGCGGAACGCCTTGACCAGCCCGCGGCCGTGTTCGCCGGCTTGCGCCGGCAGCTTGAACGTCACCTGCGGCAGATCGATCACCACCCGATAAGGATCGGCGAGCGTGAAGGCCGCAACGTCGATTTTCTCGCTCAGATCGACTACGAAGCGGGTCTGTCTGTCGTCGCCGCCCACCCGCACGTCGGTTGCCACCGGAAACGATGTCGATTCCGGCAGCAGCGATAACGGGCGCGCGGTCACGCGCGGCTCCGCCGCCATGGTGGCAGAGCCGCCCATGAGGCACACGCCCAAAACCAGTGCGATTGCGCGGACAGTCACGAATCTGACCTTTCCGCCCCTTTTTACTCCATTAGGGGCAGCATCGGTTAACGGAACTTGAGCAAACGGCACGTTCTGCAAGGGGGTGTGGCACGCCTGCACAAGCTCCCTTGCCAGCGCGGGTTTTGGGCCGTATGTAGAGTCTGCTGACGGTTAAAGTTCCGGTTGTGCCGCGTTCGGGCCCCCGGCCCGCCAGTCCAGGATCGCCCCCTCGAGGAAGCCGGGCGGACGGACGGCGAAGCGAGCCGACACCCTTGTGAAGGACATCCGGATCAGCGCACGGCCACACGGGTCGTTCGCAGTGAAGACCGTCAGCGACGAGAAACCTCGGCGGCGCCGATAAGGCGCGGCCGCAGCGGTACGGGTCGCAAGTTTCATGCTGCCAATGCTGCAGCAAAGGCAATTCGAGGTCCCCCGCATTCGCGAGCCAATCGTGATTGCGCGGCTTGCTATGGGCCAAATTTCGGATCTTGCCGAGCTTTCGCGTGAAAACGCGCCCCTTTCCCTCAACAACCAATCGGCCGACCGCCTTATGCGTCGTCTTGCGCCATTAATGTCGCGCGAGCACGCGGGCCGGTCCGCCTTAGTGAGAATTACCAATGGCCGACAAAATGCTGATCGACGCGACCCATCCGGAGGAGACCCGGGTCGTGGTGCTCCGCGGCAACCGCGTCGAGGAGTTCGACTTCGAGTCCGCGAACCGCAAGCAGCTTCGCGGTAACATCTATCTCGCCAAGGTTACGCGCGTCGAGCCGTCGCTGCAGGCGGCGTTCGTCGATTACGGCGGCAACCGCCACGGCTTCTTGGCGTTCTCCGAAATCCATCCCGACTACTACCAGATCCCGGTCGCCGACCGGCAGGCACTGATCGCGCAGGAAGAGCGCGACGCGCGCGACGCCGATGCCGACGCCGACCACCGCGGCGGACGCGGACGCAACCGCAGCCGCCATCGCGGCGCCGAACGGCCGCGCGATCGCGACGTGGTGCAGAGCGAGCAAGTCGCCGGCGAGAGCCAGCCGCACGTGGAAGCCTTGCCTGGCGAAGCCGCTTTGGGCGGCCTCCCGCCCGAGCACCCGCCGGAGACCGAAATGCCGGCGTCAACGCCGGCCCCAGCCGATCTCGAAGCGCAAGCGGACGCTCAAGAGGAAGCGCGCGAGGCGTACGAAAGCCCAATGGGCGATATCGAGACCGGTACCGCGCCGGCCGCCGAGGCTGCCGCCGGCGACGTGGCGACTGATGCCGCACCGATGCCGGAAGGTGGCGAAGATCATGGCGAGACCGGCGACCATCTCGCCGCCACCGCAGAGCCCGCACCGTCCGACGAACCGGGCGCGCCCGGCGAACAGAGTAACGGCAGCGGCAACGGTGAAGACGCCCACGAAGACGAACAGGTGGAATCCGTCGGCGGCGCCGACGCCATGGAAGAAGTGCAGGAGCGCATGCCGCGCTTCCGCCGCCAATATAAGATTCAAGAGGTGATCAAGCGCCGCCAGGTCATGCTGGTGCAGGTGGTCAAGGAAGAACGCGGCACCAAGGGCGCCGCACTCACAACTTACCTTTCGCTCGCCGGCCGCTATTCGGTGCTGATGCCCAACACCGCGCGCGGCGGCGGCATCAGCCGCAAGATCACCAGCGGCGAGGATCGCAACCGTCTCAAGGAAATCGCCTCGGATCTGGAAGTGCCGCCTGGCATGGGCGTGATCCTGCGCACCGCCGGCGCCAGCCGCACCAAAACGGAAGTCAAACGCGATTTCGAATATCTGCTCCGGCTATGGGAGACGGTGCGCGATCTCACGCTGAAATCGATGGCGCCCAAGCTGGTCTATGAGGAAGGCTCGCTCACCAAGCGCTCGATCCGCGATCTTTACACCAAGGATATCGACGAGATCGTCGTGTCCGGCGAAGAAGGCTACAAGGAAGCGCGCGAGTTCATGCGCATGCTGATGCCGAGCCACGCCAAGCACGTGAAGCTCTACAACGACACGCAGCCGCTGTTCACGCGTTACGGCATCGAAAGCCAGCTCGACGCCATGTTCTCGCCCACCGTGCAGCTGCGCTCCGGCGGCTATATCGTGATTAACCAGGCCGAAGCGCTGGTCGCCATCGACGTGAACTCGGGCAGAGCCACGCGCGAGCACCACATCGAGGACACCGCGCTCAAGACCAACGGCGAAGCGGCGGAGGAAATCGCGCGGCAACTGCGCTTGCGCGATCTCGCCGGCCTGATCGTGATCGACTTCATCGACA
>PMAF01000126.1 GCA_003152455.1 Hyphomicrobiales bacterium
ACCGGATGCACATGCAAACAGTCATCGTCAAAGCGCCACGTAGCTTTGTCGATGGGGTTCTCTGGCCCGAGTTCCAAGAACTGAGCAGCGCCCTCACCGCCTATCTCGCCGAAATCACCGAGAAGCTCATTCAGGAAGAGGTTTACGGTGAGACGCGGGAAGCTGAGGAGATCGACGAGCCCAGGCGTCTCGGCCGATGAGATTGTGGCCCGCCGCCCACCACATCGGAGCGCAAACTCCGAGTAACGATCATGAAGTGTTGATGGCGCAGGGAAAATCTGCGCCGGTGGCTTGCCGAGATGCCGGCATTTCGAAGAAGAATTAAGAGATGCGTCGCCTATCAGCCTTTCATCGGCCGAGGGCGGAATAAGCGCCCTTTCCGCGGTTAACTCAGTTCGGCCGTCCGAAGCGGTCGTCGAGCGCATAGCCCGCCCCGCGCACGGTGCGGATCGGATCAGCCATGCGCCCGCGATTGATCGCCTTGCGCAGCCGGCCGACATGCACGTCGACAGTACGCTCGTCGATATAGATCTCGCTGCCCCAGACGCCGTTGAGCAGTTGCTCACGCGAGAACACCCGGCCCGGGCGCTCCATCAGGAACTCCAGCAGGCGATATTCGGTCGGCCCCAGATCGACGGCGCGGCCATCGCGCAAGACCCGCCTCTTGTCGCGGTCGAGCTCGATATCGCCGATGCTGAGCACAGTGGCGATCCGGTCGGGGTTGGAGCGGCGCAACAAGGCGCGCACGCGCGCGAGCAGCTCCGGCACCGAGAACGGCTTGACGATGTAGTCGTCCGCGCCAGTCGCCAATCCCCGCACCTTTTCGCTCTCCTCGCCGCGCGCGGTGAGCATGATGATCGGCAGATGGCAAGTTTCCGGCCGCGCGCGCAGGCGGCGGCAAAGCTCGATCCCGGACAGGCCTGGCATCATCCAGTCGAGCACCACCAGATCGGGCGTCATTTCCTTCAGGCGGGTATCGGCCTCGTCGCCGCGGGCCGCGGTCTCGACCTCGTAGCCTTCCGCCTCGAAGTTATAGCGGAGCAGCATGGTGAGCGGCTCCTCGTCTTCGACAATCAAGATGCGGGCGCTCATGTAAGATCTCCCTACCTGTCGCCGGCGTGCAGCGCGGCAATAGTTGTGGTGTCGCCCTTAGGCCGCAGATCAGCAATCGGCCGTCCTTCAATGACATAATGGACGGATTCCGCGATATTGGTAGCGTGATCGCCCATGCGCTCGATGTTCTTGGCGCAAAACAAGAGATGTATGCAGGAGGTGATGTTGCGCGGGTCTTCCATCATGTAGGTGAGCAGCTCGCGAAATACCGACGTATAAACCGCATCGATTTCCTCGTCGCCCCGCCACACCGCCATCGCTTTGCTGACGTCACGCCGCGCGTAGCTATCGAGCACTGTCTTCATTTGCTCAAGAACCATGCGCGTCATGTTCTTGACGCCGCGGATCAGCTTGACCGGCGGGAATTCGCCATTGAGCGCGATCACGCGCTTGGCGATGTTCTTGGCGAGGTCGCCGATGCGTTCGAGATCGCCCGCCAGGCGCAAGGCGCCGACGATTTCGCGCAAATCGATTGCCATAGGCTGACGGCGGGCAATGGTAGCCACCGCCTTCTCCTCGATCTCGCGTTGCAGCGTATCGATATTGACGTCGGCCGCGGTAACTCGTTGCGCCAGCGCGATATCGCGCTTGGCCAGCGCATTTATCGAATCGGCGACCTGCTTTTCGGCGAGGCCTCCCATTTCGGCGACCAAGCGCTCAAGGTCCTGCAGGTCGCTGTCGAAAGCCTTGGTCGTATGCGGATCGGTCATTGTTGTTGTCCTTCAGTCGCGGGACTTTTGGTTGCGCATGATCTTGTCCAAAACCGGTTTCCACTTTTCGGAATCATGCGGCTAGCCGAAGCGACCGGTTATGTAATCTTGGGTGCGGCGATCGTTAGGCGTCGTGAACATGTGGGTCGTTTCGCCGTACTCAACCAGTTCGCCGAGATACATGAACGCGGTGAAGTCGGACACGCGCGCCGCCTGCTGCATGTTGTGGGTCACGATGGCAATCGTGTAATCGTCCTTGAGCTCGTCGATCAGCTCCTCGATTTTGGCGGTAGAGATCGGGTCGAGCGCCGAGCACGGTTCGTCGAACAGGATCACCTCCGGACGCACCGCGACGGTGCGGGCGATGCAGAGGCGCTGCTGCTGGCCACCGGAGAGCGAGAGCCCGTTGGCGTTGAGCTTATCCTTAACCTCTTCCCACAAAGCGGCGCGCTGCAGCGCGTGTTGCACGCGGCTCTCCAGGTCGGATTTCGACAACCGCTCGTACAGCCTGATTCCAAAGGCGATATTCTCGAAAATCGTCATCGGAAACGGCGTCGGCTTCTGAAACACCATGCCGACCTTGGCGCGCAGCAAATTAAGATCCTGTGACGGCGATAGAATATCCTCGTCATCGAGCTGCACATGCCCGGTGGCGCGCTGGTTGGGATAAAGGTCGTACATGCGGTTGAGGATGCGCAGCAGCGTGGACTTGCCGCAGCCGGACGGACCGATGAAAGCCGTCACCTTGCCCTGGTAAAGCGAACAATTGATGTTTTTCAGGGCGCGGTTATCGCCGTAAAAGAAATCCAGGTTTCGGATGGAAACCTTTTCCAGCAGACCGTCGATGCTGGTAGCCGCGTGGGTGACGGTTGGGACCGTGAATGATGCTACGCTCATGACGATTTTCTCTGTGCCGTGAGGAGACGGGCGATGATGCTGAGCGCAAGCACCGCCAGGGTAATGATCAGCGCCCCGGTCCAAGCCAGTTTCTGCCAGTCCTTGTAGGGACTGAGCGCAAACTGGAAGATGACGACCGGCAGACTCGCGACCGGAGCATTCAGGTTGGTGCTCCAAAACTGATTGTTGAGTGCCGTGAACAACAGCGGCGCGGTCTCACCGCTGATACGCGCGACCGCCAGCAGCACGCCGGTGATCATGCCGGCACGCGCGGCGCGGTAGGCTACCTTGGTGATCATCAGCGCCCGCGGCAGGCCGATCGAAGCGGCGGCTTCACGCAACGTGTCCGGAACCAAAGTGAGCATATCCTCGGTGGTGCGCACCACCACCGGCACCACAATCACCGCTAGCGAGACGGCGCCCGCCCAGCCGGAGAAATGGCCCATCTGGGCGACCATGATCTCGTAGATGAATAGGCCAACCACGATCGATGGCGCGCTGAGCAGGATGTCGTTGATGAAGCGTACCACATAGGTCAGCTTGTCGTAGCGCCCGTACTCGGCCATGTAGGTCCCGGCCAGCATGCCGATCGGCGTGCCGATCGCCACCGCGATCGCCGTCATGACCAGGCTGCCGATAATCGGATTAAGCAGCCCGCCGGCCGCGCCCGGCGGCGGCGTCATCTCGGTGAATACCGCAAGCGAGAGACCGCTGAAGCCATTCCACAGCAGCACGGCCAGGATCAGCACCAGCCAGCTTAAGCCGAAACCCGTCGCGACAAATGAAAGCCCCATTGTGAAGATGTTGCGGCGGCGCCGTTTGGCGTAGAGCGGAGAGGATGCGCCCGATATCATGACCATAGTCAGACTCCGATCCGCGCGTTGAGACGCATCAACATCAGGCGCGCGAGGGCGAGCACGATGAACGTGATCACGAACAGGATGAGACCGAGCGCGATTAGCGACGACGTATAGAGGTCGCCGACCGCCTCGGTGAATTCGTTGGCGATGGTGGCCGAAATGGTCGTCCCCGGCGCCAGAATCGAGCCGGAAATGCGGTGCGCATTGCCGATCACGAACGTCACCGCCATGGTTTCGCCGAGCGCACGGCCAAGTCCGAGCATGACGCCGCCGATCACGCCGACCCGGGTGAACGGCAGCACAACGAAGCGCGCAACTTCCCAGGTGGTGCCGCCGAGGCCATAGGCGGCCTCCTTGAGCACCGGCGGCACAGCTTCGAATACGTCGCGCGAGATCGACGTGATGAACGGCAGCACCATGATGGCCAGGATCAGGCCGGCGGTCAGGATGCCGATGCCATAGGGCGGGCCTTCGAACAAAGTCGAGAGCACCGGCACATGACCGAACACTGTGATCAGGAACGGCTGTACGTATTGCTGCAGAAACGGTGCGAATACGAACAGGCCCCAAATGCCGTAGATGATGCTCGGAATTCCGGCCAGCAGCTCAATGGCAATGCCGATCGGGCGCCGCAGCCACATCGGGCACAATTCGGTGAGAAACAGCGCAATGAACAGGCCGACCGGCACGGCGATCAGCATGGCAATAATCGAGGTGACGACGGTGCCGTACATCGGCGCGATGGCGCCGAATTTCTCGGTAACCGGGTTCCAGGTTTCGACGTACAGAAATGAGAAGCCAAAGGTCCGCAGCGCCGGCAGCGAGCCATAGACCAGCGAAATGATGATACCGCCGAGGATGACAAGAACGGCCATGGCAGCGGCGCGCGTGAGATTGCGAAATGCCGCATCGCCAAAACGCAGGCGCCGGAGAACCTTGGCCCGGTCGACCTGCTCGGCGACCGAGATGGCGCTCCCTTGCAATGCAACGTCAACCACGGGTCGCCTCCTGGCGGGTTGCATTCGATTCTCCCTCGCTCAGATGCGTCCGGGGGAGATACTCAAGCGGCCTCGCGGCCAAGCGGCCTCGCGGCCGCAATACAAGCCGTCTTGTCGGGGACGGTGGACAAGGAAAAGGCGCCAGGAGGCGCCTTTTCCCGCATTCCTCGATCTTAGTAGACCGGCTTACCATCGGAGCCCTTTATCTGCTCCTTCCAAGTCTTTTCGATCAACGCCACGACGCTATCGGGCATCGGAACGTAATCGAGATCGTCAGCCATCTGCTTGCCGTTCTTGTAGCCCCAAGCGAAGAATTTGAGGGCTGAGGCGGTGTCCGCCGCGTCCTGCGGAACAGCGTGCATCAGGATGAACGTCGAGCCGGCAATCGGCCAGGACTTGTCGCCGGGCGCGTCGGTCAAGATCACGAAGAAGTCCTTGGCGGTGGCCCACTGAGCGCCTGCCGCTGCAGCAATGAAAGATTCCGCGGTCGGCGAGACGGTCTTGCCCTCATGATTGATCATCTTAGCAAAGGTCATTTTATTCTGCTTCGCGTAGGCATATTCGACGTAACCGATCGAACCCTTGGCCTGGGTTGTATTGTTAGCGACGCCCTCATTACCCTTGGCGCCAATGCCAACCGGCCATTCGACCGCGGTGTTCACGCCCACCTTACTCTTCCAGTCTGAACTGACCTTGGACAGGTAGTTGGTCCAGATGAAGGTGGTGCCCGAACCGTCGGAGCGGTGCACAACCACGATTGCCGAGCCAGGCAGTTTAACGCCAGCATTGAGCTTCTGGATTGCCGGATCGTTCCACGTCTTGATTTCGCCGAGATAGATCTTAGCCAGCGTAGGACCATCGAGAGTGAGTTCGCCCGGCTTGATGCCATCCAGATTGACGACCGGAACGACAGCGCCGTTGATGACTGGGAACTGAACGAAGCCGGCTTTCGCAACTTGTTCCGGCGTCAGCGGCATGTCAGAGGCGCCGAAGGTGACGGTCTTGTTCGTGATCTGCTTGATGCCGCCGCCGGAGCCGATCGACTGATAATTCAGGCCAATGCCGGTCGCCTTCTTGTAGGCGTCCGCCCACTTCGCGAGGATCGGATACACGAAGGTCGAGCCAGCGCCAGTAATTTCGGCGGCCTGAGCCGGAACGAAAGCAGCGGCGGCAATGAAGCCGGCAACTGCCCATGTCGTCCAGTGTTTCACGGGGTCTCTCCATGTTGGCGGCCAAAGGCGTGCGCGGGGCTCGACGCCCCTGATTCCGCTTTTGCGCCCGTGGTGCGGGCGGCCGCTGTTGCTTTAAGACGCTCTCCAAGACTGAGCTTCGGACAGGTTTTTTGTTCGTGTCGGCTCAAGAATTTCCGAAGTCGAGGACAGCCATAGGCGTCGCGTGTCACCGTTCTATAAACGTTTGGTGACAATCACATGACAATCTAACTATTTGATTGTACTATCAATTCGCTCGTTTGCCGGGAGCCAGCAGTGTGCAAGGGCAAATGCATTGTGAAACTGGCGCCGGCACCCGGCGTGCTCTCGATGTTCAATCGGCCGCCGTGCCGGTTGAGCACGTGCTTGACCAGGGCCAAGCCCAGGCCGGTTCCGCCCTGGGCGCGGCTATCGGCAACATCGACCCGGTAGAACCGCTCGGTCAATCGCGGGAGATGCTCGGGCGCAATACCTGGTCCGTAGTCGCGTACTGCCAGGCGCGCTTCCGGCGTGCCGACCCGGGTCTGGCTGCGCGCTAGCGTAATATCGACCCGCTTTCCGGCGGCGCCGTATTTGAGCGCGTTCTCCACCAGATTTTCGAGCGCGCGGATCAATTCATCGCGGTCGCCGAGCACGATCAGAGCGTCCGGCGGCGCGGCGACCTTGATCACGACGTCGCGGTCGCGCGCCAGTGTCTGCAAACCGTCGGTCACCTGGCGCACGATCGGCGCCAGATCGAGCGGCGTGTTCGGATGCAGATGCGCATTGAGCTCGATGCGCGACAATGACAGCAGATCGTCAATCAGGCGCGCCATGCGCGTGGCTTGTCCCTGCATAATCGTGAGGAATTTGGCCCTCGCCACCGGATCGTCCTTGGCCGTTCCCTGCAAGGTCTCGATGAAGCCGAGCAGCGCCGCCAGAGGCGTACGCAGCTCATGGCTGGCATTGGCGATGAAATCGGCGCGCATTTCCTCAACCCGGCGCAATGGGGTGAGATCGTTGAACGTCATCAGCAGGATGTCTGAGCGGCCGTCGCCGCTCGCCAGCTTAACCGGCGTAACGAAAGCTTCGAACCAGCGGTCGAGCGGCACACGCTCAAAAAATTCTACCCGTTGCGGGCTTAGGCTGGCGGCGGCGCGCCGAATCGCATCGACCAACTCGGGCATACGCAAGGTGATCAAGGCGGGTTCGCCGCTGCGCAATGACGGCGCGATCGCCGATGCGGCCGCATTGAAGGCGATGACACGGCCGTCGCGGTCGAGCACGATCGCCGGTCCGGGCAGCCCGCCGATCAGCGAGTCGATCAGCA
>PMAF01000162.1 GCA_003152455.1 Hyphomicrobiales bacterium
GCGAAGGCCGGATCCGGCATGCAGTAGGCGTCTTTTTTGTCGCCGATTGTCTGCTTGCATTCGGCCAGGCTGGAAAACCCGCAGCGGACTTGCGAGCCGGCCTTGTCGACAAAGCCGCACCATTCTTCGGCGCGTGCGGATGAAAGCGAAGCGGCAACAAGCCCGGCAGCCGTGAGGCCTAGGAAGACGCGCATTTTTCGTTCTCCTGGTCGTCGCCCCCGGGAGAATGATCGCGACAAATTTCAACCGCAACTGCGGCAAGATCAAGATCGACTTTCAGCCGTAGCGCATGGCCGCGACCGCGCCCGCGATCGCGCCCGCCTCGGTCACCGGCAGCGAGCAGCGCTCGCCGACGCAGACGAAGGCGGCATTGCCCGCCGACGCGTTGATCTTGTCCTGCGCCGGATGCGCGGCCGGCAGCTCGGCGGCGGAGCCTGCGCGCAGCACGATGCGGTCGAGGAACGGCAGCTTGAGCGCGGCCTGGGCAAGGCGGTCGGCGTCCGGGCCGGTCACCACGATCTCCGCGCCGCACAAACGCAGGTCGAGCGCATTGAGCAGCGCCACGTGGCCGAACAAATTGCGCTCGGCCGTAGAGAGAATTCCCTCGATCAGCCGGTCGGCCTGGGCGCGCCAGCGGTCGTCGCCCGACAGCACGGCGAGCCGCACCAGGTTGCCCGCCGCCACCGCGTTCGGGTTGGGCGTGGCGTCGTCCTGCGTCGAATGCGGCCGCAGCAAAAGGTCGTCGGCGTCGTCGGCCGACAGGTAATAGCCGCCGGTGTCGGGGTCGGCGTAATGGACGTCGAACGCGCCCTGCCAGGCCAGCGCCCGCTCGAGATAGGCCCGTTCGCCGGTGGCCTCATAGAGCGCCAGCGCCGCACGGATCATGGCGGCGAAGTCGCTGGCGAGCCCCGGAAAGCGCAGTTTCCCGGCCCGCCAGGAATGCCCAAGCCGTTGGTTTTGCACCATTTGCTGCGCAACAAAGGCAAAGGCGCGTGCAGCAAGGGTGAGCCAGCCCGGGCGGTCCAAAATGACCCCGGCATTGACCAAGGCGGCCATCATCAGCCCGTTCCAGTCGGCCAGGATCTTGTCGTCGAGGCCGGGGCGAACCCGGGTTTCGCGCTTTTTGTGCAGCATAGGGCGCAGCATGGCCAACCGATGCTCGTCTTCTATGCTGCGCGGTAAGTCACTGAGGCGATTGAGGATGTTGTGGCCTTCGAAATTGCCCTCGGCGCTTACGTCGTAAAACGCAGCAAAGTATGCAGCATTTTTCGCGTCCAGGACCTCCTCGATCTCCTGCTTGGACCAGACGTAGAACTTGCCCTCCTCGCCTTCGGAATCGGCGTCGAGTGAGGCGCAAAAGCCGCCTTCCTGGGTGGTCATTTCGCGTTCCAGCCAGCCCACGGTCTCGAGGGCGCGCGCGCGGAATACCGGATTACCACTTCGCTGAAAGGCCAGCGCCAGCAGCTCCAAAAGCTGGGCATTGTCGTAGAGCATCTTCTCGAAATGCGGCACTAGCCAGCGGTCGTCGACCGAATAGCGCGAGAAGCCGCCGCCGAGGTGGTCGTAGATGCCGCCGGCCGACATCCGTTCCAGCGAATGCTGGACCGTGTCGAAGAACCGCGCGTCGCCGGTGCGCATCCCCGCCCGCCACAGCATCTCCAGCATCGCCGGCTGCGGGAACTTGGGCGCCCCGCGCAAGCCGCCATTGACGGGGTCGAACATGTTGCCGATCTGGGCCGCCGCCGCGTCGAGTTCGCTCGCGCCGACGGTGACCTTGCCCGCCGGCCGCGCCTTCTCGGCCAGCCGCGCCAGCAGCGCCGCGCGGTTCTGCTCGATCTTTTCCGGCTCCTCGCGGAACAGCCGCGAAACCTCGTGCAGAATGTCGGTGAAGGCCGGCCGGCCATAACGCGACGTGTTGGGGAAATAAGTGCCGCCCCATACCGGCTCGCCCGCCGGCGTCAGAAACATCGTCAGCGGCCAGCCGCCCTGCTCGCCCAATATGTGCAGCGCGTTCATGTAGATCTGGTCGATGTCCGGCCTTTCCTCGCGGTCGACCTTGATGTTGACGAACAGCTCGTTCATCAGGCGCGCGGTCTTTTCGTCCTCGAACGACTCGTGCGCCATCACGTGGCACCAGTGGCAGGCGGCGTAGCCGACCGAGAGCAGGATCGGCCGATTGCTGCGCCTTGCCTCGGCCAGCGCCTCTGGCCCCCACTGCCACCAGTCCACCGGATTGTGCTTGTGCTGGAGTAGATAAGGCGAGGTGGCTTGCGCCAGACGATTTTCGTGGGCGGTGTCGGTCGACATGACGGCAGCCTAGCGCGGATTCGCCTCATGGTCATTCCGTGACCGCGCGCATGCTTGCGAATAGGATGATACGAGTGCGGTTTTTCGCCGCGCACCGCCCGAGGGAGCTCCCGATGTCCGCAAACGATCGCCCGGTGGTCACCAAGAAAGGCCACGAGCACGGCAACACGAGTCAATCGGGCGGCTTGAAGCTGATGACCGGGGGTCGGACCGCAGCATATGCCGGCGGCCCGCATCTGGTTCGGCAAGGCCAGCAATCCGCCGGGCTTCCGCTCGCTGCCGCACCACCACGGCGAGGCCGAAACCGGCGCCTATGTGCTGTCGGGCCGCGCCCGCGTCTATTTCGGCAAGGAGTACCAGGACTACGTCGATTTGTCGGAAGGCGATTTCATGTTCGTGCCGCCTTTCATCCCGCATCTCGAAGTCAACATGAGCACGACCGAGGAACTCTGGTGGCTGGCCTGCCGCACGCCGGAGAACATCGTGGTGAACCTGCCCGATATCGCCGACTCGCTGCTCGCGGGCTACCGCCGGGTTTGAGCCGCCGGGCGACCGTGCCACGGGCCGGAGTTCCGCCACCCGAGCGCCGCATGGCCGTCGCATGCGTGGCGCGATGGCCCTTGCACGATCGCGGCTCGCGCGGCGCGGCGATCTGCAATAGAATAGCGTTACGAAATTTGGAGCCGCACCGATGACGCATTTTGGCATTCCTCGCCGCTCCTTGAGTCCGAAGGACGAAGAAATTCCGGCGCTGAATTGGCGGCGCGGGCTGTTTCGCGTCTGGCTGCTGTTTTGCGCCGCCTGGCTGATGAGCTGGATCATCTACCTGATCATGTACGGCCTGCACGGCGGATTCAAAACGACCGGCGACCTGCTGGTGATCCCGGTCCTGCTGTTCGGCCCGCCGATCGCCTTGCTGATTTTCGGCTATGCCGCCGGCTGGGCCTTTCGCGGTTTCAAGCCGGAGGAGCCGCCGGCCGAGTGAATGCCGGGCGGCACGCTCTCTTCACCTCTCCCCCTGGTGGGAGAGGCCGGATCGCGAATCGATCCGGGTAGGAGCAGCCGCGCGAGACGCACATTCGGGAGCCTGCTCTTGGGGCTGAGGACAGCGATGGTCTATCCGAGCCTGATCGCTGCGGTGTCGGACGGTTCGCATCCGACTTGGCGCGCTCGTTCGCTGAGCGTCTATCGATTTTGGCGGGACCTCGGTTATGCCATCGGCGCGCTCTCAGCGGGTCTCATCGCTGATTTTTTTGGCTTTGCCTGGGCGATCGCGTCGATTGCTGCGCTTACGTTTGTTTCCGGCACGGTCGTAGCGGTTATGATGCATGAACACCGGCGATAGTGGTGCAGTAGCGCTTCCAGATTTCTTCAAGGGAACCGAAATGCCGACCACCGGCTGGTGGATTGCTAATCAACCAAACCCAAAAATAGCGCCAGCGCTTGATTCAGGCGCGCAATGTCGCGCTCGTCGAGTTGGCCGATTCGATAGCCGAGTTTACTTTTTGGGGCGGTGAGAATCTTGTCCACCATGATGCGGGATCGGAATTCAAGACCGTTCGATGGCGTTGGTTCGACGGCAATGCGGAATAACGGCATATCCGTCGGATCGCGCGTAAATCCGCAAAACGTCACGGAGTTGAGAAATCCGAAATGCTCATGCTGAACGATGACGAGCGGACGCGGTTTGCCGCCGTAATCCGTGCCGCTGGCGCTCGTCCAAATCTCGCCTCGGGTCAATCGCTTTTCCAATCGGCCATCGAGTCGGCCCATGCCTGGTCCGCGGCCGCGTAGCGGCTATTGTTCGCGAGCAGGCACTGACGCCGCGCTTCCGCGGCGAACTTCGGTGAGCGCATATCCGGGATCCACATCGTAACCGGCCGCATGCCCTTCGCGCGCAAGCGTGCGCGATGGGTGCGAACCTTTTCGCGCGAGGTCAAAGGCTTTGCCTTGCGGGCTCTGGTCTTCCGTTGTGTGGTTCTCGAAGTCATGACGAATGCTTTCGGTTACATGTAACCTATTGCGTTTTGCCTTTACCCGCAAGCCGCGATTGGCTTCAACCGGGTCATGAGCAGCAGCCACCCCACCATCTTCGCCCTCTCCTCCGGCCGCGGGCCGGCGGCGATCGCGGTCATCCGCATTTCCGGGCCGCGCGCCGGCGAGGCGCTGAAGGCGCTCACCGGCAAGATCCCCTCCCCGCGCCAGGCCGCGCTGGCCCGCATTCGCGACCCGCACACACAAGACATCATCGACGAGGCTCTGGGGCTTTGGTTTCCCGCGCCGCATAGCGAGACCGGCGAGGACGTGGCCGAGCTGCAGTTGCACGGTGGCCGCGCGGTGATCGCCGCCGTGCTCGGCGCCCTTGCGCGCATTGATGGCCTTAAGCCCGCCGAGGCCGGCGAATTCACCCGCCGCGCCTTCGAGAACGGCAAGCTCGATCTCACAGCGGTGGAAGGCCTCGCCGACCTGGTGGCGGCGGAGACGCAAGGCCAGCGCCGGCAGGCGTTCCGCCAGATGAAGGGCCTGCTTGGCAACCGCGCCGAGGCCTGGCGGCAGCGGCTGATCCAGGCGCTCGCTTTGGTCGAGGCCCGCATCGATTTTTCCGACGAGGCCGATGTGCCGGAGAATCTGCTGGCGCCGGCGCTCGCGATTGCGCGCGAGCTGGAAGCGGAAATCGCCGCGGCGCTGGCCGACGGCGGCCGCGGCGAAAGGTTGCGCGAAGGCCTGGTGGTGGCCATCGCCGGGCCGCCCAATGCCGGCAAGTCGAAGCTGCTCAACCGCATCGCCCGGCGCGAGGCGGCGATCGTGTCGCCGTTTGCCGGGACCACCCGCGACGTCATCGAGGTGCATCTCGATCTCGGCGGCTGGCCAGTGACGTTGCTCGACACCGCCGGCATCCGCGATACCTCCGATCCGGTCGAGCTGGAGGGCGTGCGGCGGGCGCGTGAACGGGCGAACGGCGCCGATCTGGTGCTGTGGGTGGTCGATGCCGGGCAGGGCGCCGCTTTGGAAAATGCTGCAGCGTCGGGTGCAGCAAAATCTTTCCCTGTCATTCCGGGGCGCGAGCAAAGCGAGCGAACCCGGAATCCAGAACCGGTTTCCGAATTGACGTCTGGATTCCGGGTTCCGGCCTCCGGCGTTGGCCCGATTGCCGGTACAATCGATTCGTCTGCTCCGGGCCCGATAATTTGGCTGATTCGCAACAAAATCGACCTGATTGGAGCCATTGGGCAAAGAACTGAACACGGATTATCAAATATCGTAACAAGTGAGGACGCGTTCGACCCTAATAAGGCCTTAAGAAACGTGGTTAACGAAGGGTTAACGGGTAGGAATGAATCCGAGGCCATTAGCAGTGAATTTGAGTTCAATATATCGGCCGTCACGGGCGACGGTTTCGACGGGCTTTTGGACCAACTGTCCCGGCAGGCCGAAACCTTCCTGGCCGGGGCCGAGCAGGCGGTGGTGACCCGCGCGCGCCACCGCCGCGCGCTCGAGGAGGTGAGGGCCGCTCTCGGCCGCGCCCAGGCCGGCGAGGTGGCCGGCCGCGAGGATCTGCTGGCCGAGGAGCTGCGCATCGCCGCCCGCGCGCTCGGGCGCCTCACCGGCCGGGTCGATGTCGAGGATGTCCTGGATGTGATCTTCCGCGACTTCTGCATCGGCAAGTAGCCGATACCACAGCGGTGGCCTGTGTTTTTAGTCTGGGTCCGCCAGGCCGAATCGGACTGCGCGGGGCGACAAGAGCAACGGGGCAGGGACGGTCAAGATGAACACTACGAGCTGGCCTAGTTCGGCGCCGAACCCCGCCTCCTCTGTTATGTTCGGCGTCGTTTCTGCGGTAAAATGCTACCGTTTCCGGCATGTTTCACGTGAAACATCGGCCGAAAACAGTTGGTTTTTGACCCTGTCCCAAGCCTCGGCTACAAGCCTCGCATTCGAGGCTTTGGCATGGAAACATTCGACGTAGTCGTGATTGGCGGCGGCCATGCCGGCTGTGAAGCCGGGGCCGCCAGCGCCCGCATGGGCGCGCGCACGGCCTTGGTGACGCATCGTTTCGCCACCGTCGGCGCCATGTCCTGCAATCCGGCCATCGGCGGCCTCGGCAAAGGCCACCTGGTCCGGGAAATCGACGCTTTGGACGGCCTGATGGGCCGCGTCGCCGACCAGGGCGGCATCCAATTCCGCGTGCTCAACCGCCGCAAAGGCCCGGCCGTCCGCGGTCCGCGCGCCCAGGCCGACCGCAAGCTCTATGCAGCCGCCATGCAGGCCGCGATCCGCGAAACGCCGAACCTCACGGTCCTTGAAGCCGAGGCCGACGATCTGGCGACCGAAAACGGCCGCGTCTGCGGGGTGAAATTCGCCGACGGCCGCGAAATTTCCTGCGGCTCGGTGGTCTTGACCACCGGCACGTTTTTGCGCGGCCTCATCCACATCGGCGAAAAGCAAATTCCCGCCGGCCGCGCCGGTGAAGCGCCGGCATTGGGACTTTCGCGCACGCTGGAAAAGCTCGGTGTCACCCTCGGCCGTTTGAAAACCGGAACGCCGCCGCGACTCGATGGCCGGACGATCGATTGGTCGAAACTGGAAATGCAGCAGGGCGACGATCCGCCGGAAGCATTTTCCGTTTTGACGGCGCGCATTAAAAATCCGCAGATCGAATGCGGCATCACGCGCACGGTCGAGGCGACGCACAAAATCATCCGCGCCAACGTGCATCGCTCGCCGATGTATTCCGGACAAATCGCGAGCAGGGGCCCGCGCTATTGTCCGTCGATCGAAGACAAGATCGTAAAATTCGGCGAGCGCGACGGTCATCAGATTTTTCTGGAGCCGGAAGGTCTCGACGACACGACGGTTTATCCGAATGGAATTTCGACGTCGCTGCCGGAAGACGTTCAGCACGCATTGGTCGCGACCATTCCCGGATTGGAAAACGCAAAGTTCGTGCGGCCCGGCTACGCCATCGAATACGACTACGTCGATCCGCGCGAACTGCATCCAACGCTTGAAACCAAACAGCTGCGCGGCTTGTTTCTCGCCGGCCAGATTAACGGCACTACAGGCTACGAAGAGGCTGCGGCACAGGGACTTCTTGCAGGTCTCAACGCCGTGGCAAAAGCCGGCGGCGCTGAAATTATTTTCGATCGCGCCGAAGCCTACATCGGCGTCATGATCGACGATCTCGTTACGCGCGGCGTCAGCGAGCCGTATCGCATGTTCACCTCGCGCGCCGAATATCGTTTGAAGCTGCGCGCCGACAACGCCGATCAGCGTTTGACCGCCAAAGGAATTTCGATCGGCTGCGTCGGCGCGACGCGCGCAAAATTCTACGGTGAAAAATCGGCGGCGCTGCACGACGCGCGCGAACTCGCCAATTCGGTTTCGCTCACGCCGAAAGAAGCGGAACGTCACGGCATCGCCCTCAACAAAGACGGTCAGCGGCGCACGGCATTTGAATTGTTGGCGTATCCGAATGTCGCGATTTCGGATCTCGCGAAAATCTGGCCGCGCTTTGGCGAGCTCGCCAAAACAATCGCCGAGCAAATAGAAATCGATGCGAAGTACGACGTCTATCTCTCGCGCCAGGCGGCCGACGTGGCGGCGTATCGGCGCGATGAAAGCTTCACGCTGCCGGACGATCTCGATTACGAAGGCATGCGCGGGCTTTCCAACGAAGCCAAGCAAAAGCTGCAGCAAAATCGGCCGCGCACCATTGGGCACGCCAGCAAGATCGACGGCGTCACGCCGGCGGCGCTGACGCTGCTTGTGGCGCACGTGAAACGCGGCAAAAACGCCGCGAAGCGCGCTTGAAACAAAGCGGGCAGGGCGGATTCGACCTCGAAGACGATAAAAAGCGCGCGCTCGCGCTCACCCCCGTTTCACGTGAAACGGAAACGCGCCTTTTAATGTTCGTAGAACTGCTGTTGCTCCGGCAGGAGAAGCAGAACCTCGTCGGTTCCTCGACTCTTCCTCTGATCTGGACGCGCCATATCGCCGATTCGCTCCAGCTTTTGCCGCTGGCGCCGGAGGCGCGGGTATGGGTGGACTTCGGGTCGGGGGCTGGCTTTCCCGGCATCCCGATTGCCTGCGCCCTCGCCGGCCAGCCCGGCGCCATGGTGCACCTGGTTGAGAGCGTTGGGAAAAAGGCAAACTTCCTGCGCGAGGCGGTCCAAAAGCTCGAACTGCCGGCCCAGGTCCATCAGGAGCGGGCCGAGAAATTTGGGGAAAGCTATGCGGAAACGGTGCATGTCGTGACGGCGAGGGCCGTCGCCCCATTGAAAACTTTGTGCGATCAGGCGTTTCCTTTGATCGCCCGCGGGGCGCTCGGCCTGTTCCCCAAGGGACAAGATGTAGATGCCGAATTGACCGAAGCCGCTAAATATTGGAGACTTCAAGCGTCGATTGTTCCAAGCGTGACCAGCCCGTCCGGCGCCATCGTCGCCATCTGCAGCCTTGAAAGACGGGAGAAATCCTAGGCCGCTAACGCTAAGTACCTGAGAAACCAGCGGAAAAAGCAAATGTCCGACGTGCCAAGCGATCCACCCGAAATCATCCCCTTCCCGCAACCGGAAGCGCGGCCCGAGGGCGGCCGTCCCCGCGTGCTGGCGATCGCCAACCAGAAGGGCGGCGTCGGCAAGACCACCACCGCCATCAATCTCGGCACCGCGCTCGCCGCCATCGGCGAGCATGTCCTGGTCGTGGATCTAGACCCGCAGGGCAACGCCTCGACCGGGCTCGGCATCGAACGCAAATCGCGCCGCACCTCGACCTATGACGTGCTCACCGGAAAAGCCTCGATGCGCGCGGCGGTGCTGCCGACCGCGGTGCCGCAGCTCGACATCGCGCCCTCGACCATGGACCTGTCGGGCCTCGAGCTCGAAATCGGGCAGAGCAAAGACCGCGCCTTCCGGCTGCGCAACGCGCTCGGCGATATCAACAAAGGCACCCGCCCCTACGACTTCAGCTACGTGCTGGTGGACTGCCCGCCCTCACTCAATCTGCTCACGGTCAACGCCATGGCGGCGGCGGATTCGATCCTGGTGCCGCTGCAGTGCGAATTCTTCGCGCTCGAAGGCCTGTCGCAATTGTTGAAGACCGTCGAGCAGGTGAAGAACAGCCTCAACCCGACGCTGTCGATCCACGGCATCGTGCTCACCATGTACGACTCGCGCAACAACCTCTCCAATCAGGTAGTGGCGGACGTGCGCCAGTTCATGGGGCCGAAGGTTTACGACACGGTGATCCCGCGCAACGTGCGCATCTCCGAGGCGCCGTCTTACGGCAAGCCGGTGCTGGTCTACGATCTGAAATGCGTCGGCAGCGAAGCCTACTTGCGCCTCGCCACCGAGATCATTCAGCGCGAGAAGGAATTGAAGGCGGGGTAGCGCTTATCGTCACCGGGCTTGTCACCCCAAGTCGGGTTTACCCGACTTGGGCCTTTCAAAGTGCGGAAGTCGGGCAAGCCCGACTTCCGATGTGACCCCGCTTAGGCGGGCATCATGCGTCCCTAAGCGAGATGGCCGGGACAAGCCCGGCCATGACAAAAACAAAAGCAGCGAAACACTTTAAGAGGCAAGCGTGTCACGAGGTTCAGGAACGGCGGCGATGGCGGATCATTCGCGATTGGGACGCGGCCTTGCATCGCTAATGGGCGATGTCGGCGACGAGACCGCGCAGGCGGACAGCGGGCGCAAGCCGCGCCGCGCGCCGATCGAAAACCTGCGCGCCAACCCGCGCAACCCGCGCCGCGCCTTCACCGAGCCCGAGCTCAACGAGCTCACCGATTCGATTCGCGAGCGCGGCATCATCCAGCCGATCGTGGTGCGCGCCGTGCATGGCCAGCTCGACAACTTCGAGATCATCGCCGGCGAACGGCGCTGGCGCGCGGCGCAGCGCGCCGGCCTGCACGAGGTACCGGTCGCGGTGGTGGAAGCGACCGACGCCCAGGCGCTCGAATTCGCCATCATCGAAAACGTGCAGCGCGCCGATCTCAACGCCATCGAAGAGGCGGCCGGCTATCTCGCGCTGATGGAAGAGTTCAACCATAGCCAAGACGCGCTCGCCCAGATCGTCGGCAAGAGCCGGCCGCATGTGGCGAACACACTGCGCCTGCTCAAGCTGTCCGAGCCGGTGAAGGCGCTGGTGGCGTCGGGCCAACTCTCGGCCGGCCACGCCCGCATTTTGATCGGTCAGCCGAACGCGCTCGAACTCGCCAACGACATCGTCAGACGCGGCTTGAGCGTGCGCCAGGTCGAGGCGGCGATGCGCAAGGACGGCGGCGCGCGGGCGCGCGACCTGCGCAATCAGGCCAAGGGCCACACCAGCGGCGCCAAGGACGCCGACACGCGCGCGCTGGAGCGGCGGCTGTCGGATGCCTTGGGATTGGAAGTGACCGTCGATCACCGCGGCCAGGGCGGCACGCTGCACATCAAGTACCGTGATCTGGATCAGTTGGACGGGGTGTTGAAGAAGTTGGGGGGGTAGTAGCGCTGCTAATTCCGCTACATTACGATCTCATAACTGCATTCCAATCTATTTCGTATTTAGCCGCTTGTAGCTCTCTTGCGAGCTTCGCCCGCCAACCACCCTGATCGTCCAGGTCTTCCCATACGATCCCAAGAATATCCGAAGGCAGCTCAATATTGCCGTTTTTGAGAGCGCAAACGCGATCACGTCCGAGTCGTCCAATAAAGTAACCGAGTTCGAGGACGACGTTTTGGCGAGCGCGAGGATTTTGCTCTCCGCCTTTCGGGCCGCCCAAATCGTCGTCGGTTAACAGCACAACGGCAAAGCCAACATCGCTGTGTGCCTCGAATTTTTCTATTAGGGTTTTGCCTTGATTTGGCTGTTCGTGAAGAATTATTGGTT
This sequence comes from Hyphomicrobiales bacterium, assembly GCA_003152455.1. GTDB lineage: Bacteria > Pseudomonadota > Alphaproteobacteria > Rhizobiales > Xanthobacteraceae > Pseudolabrys. The sequence goes on from PMAF01000162.1 coordinate 11,176, forward strand.
CAAAACCAATTTGTTCAAGAAAGCGCGCCACGCCTTGCTCCACGCCGGAGTGGCCGTGAACTACGAAGACCTTACGACCCCCGCTAGAACTTTCCGGGCGAGAAGGTTGCTCGGAATGGGATGGTGATACCACTTCTGCGAGCCGCTCTTTGAGCGCTTCAATCGCCTGCTCAATTAGCGCAATATTTCGATCTTTTGAGCGGGCGAGTGACCTTTGGACCTCCGCTATATTTACTTGGTAGGCGTAGTTGAACGGGCCGTTGTCGAACTGTGAGGCAACTCGATATCGGTCAAAGTCAGCGCTGTCCGCTCCGAATGTGCGAACTAACGTTTCGTCGATTGCCGCAGAAAGCCGCTCAACGTGTGGGATGTTGAACTGCTCAGTAACGCTTGTTGGTTCAAATTTCCGAACCTCTTCCAGTCGCTTGGTCAAACGCTCAATCCCCGCAATCATTTGCTCAGGCGAAAGATCGGCAGGGCGTTTTGTAACCGGAGTTGGTCGGCGAACCATGGTTTTCTATACGATGTGATGAATTGGTAACTTAACAGCTTCGTCGCTACCAACATAGAGCCCCGTGAACGGGCTCATTTCCTCTTCTGTTATGCGGCTTGACCCCGGCATCCATGATGAATCTCCAAAAGTGAGAGTCTTAAGTAAGGCTGCCGGTGCCGCGCCGCGTTATGAATTGCCCGGTCAAGCCCGGCAATGACGGCGGAGAGTGCGTTTCCGGCTTTACCTGCCTGATGGTGAGGAGCGCTGCGGAGCAGCGCGTCTCGAACCATCGGGCCGCCCCATCCTTCGAGACGCCCGCCTTCGCTCCCGCTTCGGTGGGCTCCTCAGGATGAGGCGGAGAGAGGTTGCGGCGACGGCCCGTGATTCCGTGGCCGTTCATCCTTCGAGGCTCGGCCTACGGCCGAGCACCTCAGGATGACAGTTAGAGGTGATCGTATGTCGCGGTGATGGTGACCGATCTAGCTCTTCTTCGGCGACCAGCGATAAGCCTTTGCGCAGGCGCCGCCCATCAGCATCGCCCGCTCGCTGTCGCTCAGACGGTCGGCCTTGAGGAAGGGCTCGACGGCCTGCTCGTAATTGACGACGGCGTAGGCGCGCGTCCAGTCCGTGCCCCACAGGCAGCGCTCGAAACCCCAGGCTTCGAACACGCGGGCGAGCGGATCCCAGATGTCCGCGAACGGATACGGCTCCTTCGACAGCGTGCAGGCGCCGCTCACCTTGATCACCACATTCTTGCGCTTGGCGAGATCAAGAACCTTCGGCAGCTCGGCCCACGGCTGCGGCGGGGCCGGCGGCGTGCGCGGCTGCAGGATGCCCAGATGGTCGATAATGAAGCGCGTGTCGGCGTTGCGGTCGATCACCGCCGTGCCCGCGTCCAGGTTGCCCCAGCACAGGACGTTGACCGGAAAGTCGTGCTTTGCGGCCGCGCGCGCGATGCGGTCGAGGCCCGGATGGTTCGGGTCGCGCTTGGCCTCCTTGGTTAGAATGATGCGGATGCCGACCGTGCCCGGCGTCCGCTTCCAGTCGGCGATGACGTCGGCCACCGCCGGATCGTCAGGATCGACCGGCTTGACGATCGCCATCCGACGGGGATGGGCCTTTTGCACTTCCACCGCATAACTCCCGTCGTACTGGTACAGCGAAAACGCGGAAATGAAGATCGCGCCGTCGACGCCCACTCTGTCCATCGCCGCCACCATCTCGTCGCCCGTGACGTGCGGGGGCCAGTTCGGCACGTTGTGCCACGGCCGCTTCGGGGTATTCGCCTCGTAAGCGTGGACCTGGGAATCGATGATCGTCACCGGCAAAGCTCCTCTGCTAAAAGCAGTTCGGTATCGCAGCAGGTCGCGTAGCCTGTGTCCAGCACCCTTGAGGCGCATCGGAAATTTCGATGCGTCCGCTGAGATGCCCGTGCGCTCTGCAGCCTTTCCCCGTCACCCTGAGGTGCGAGCGAAGCGAGCCTCGAAGGGCGACGGCCCGTGAATCCGAGGCCGATCATCTTTCGAGGCTCGGCCTATCGGCCGAGCACCTCAGGATGACGGGTTGAGTAAGGTGTTCGCTGTGGCGAGGCACAAGCATTTTCCCTCTCCCACAAGAGGAGAGGGAAGCGGGCGACTACGGCTTCCTTCCCCAGAATATCTCGATGCCTTTCCAGACGAAGGCGCCGGTGTCCTTGACCAGCCCGGCGAAGGCGGTCTCCAGATCCTTCGGGCTGTAATAGGGAAACTCGTCGAGCTTCCAGCCGACCCGTGCGAGCAGTTTCTCGAAGACGTACTCGATATGCATATCGAGCTCGATCTTCATGGCCGTCTCGGGACTGTAGGCGATCTCGGCCAGCACAATGTTGCGTCCGGGCTTCATTACGCGCAGCATTTCCGCGCCGGTTTCGCGCCAGTCGTCGGTGTGCTGCACGCCTTGCAGGCAGGTGGCGCAATCGAACGTGCCGTCGGCGAACGCGCGCGTGTAGTTCCACTGCCAGGTCGCAAGCTGGCCGCCGCGGCCGCGCTTCTTGGCAATATAGTTGTCGCGCGCTTCGTCGGTGATGTCGATGACATGGACCTCGCCCTTCGGCCCGATGCGCGCGCGCATGTCGTCGACAAAGCCGCACGGCTCGATGCACTCGCCGATGACCAGCACCTTGTCGCCGTCGCGCAGCTCGAGCCGGTCGTAGATGACGTTGCGCGCGACCTCGGCCTTGCGCCACATGAACGGCAGGCCGCCGAGCAGCACGGCGCGGCACCAGCGTTCCTGTTCCTTCTCGTCGAGGATGACGTCGCCGAAGCGGCGCACGTCATAAGGCTGCATCCACTTCCAGGGGTCTTCTTTGTCCATCTTGCTCATTCGGAGCCTCGGTTCTGCCGTCGATCCCGCGCTGACCGTTCTTTACATCAGAACGCAATGCTTACGCGTTCGCCAGGCACCCTCTCCCTATGGAGAGGAACTCCTAACCCCACCAACCGTGGGGGATTTTTACCTCTTTCCAGAGGGTTACCTTGCCAATAAGGTCCCGAAGCCGGACACCGGTGCTACGAGTGATTCCCCAATGCGCGCCCGCCGCGACGCCGCGATTCGCCTCCTGAAAGTGATGATGGTCGCCTCGGTCGCCATACCGGTGGCGGTGTTTTCCTATGCCAGCTGGGTGGCCTATCACAACGCGTACGCGCACGCCGACGAGCAGTTGTGGGCGAATCTGGGTGTCGTGGCGGAGCACGCCACGGGACAGTTCCAGTCCGTCGACCTGACCTTCGCCGGCATAGGCGTCCTGGTCGACGATCTCACCGACGACCAGATCAAGGCCGCCGAGCCGGCCTTGCACGCGCAGCTGCGCAAGCTCGAAAAGTCCGCGGTTGCCGTCGGCGCCATATTGATCACCGATAAAGACGGGCGCCCCCTGGCGTCGTCGGCGGTCTCCCCCCTTCCGGGCGATGTCAGCGTTGCCGATCGCGACTATTTCCTGGCGCAAAAGGACCAGGACGCCGGGACTTTCGTCGGCAAGGTCATGGAACTGCGCGTGGGCCGCGGAATATTCTTCGCCGTCAGCCGCCGCCGCGCGCTGCGCGACGGACAATTTTCCGGCGTCATCATGGTCGCCGTCGAGCCGAAAATATTCACCGATTTCTACGCCCAACTTGCGCGCGATAGCGGCGCCGGCTTCTCGCTGGCACGGAGCGATGGCGCCATTCTCGCGCGCTATCCCACCCCGCCCGACGGCATCACGCAGTTCGGTCCGCAGAGCGGGTTCAGGCTCAACGTGGCAAGTCACCCCGACGGCGCCATCGTAACGACCGATAATTCGATCGACGGCGTCCAACGGCGCATCGCGTTTCGCAAGCTGGGCTACAGCAACCTCTATGTGTCCGACGGCATCGGGACCGACACGATCGTCGCCGACTGGCTGCGGACCATGGCGCAGCACCTCTATTTCGGGCTGCCGGCGACGCTGGTTCTCATGGCGCTCGTGCTGATGACCATACGCCGCACGCGCGAGCTTTACGCGGAAGCCGCGCGCCGCGAACTCGCCGAACAGGCGCTGCGGCAATCGCAGAAGATGGAAGCGGTCGGCCAGCTGACCGGCGGCGTCGCGCACGACTTCAACAATCTCCTGACCATCATCATCGGCAATCTCGGCATCGCCAAGCGCGGCATCGTCGAGGCGCGCTCCGAACGCGCGCTCGACAATGCGTTGATCGGCGCGCAGCGAGCGGCGCAACTGACCCAGCGGCTGCTGGCGTTCTCGCGCCAGCAGCCGCTCGATCCGAAGACCGTGGACGCCAACAAATTGATCATGAGCATGGCCGATCTATTGACCCGCTCGCTCGGCGAAAACATCGCGCTGGAAACGATCGGCGGCGCCGGGCTTTGGACGGTCGAGGTCGACGTGTCCGAACTTGAATCGACGCTGCTCAATCTCGCGCTCAATGCGCGCGACGCCATGCCGGACGGCGGCAAGCTCACGATTGAGACCAGCAATGCCTATCTCGACGACGAGTATTGCCGCCATCACGACGGCGTCAGCCCCGGCCAGTTTGTGCTTATCGCGGTGTCCGACAGCGGCGTCGGTATGCCGACCGAAGCAATCGAGCGCGCGTTCGAGCCGTTTTTCACGACCAAGGAACCCGGCAAAGGCACCGGCCTCGGGCTCAGCCAGGTTTACGGCTTCATGAAGCAATCCGGCGGGCACGTAAAAATCTACAGCGAACGCGGCGAAGGCACGACCATCAAGCTCTATCTGCCGCGGCACTACGGCGAAGAGAAGATCGCGGCCGTCGAGGAGCCGGCCGGCTCCGATCGCGGCCGCGGTGAGACAATCCTGATCGTCGAGGACGACGAGGGCGTGCGCCAATACGCGTCGGAAATCCTCCGCGATCTGAACTACCAGGTCATCGAGGCCAAGGATGCGGCGTCCGCGCTGCGCCTGCTAGAGGCCGACAAGCCATTCGATTTGATGCTGACCGACGTGGTGCTGCCCGGCAAAAACGGCCGCGAGCTGGCCGACGAAGTCGCGCGCCGCCGCCCCGAGGTCAAAGTGGTCTTTATGACCGGCTATTCGCGCAACGCCATCGTCCACCAGGGCCGCCTCGACCCCGGCACCGAGCTGATCTCGAAGCCGCTGATCGAGGCAACGGTGGCGCGGAAAATCCGCCAGGTGCTCGACGCGCCGAGGCGAGGGTAAGCGCCCAAGGGATGCGCGCGGTCACGCGACCGCGCCGGGCCCGGCCTTGCGCAGCATGGTGGTGAACGCCGCCGTCAGGTTCACCACCTCGGTTTCGCGCAACTCGTCGATCTTTTGGCGCAAGAGCTCGATCTCCAGCTCGGCTTTCACGTTGACCTGGAAATCGTTCTCCGCCTTTTGGCGATCGATGTCCTGCTGCCGGTTCTGGCTCATCATGATGAACGGCGCTGCGTAGGCGGCTTGGAACGAGAGCGCCAGGTTGAGCAGGATGAATGGGTAGGGGTCCCATTGCTGGATATAGCGGTGACGTTGAGGATGATCCAAACCACCAGAATGGCTGATTGGATGATGATGAATCGCCACGAGCCCATGTTGGCGGCGACAGTGTCGGCGATGCGCTGGCCGACGGTGAGCTGAGGCGGCCGCGACGCGCGGCGGCTGCGCGCGTCGCGGCGCAAGGTCCGCAATTCGGTGAGCAGCCGTTGTTCGGTGTCGCGCAACTCGGTCTTCAAGGCGTTGGATTTGTCCATCGCTCGGCCCTCCCCGCAGGTCCGCACCCCGATTCCGATCTTATCGCTAATTGCGAATCAGGCCCACCGCGGCGGCCGGCAATGATCGCGCTGAGCCTCGCGCGGCTATTCCGGCTCGCGCGAGACGTGCGGCTCCATTTTATGATGCAGGCGTTCGGCGTCGGTCAGGGTGTCGACGACGGCTTTGGCGGCTCCGGCGATCTCGGCGATGACGCCTTTGCGCTGCGGCTTCGCCTTTGCCGGCTTGGCGGCTTTCTTCCGGGCAGCGGCCCTGGATGTCTTCTTCGCCGCGGGTTTGCGCTTTTTCTTCGCGATCGCGGGTTTCTTCTTCGCTTTGCTAGCGGATTTTTTGCGCGCTTTCTTTGCCATCGGTCGCCCCTCAGGTTATGCCGCTTTGTGAAGCGTGAGCCTAAGCGGCGTTTCGATCGTGCGCCAGGGATAAAGCCGGCCGCCCTCCCTTGCTGAGGGTGGGCTGCGCCACTCCGCTCATGGTCGTGAGTCCATTATCCAACAATGACGGCGGTTGGAACCAAATCTAAAAAGCTGCTTTGGCGGTCGGGTTATTCCGAGGTGGCGAGGATGCGGCTGATTCTGCTGATTATCGTGATCCTGCTGGTGGTCGGCGCCTTGCCGACCTGGCCGTACAGCTCGGGCTGGGGCTTTTACCCCTCGGGCGGGCTCGGCCTGGTGGTGATCATTCTGCTGATCCTGGTGTTGATGGGACGGCTCTAGCCATGGCCGGCCGCACCCAAGACACGGCCCATGGCGGGCCCGTGCATGCGTTAGCGCAAAAGGTGCGAAAACTCTGGTCCGCGGCAAAAGGCAAAAGCGAGCCCGCCGCGCCGGCGGTCATCGTGCACGATTCGTTTTTCGAAAACAACGTGCAAAAGCGCGTGGCCGACGTGATTGCGGGCGCCGGCCGGAAGAAGTGAGGCGCAGCGCGATCAGATCGCGCCGGGGCCCGCCTGGTCGTAGATGCCGAGGCGCTTTTGCGCATCTTCGGGCATGGCCGGGACCCGCAACGCGCGGCCCATGAACGAGACCCACGGCTTCTCGGCGATCGGCTGCAGCAGCGCGAAATTCCAGAACTGCCGCTCGTTCATCTCGATCTCGGTCACGTCTTGCTCGAGCACCCAATTGCGCAGCGTCGTCAGCCTGGGCTGCTGGTCGGTGTCGGAGAACATGTGTTGCGGCACGGGCTTTTTCATGCCCGCAGGCATAGGCTCTTCTGCTTAACAAGGTCTGACAGCCTTCCGGCGAATTGATAACTTGCCCGTATTGGAGTCCACGTGAGGGCAAACGCCGTGCAGCAGAATTTCAAGAACAAGACCTTCTCATCACCGGCGGCAGCCGCGGCCAGGGAGCGGCCGAGGCGCGGACGTTCGCAGGCGCCGGCGCGCAGGTCGTGATCGCGGACGTGCTGGACGCCGAGGGTGGCGCGCTCGCGCAATCGATCCGCGCGGCCGGTGGCCTAGCCGATTACCGCCGCCTCGACGTCGCCAATGAGCAGGATTGGCGCGACGCCGCGGCTTTCGCGACGGCCACGTCGGGTCGCTGCATGTGCTGGTCAACAACGCCGGNNGCGCCGGTTATTCGCGATAGCGGCGGCGGTTCAATCGTCAATATTGGGTCGACCGCCGGCATCAACGGGCATTTCGCGGCCGCCTACAGCGCGTCGAAATGGGGCCTGCGCGGGCTGACCAAGGCGGCGGCGATGGAATACGCCGACTGGAATATCCGGGTGAACGCGGTGCATCCCAGCATCGTGCCGACGCCGATGGTCGAAGACGCCGACGCGTTCGTCGAAGCCATGGAATCCGTGACGGCGCTCAAGCGTAGCGCGTCGCTGGAGGACGTCGCCCACGCCGTGATGTTTCTTGCGAGCGACGAGGCAGGGTATCTCACCGGCCTCGACCTACCGGTCGACGGCGGCTTCACCGAACTCGGCGTTTACCGGCAAGTGTGGCGGCGTGCGACCGGCAAAGCCTGACGCAGGCTAGGCGGCGCGCACCCGGCTGAAAAAGGCTGCCACTTTGGATTCAAGATCGTTCGCGCGCGCCGACACCCGCGCCGTCAAGTCGACGATTTCGCTGAACGCGGCCGCGCTGCGTCCGGCGGCCTGCTCGACCGACAGGATTTCGGCCGACGCGCTCGCGGTATGGCCGGCCGCGGTCTGGATGCTGCCGGCGATGTCGCGCGTCGTGGCGCTTTGCTGCTCGACCGCCGAGGCGATGCTGGTGGAGGCCATGGTCACCTGCTCGATGGCGCGCGCGATCGAGGAGATTTCGTCGACCGACTTGCGGGTGGCGTCCTGGATGGCGGCGACCTGCTGCGATATCTCGGCGGTGGCGCGCGACGTTTGATTGGCGAGCGCTTTTACTTCCGATGCCACCACCGCGAAGCCCTTGCCGGCGTCGCCGGCCCGCGCCGCTTCGATGGTGGCATTGAGCGCCAGGAGATTGGTTTGCGCCGCGATCGTGGAAATGATGCTGACGATGGAGCCGATGCGTTCGGCGGTGTCGTTGAGCGACAGAATGGCCTGCTGGGTACGGTGGCTGTCGCCGACCGCTGCGCGGGCCATGTCGAGGCCGCGGGCAGCCTGTTCGCCGATGTGCTGGATCGAAGCCGACAATTCCTCGGTGGCGTCGCCGGTCATCTTCACGCGCTGCGTGGTCTCGGCCGCCGCCGATGAAGCCACCGCCATGCGCTGGAGCGTGTCGGTGGCGGCCTCGCGCATGCCCGAGCAAGTGGCGGTGAGCGAAGTGGAGGCTTCGGTGATGGCTTGCAGCACGTCGCCGATGGCGCCGGCGAAATCGCCGATCGCTTCGTCGATCGCCAGGCGCCGCACATCCGCGGCTTTCTCGGCCGCTTCACGATGCAGCGACATGGCGTTGGCGACGTCGAAGGCGAGCACCTGGGACAGGAGCTTGGCGCTGGCGGCGAGCTTGACCGGCGAAAACCGGTGCTTGCGCGCGAGTACGTCGAGCGATGCGCGCAGAATATAGTTTCCCGCAGTGCTGCGCAGGCGGGCGTCGAAGCCGAGCGCAGCTTCCTGACCCACGGTTTTTTGGCACGATAAGAAATAGGCGCCGTCGAGTTCCCCCTTCAGCAGCGCTTCCAGATGCGACAGTTCGAGCTGCTTGATGAGGGCGCGGTTCTGCACGACAATCCCGCCGATTTTCGGCATTTTCCCGGTGGCATCAAGAATGGTTTCGACGGCCTGCTCGAGGCAGGGCGCAAGCGTCGGCCATAGCTCCTTGATCGCGCGCCGAGCCGGCGCGTCGAGCTCGTAAAGCGCGTAGCGGGCCTCAACCCCTTGGATAAGCTGGCTTGGCAATAGCGCCCCGGCGGATTAGAAAAACAGGCGATTTCGAAGCTATTACAGATTGGTTGTGGCAATCCTAACGACTTGGAAAGCATGGCGCCGGGGCGCTGGTTAGCGCGTCGGCCCTTACGATAAATCCGGCAAAATTAACGATTGGAACAGTCTGGGAGGACAAGCGTGCCCGCAGCAATACAAGGCGAAATGCAGCCGACCATTTACCGTTTCAAGCTCGGCGGCTTCGAAGTCGCCACCATCATGGACAGCAAGGTGATCCGCTCGGGCTTGACGCCCAGCTTCGGCGGCGAGGCCGGCGCGGCGGAGGTGAAGGCCCTGGCGGCGGCCGCCCGCATGGATGCCGACCGCTACGAGCATCCGTTCACCCCGATGCTGGTCAATACCGGCAAGGAACTGGTGCTATTCGACACCGGCAACGGTTCGCTGAGCGCCGAATATGAGCAGATGAAGGGCCGGCTGCCGCCCGGCAACCTGGTCGCTCGGATGGCGCAGGCCGGCTACAAGCCGGAAGACGTCGACGTCGTCGTTCTCACGCATGGGCATCCGGATCATATCGGCGGGCTGACCAAAGGTGGGCAGCCGGTGTTTCCCAACGCGCGCTACATGTTCGGCGCCGCCGAGTTCGATTTCTGGAACAAGGGCGAGAACATCCGCGAGGCGCGCAAGTTCAACCGCGAGCTCTATATGAAGATTGTGGTGCCGCTCGCCAACCGGGCTACCATGATCAAGCCGGGCGACGAGGTGGTGCCCGGCATTCGCGCGGTGGATGCCGCGGGTCATTCGCCCGGATTGCTGGCCTTCACCATCGAGAGCGAAGGCAAGCGGCTGATCAACTGGGCCGACACCTGCAATCATTATGTGGTGGCGATCCAGCGGCCGGACCTGCATCTCGACGTCGACGACGACAAAGAGAAAGCGGTGGCCACCCGCAAGCGCATCCTCGATATGGTGACGACCGACAAACTGTTCGTTGCCGGTTTCCACATGCCGTTCCCGGGGCTCGGTTGGGTGGAGAAGACAAGCGGCGGCTATCGCTGGGTGCCGCATAGTTATCAGATGAATTTGTAAGCGGTCATTCCGGGGCGCGGCCGAAGGCCGCGAACCCGGAATCCATAACCCCGGCGCTGCGGAGTATGGATTCCGGGCCCGCCGCTTCGCGGCGTCCCGGAATGACGCTTCAATTCTCTCTTCTTCTCGCGCCCACCGCGATCGACAGCAGCGTGCGCTGCGCGATGGTCTCGGCCAGGTCCGCGTTGCGGCGCGCCTCGAGCGAGGCCTCGGCGAGCTGCGCCATGGCGCGCAGCAGGCGTCCCGGCGTCCACGCCCGCAGCGCGGCTTCAACGTCTTTCTTGCGCGTGAAATGTACCGGCGGCGCGCCGCGCATCATGGCGAATTCGATCGAGTCGCCGCCGTCCACCGCCAGCTTCATCTTGTGCAGATTGGCCACCTGGCGGATCGCCGCCGAGACGATGGCCGCAGGCGAGGAGCCGCCGGTGCGCGCCTTGCCGAATTCGGTTTCGACGTCGCGGGTCTCGCCGGCAAAGGCCGCGTCGATCACGCCGTCAAGCGCTTGCTCGGACGCATCGGCCACCACCGCCATCACGTCGTCGAGCTCGACGCGCTCGCGGCCCATGGCATAGACGGCGAGCTTTCGCAGCTCGCCGCGCGAGGCCAGACGGTCGCCGCCCAGCAACGACGTCAACGCGGCGCGCGCGTCGGGCGTCAATGTCAGCTTGGCCGCGCGCATCTCCTCGTCGATCAGGCTGGAAATCGCCTTTGCGTCGTCGAGATAGCAAGGCAATGCGGCCGCGGTTTTTGCCTTCTCGCACATCGTGCGCAGCGGCGAGGTCTTGCGCAGTTCGCCCGCCTCGATAATCACCCGGCAGTCGGGCGAGGGCGCTTCGATCAGCGTCGCCAAGGCCGGAGCTGCGTTGTAGCGCGGGTTAACGCGCAGCAGCACCGCGCGCCGACCGCCGAACAGCGGAATCGTATTGGCCTCCTCCACCAGCCGCGACGGATTGGCGGATAGGTCTTCGCCCTCGATTCGCACGAACGCGAACGGATCGTTGGGATCGTCGACGGACGCGCGCACGAGGGCATCGACGCGCTCGCGCACCAGGCCGGCATCCGGTCCGTACACCAGTACGATCGGCATGGCGGGATCGGCCTTGGCGATGAAACGATCGACGTCGGAATTTTTGATGGCGGTCATGGATTCTTCTTTCCCTCTCCCACAAGGGGAGAGGGTAAGTGCGCCCGCGGCGAGTCTTACGTGCCCGCCACGAAATACGACGCCAGGCGCGAGCGGATATTGTCCGCGATAACCTTGGCGGCGCGGTTCTCGGCGTCGCGCAAGCCGCGGTCGCCGGCGAAGCGCTGCTGCTGGCCGGGAATGTCGTAGGACACGCGCGAGAAAGTCTGGCCGGTGACGACCGTCTTGCCGGTCGTGATGTCCTTCAGCGTATAGGTGGCGTCGATGCCGTAGTCCTGGATGTCGGGCCGGGCGGTGGCGATGTCGACGATTACCTGGGTCTGGCTCGAGGTGAGGCGAACGTCGAGCTTGTAGTTGGCCGCGGCGGCCGGGCCGCCGCCGGTCAAGCCGAAGATCAGGCCGTTGCGCAGCTCGACCCCGACACGCGAGAGCCGGGTGCCGTTCGGGGCATCGATCGGCGCGACTTCGACGCTGCTCAGCTTGTCGCCGATGGCGGGGCCGCCGGCCGCGCTCTTGTCGCCGTACATCGGCTGGAAGCAACCGGCGGTGAGGCCGGCCAGCGCCAGCGCCAGCAGTACCCGTGTCAGTCGCCGGCTTTCAAGCCACCACATTGACGATCCTCTGCGGGACGACGATGACCTTTTTCGGGCGCTTGCCGTCCAGGGCCTTTATTACCGCATCGAGCGCCAAAACGGCAGCCTCTATATCGGCCTTTCCGGCGTCCCGGGATACGGTGACGTCGGCGCGCTTTTTGCCGTTAATCTGGACCGGCAGGGTAATGGTGCTTTCGACCAGCAGATCGGGCTCGACCTGGGGCCAGGCCTCGGCGGAAACGAGGGATTTGCGGCCCAGCGCCGCCCAGCATTCCTCGGCTAGATGCGGCATCATCGGGTGGAAGAGCCGGACCAGGATGTCGCCGGCCTCCCTTAGGCTCCAGGCGAAATCGGGCGCCGGCGCGGTTTCGGCCCCGCCGATGGCGTCGCCCAGCGCATTGGTGAATTCGTAGATATGCGCGACGCAGCGGTTGAAGCGCAGTTTGGCGATGTCGTCGGAGACATGGGCCAGCGCGCGGTGGGCGGCCTTGCGTACGGCGAGCGCCTGATCGCCGAACTGGGCCGGCCGGGCGGCGGGCGCCTGGATGTCCGCGATCTCGCCCACCAGCCGCCACAGCCGCTGCACGAAGCGCCAGGCGCCCTGCACGCCTTCCTCGGTCCAGATCACGTCGCGCTCGGGCGGACTATCAGACAGCATGAACCAGCGCGCGGTATCGGCGCCGTAGGCGGCGATGATGTCGTCGGGGTCGATGGTGTTCTTTTTCGACTTCGACATCTTCTCGATCGAGCCGATCTCCACCGGTTCGCCGGTCGAAGCCAGCGTGGCGCTGCGTGCGTCGCCTAGCCCGTCGATCTTGACGTTGGCTGGCTCGACCCACTCGCCGCTTTTGCTGCGATAGGTCTCGTGCACCACCATGCCTTGCGTGAACAGGCCGGCGAACGGCTCGTCCATGCCGGTGTGTCCGGTCTTGTGCATGGCGCGGGTGAAGAAGCGCGAATAGAGCAGATGCAAAATCGCGTGCTCGATGCCGCCGATATATTGATCGACCGGCAGCCACTCGTTGACGCATTTAAGGTCGGTCGGCGCGGTCGTAATCCACGGATCGGTGAAGCGCGCGAAGTACCAGGACGAATCGACGAACGTATCCATGGTGTCGGTCTCGCGCCGCGCCGCGCCGTCGCACTGCGGGCACTTGACGTTTTTCCAGGTCGGATGACGGTCGAGCGGATTGCCGGGTTTGTCGAAACTGACGTCGTCCGGCAGCGTCACCGGCAAGTCCTTTTCCGGCACCGGCACCGTGCCGCATTTCGCGCAGTGGATGATCGGGATCGGGCAGCCCCAATAACGCTGTCGCGAGATGCCCCAGTCGCGCAGGCGATAGTTCACCTGGCGTTGCGCCATCGGGCGGTTGCCGCGCGACTCCTTTTCGAGGCGCTTGGCCACTTCTTCCTTGGCCTGCTCAATCGTCATGCCGTCGAGGAAACGCGAATGGATCATGCGGCCGTCGCCGTCATAGGCGGTGGTGGTGACGACGAAGGTCGCCGGATCCTGCCCCTCTGGGCAAACCACCGGCGTATTGCCGAGGCCGTATTTGTTGACGAAGTCCAGGTCGCGCTGGTCGTGCGCCGGGCAACCGAAGATGGCACCGGTGCCGTAATCCATCAGAATGAAATTGGCGACGTAGACCGGCAGCTTCCAGTCGGCGTCGAACGGATGGATCGCCTTGATGCCGGTATCGAAGCCCATCTTCTCGGCGGTGTCGATCGCCGCCTGCGAAGTGCCCATGCGGCGGCACTGCTCGATGAACTCGGCGAGCTTGGGATTCTTCGCGGCGGCCGCGATGGCCAGCGGATGATCCGGCGAGATCGCCATGAACTTGGCGCCGAACAACGTGTCCGGCCGCGTGGTGAAAATTTCCAGCTCGCTCTCTTTGTTGGGCGCCGTGGCCGGGTCGAGCATGAAGCGCAGCAGCAGGCCTTCCGAGCGGCCGATCCAGTTCTTCTGCATCAGCCGGACTTTTTCCGGCCAGCGGTCGAGCGTGTCGAGCGCTTCCAGCAGGTCTTCCGAATAATCGCTGATCTTGAAAAACCATTGCGTGAGTTCGCGCTGCTCGACCACGGCGCCGGAGCGCCAGCCGCGGCCGTCGATGACCTGCTCGTTGGCCAGCACGGTGTGGTCGACCGGATCCCAGTTCACCTTCGACTGCTTGCGTTCGACGAGCCCGGCTTTGAGGAAGTCGAGAAACATCTTCTGCTGGTGTTTGTAATAAGACGGATCGCAGGTGGCGATCTCGCGCGCCCAGTCGAGCGACAGGCCCATCGACTTGAGTTGCGCCTTCATCGACGCGATATTGTCGTAGGTCCACGCCTTGGGGTGCACCTTGCGGTCGATAGCCGCGTTCTCCGCCGGCATGCCGAAGGCGTCCCAGCCCATCGGGTGCAGCACGGCGTTGCCCATGGCGCGTTTGAAGCGCGCCACCACGTCGCCCATGGTGTAGTTGCGCACGTGGCCCATGTGGATGCGCCCCGACGGGTAAGGGAACATCTCCAGCACGTAGTATTTCGGCCGCGGGTCGTCGTTTTGGGTCGCGAAAATGCCGCGCTCGTCCCACGTCTTCTGCCAGCGGGTCTCGGCCGCGCGGGCGTTGTAGCGTTCGTTTTTGCTCGAATCGGCGGTCATTTCCGGCTCTTTTTAGGGTGCGCGGAACAGACACGAAAGGGCTTTGTCGGTCAACCGACCGGAACAAATTCGCGAGTTAAATCCAAGGAACCCACCGCCGCCTGCGCGGGTTAACCCGCGCATAACAGGAGGTGCGAAATGGCCAATAAAATTCAGTACATCAAGGAACACATGGAAGTGCTCGGCGCCGACGGCAAGCACGTTGGCACCGTCGACTGCACGAAAGGCGAAGACAAGATCGTGCTGACCAAGAGCGATCCGCAGTCCGGCGGTCAGCACCGTCTCATCCCGATCGACTGGGTCGATCATATCGACGCCCACGTGCATCTCAGCAAGCCGGCCAAGGACGCCATCGCGCAGTGGCAGGCGGCGGCGTAATAGATCGCGCCTCGTTTACTCAAGGCCCGGCCCCTGGTGGCCAGGTTTTGCTTTTTTGCCGCGCCAGCCGCCGTGATCAGCTCGCGCGGAACAGGGTGACAGGCACCGGTCCAACCACGCGATTGCGGCCTTGCCGCTTGGCCTGGTAGAGCGCCACGTCGGCGGACTCGGTGAGCTCTTGCGGGCTGCCTTGTTCGGCCGGCGACACCGAAGCCGCGCCGACGCTGATCGACACAAAACCCCAAGGTGCGCCGGTGTGCGCCATCAACAGGTTCTCGATCCCACGGCGCAACCGTTCGGCGACTTGCACGGCGGCCTCGATGTCGGCGCCCGGGAGCAGAATGGCGAACTCCTCGCCGCCGTAGCGGGCGGCGAAATCCGTATCGCGGGCGCGCCCGCCCTTTCGGCGCCGCGCTGACGGCAACTCGAACTCGCGTGCCGGCTCCGGACCGGCCGCTTGTGTCCGGGTCCCTGACATCAAAACCCCGGCCACTTTGCGCAGACAGGTATCGCCTTGCACGTGCCCATACACGTCGTTGAACGGCTTGAAATGATCGACGTCGATCATCAGGACCGCGATCGGTTGCCGCAGCCGGATGGCGAGCTTCCATTCGGCCGCGAGCCGGTCGTTGAACGCACGGCGGTTGGCAAGCCCGGTCAGCGCGTCGATCTGCGCGAGCTCGCGCAGTTGATTATTGCTGTCGCGCAATTCCCGCTCGCGATCGCCCAGTTTCGCGGCCATGTCATCGAGGGCGGCCGCGAGCGGCACGAATTCCGCCGCCCAGGGCAGTTCCACCGCATAGGTCTTGTCTTCGCCGCGCCCGATGCGGCCGGCCGTATTGGCAAAGACGCGGATCGGCCGCACCAGCAGGCGTTCGCCGCCGAACCAGATGCTCAGCAGCACAAGGACGGCGACAAGACCGAACTCGCCAAAGGCCGACCACATATCGCCATCGACGCGGGCCAGCACCGCCTTCTCGTCGAAACCGACCGCGATGCGGGCCTGCGTGCCGGGCAATTGGACGTAGCCGAAGATGCGGCGAACGCCGTCCAGCGCGGTCGTGGTGACGAGGCCCTCCGTCCGCGACAGCATGTCGCGAACCAATGGGTTGTCCTTGAATCCGCGGCCGACCAAATCCGCGCGGTTCGGATACTGGGCCAGGATGTTGCCGTTACCATCGATCATCAGCATGTTGCCGGACGACGGAACAAAGGCTTTCGCGACGTGTTCGAACCAGCTGAGATCGAGCACGGCGAGTACGACTGCGGCGGCGACACCATCTGGGTTGCGCTGGGCCAGCGCCACGGTGATGAGCGGACTGACGGTGCGCGTACCCATGAAATAATCGCTGAGAACGAAATCGCCGCTGTCGAGCGCCTTGCTAAAATGCGGACGATCGGAAATATCCAGGCCAATGGCCTCCGGCGTGCTTGAGCAGATGATTTTTCCTTGCAGATTGGCGACTGAAAGCGCCCTGATCCACGGCACCGGTTTGGCGCTCGTTGCCAGGAATCGGTCGCACTCGCTGTCGGAAGCGTTGAAGGTCGCGCGCACGCTGGCGACGGTCTGCAGCATGGCTTGCGCCGCGACGATTACCCCATTTTGCTCGGCCGCGCCCTGACGCGCCAGTTCGCGCGCCTGCCTGTAGGCGGCTTCGATACGGTCGTTGCGGTCGAAATCCTCGTTATGGATGCGCTCTGCGAGCAGCGGCACGATGGCGATGACCGCCAAGATCATCAGCCGCACGCGAACGCTGAGCGGGCGTTTCGGCCGAGCAACTCCCGAATCTTGCCGCTGTCGGCGCGCGTCAGACATTCTGGTTCTTGTCCCCGCGCCCTCATACACGGGGCCGTTTAAGATGCATTGCAACGGGTCGCTAGAAGTTTAATGAATGTCCGGCAGGATTGTATTAATCATCATGGCAACGTCAGCCTCACCAAACCCGTCCGGTCTCGCCGCGGTGCGCGCGGCAATCGCGCTTGCCTGCCGCGATGCCCCCCGCGATCCGGCCGAAGTGACGCTGGTTGTGGTATCCAAGACCTTTCCGCCCGAGGTCATCGAGCCGGTGATCGCCGCCGGCCAACGCGTGTTCGGCGAGAACCGCGTGCAGGAAGCCAAGACCAAATGGCCGGCGCTGCAGGCCAAGCATCCCGGCATCGCGTTGCATCTGATCGGCCGGCTGCAATCCAACAAGGCCAAGGAGGCGGTGGCGCTGTTCGACGCCATCCATTCGGTGGACCGGCCGAGCCTGTGCGAGGCGCTGGCCAAGGAGATCGCTAGGCAGGCGCGCGCGCCGCTGTTGTTCGTCGAGATCAACACCGGCGCCGAGGCACAGAAGGCCGGCGTGCTGCCGCAGGACGCCGACGCGTTTCTCGACCGATGCCGCGCCGTCTACGGCCTGACCATATCCGGGCTGATGTGCATTCCGCCACTGGAAGAAGCGCCGGGGCCGCATTTCGCGCTCACCGCCAAGATCGCGCGGCGCAACGGGCTGAAGCTTCTGTCGATGGGCATGAGCGCGGATTTCGCGACTGCGATCCAACTGGGCGCCACGCATGTGCGAGTCGGCAGCGCCGTTTTCGGGGCGCGAAACTAGCCTTTTGCCAAGCCCGGCAATGACGGCCGGGCGGCGCGCTCTTTACCGGAACCGCGGCGGAATCGGCGATTTGGCGCTTTGCGAGGCGGTGCCCAACGAGGCGTCGAGCGGCTTCTTCAACAAGCTCGAGCGCAGCGCTTCGCCGCGCGGCGAGGGCGGGACCGGCGCCGCCATCACCGGCGCCTGCGCCGGCTGCAACGGTGCGGCGTCCATTGGCGCCGCGTAGTCGGCGAATTCGTCGTCGCCGCCGCTGCGGTGGCTCATGCTAGCGCTGCGCCAGCGCTCGATCACGCTGGAGATCAAGTCACGGCTGATATTGGTGCCGGCGTCGGAACGGGTGTTGCCGGAGGCCTCGCTGTTCGGCCGCCGCTCGGCCGGCAATTCCCGGAAGCGCATGCGCGTCGGCAGCGCCACGCCGGGGCCGAAGGTGAACACTTCGCGGGTGCCGAGCGAAGGTATGAACGACAGCAGGTTCGCCGCCGCGTCCGACACCGCCGAGCGGATCAGGCTTTGGTCGCGCTCGTTCGACAGCCGCATGACGAACAGCGTCGAGCACTGCGACACGATGGTCGGGTCGATTTCGGCCGGGCGCTGCGTCACCAGGCCGAGGAACACGCCGTATTTGCGGCCTTCCTTGGCGATGCGCGAGAGCGCGCGCTTGGTCGGGCCGAAGCCGACGTTCTTGTCGGCTGGCGCGTAGCGGTGCGCTTCCTCGCACACGAACAGGAGCGGGGCGACGCCGTCGCTCCACAGTCCGAAATCGAACGCCATGCGGCAGAGCACCGAGACCACCGAGTCGACCACCTCGGCCGGAAATCCGGCGAGCTGCATGATGGTCATCGGCTTGCCTTCCGGCGGCAGCCGGAACAGGTGGGCGAGGATTTCGCCCATGGTGTCGCCGCCGATATTGGCGTTCTCGAACATGAAGGCGTAGCGCGGATGGTTACGGAAGGTCTGAATCCGCCCGATCAGCTTGTGATAGACCATGCGCGAACTACGGTTCTCCAACTTGCCCATGCGGTCGTCGAGCAGGTTGATGAGATCCTCGATGCGGTAGGGCACCGGCGTGTCGGCGGTGAAACCGGTGTCGCGCGGGTCGCGCTTCTTGCTGAGCGCGCGCTCGTTGTTGACGCGGTATTGCAGATAGGCCGACTTCGCCAGCGGAATGACTTCGGAGAGGATCTCGACTTCTTCATCGACGCCGGGGCGGCCACCGAAGAAGGCGTCAACCGTTTCCTCGAAATTGAACAGCCAGAACGGCAGCCGCAGGTTGCGCGGCGTGAACACCTGAGCCTTGTCGCCGAAGCAGCGGCCGTATTCGTTGTGCGGGTCGACTAGGAAGAGGCGCAGGTTCGGGCGCGTATCGAGAATCTTTTGCAGGATGATGGCGACGCCGCTCGATTTGCCGACGCCGGTGGCGCCGACGATGGCGAAATGCCGGCTTACCAGCTGGTCGATGTCGATGTGCACGCCGATATCAGCGTTCTGCTGCAGGTCGCCGACATGGGCATGGTCAGCATCGGCGCCGCCGTATACCAGCCGCAGCTCGCGCGCGGTGAGCAGCAGCGCGCCGTCGCCGATGTTGGGATATTCCATGACGCCGCGCTGGAAGCGCGCCGCGCCATTTTCGCCGGAGCGAATCTCGCCGACCAGATCGAGGCGCGCGACTTTGCGGTAGGGCGGTCCGCCGGCCGACGCCGGCATCGCCTCCTCGCCGATATCGGTGACCATGCCGATGATGACGGCCTTGTCGGCGACCATGCCCATGAATTTGCCGACCGTGGGATGCTCGCCGCCGCTATGGCGCGCGGTGAGCTCGACGGAGGCCTGCGAACCCGATACGGCCGCTACGCGGCCGATCAAATCGTGTCCGGACCGTGCCGTCGCATGGGCATGTTGGGCATTAGGAGCGGCTGATTTGTCCATGATCACCCCCGGCGCGGGATTGCTTTGCATTTCTTGCGTGATAGTCGCGCTGTCATCAAAATAACACTGCTCGATGCCCGTTCCGTTAATGCCCCGGTTATGAGGGATGCGGCGCGCGACTATGCTTAATTTTCGGTGGCCAGTACGAAGGCATATTCGATGGCGCGCGACCTTATCCGGGATCCTGCGCCGTTAACGATTACTCAACCATAATTTTGGTGCGCGGGCTGAGGCGCGCGAGCAGCCGGCGCAGCGCGGGCATCGTCAGCGCCACGCAGCCGGCGGTCGGTGCCAAGCCCGGCCGCGCCACATGGATGAACACGGCGCTGCCGCGGCCCGCCACGCGCGGACGCGTGTTGTGGTCGATTTCGATGATGAAGTCGTAGAGCGGGTCCTGGCGTGCCAGCCGGTCGGCCGTCGAGCCGGGCGGCAGCTTGACCGGCCGGTTGTAATGGCGGTCGCCAGGGTTCTCGCACCAGCCGTCGCCCGGCGTGATGCGGCGGACCGGCAATAAGGTAGCCGGCCGCGGATGGCGGTCGGCGCGCCACCACAGCCGCTTGAGGCGAAAAGTGCCGCGCGGGGTGGCGCCGTCGCCTTCGCGCTTGTTGGCCTTGATGCCGGCGCGGCCGAGCGCCACCGGCAGCGCCAGCGCTCCGGCCTGAAGCACACCGCGCGCCGCCTGCGCCGGCTTGCGGCGCACCGCTAGCCGCCGCAACGATGTTTCGTGTATTGCGTGCGGCACGGTTCAAAAACTCTCCAGATTCAGGCTAAATATCAGTTCACACTTGCTCTTTTAGCCCTGAATGCTCTACTTCGCGAATATTCTCGTGAGGCGACCCTTTACGCGATGCCCAACCGACGCACCATCCTGATCGTGGACGACGATAACGAGCTGCGCGAGGCGCTGGTCGAACAATTGGCGCTGCATGAGGAGTTCGACGCCATCGCGGTCGATAGCGGCACCAAGGGGGTGCAGGCGGCCAAGGGCGGCCAGATCGACCTGGTGATCATGGATGTGGGGCTGCCGGACGTGGACGGGCGCGAGGCGGTGCGCATTCTGCGCAAGAACGGCTTCAAGGCGCCGATCATCATGCTGACCGGCCACGACACCGATTCGGACACCATTTTGGGCCTGGAATCCGGCGCCAACGACTATATCAGCAAGCCGTTCCGTTTCGCCGTGCTGCTGGCGCGCATCCGCGCACAGCTGCGCCAGCACGAGGCAAGCGAGGACGCCGTCTTCACCATCGGGCCCTACACGTTCCGCCCGAGTTCCAAGCTGCTGCTCAGTCCGAAGGGCAGCAAGGTGCGGCTAACCGAAAAAGAAACCGCCATCCTGCGCTACCTCTATCGAGCCGCGCAGAAGCCGGTGTCGCGCGAGACGCTGCTGCAGGAAGTGTGGGGCTATAATTCCGGCGTCACTACCCATACGTTGGAGACGCACATTTACCGGCTGCGGCAGAAGGTCGAGAAGGACGCCGCCGCGCCGGCAATCCTGGTGACGGAAGCCGGCGGCTACAAGCTGGTACCGTGAGCAACTTTGTTACCGTCATTCCGCGACAGGCGCGGCGCGCCGGAATGACCGGGTATTGAACCATGTCCCTCGGAGACGACATCGCTTTCTTCGAGAAGCTGCCCAGCTTCGCGGCGCTGGGCAAGCCGGCGCTGCATGTCCTCGCTATCGGCGCGGAAACGAAGCGTTTGTCGAACGGCGCGGTGCTGTTCTACGCCGGCGAACTCACCGATGGCGGCTATGTCGTGCAGGAAGGCGCGCTGCTGCTGGAGGCGAGTTCGGTGCGGGACGGCAAGCAGTTCGTCGCCGGCCCCGGCACGCTGGTGGGCGAGCTGGCGCTGCTCACCGACACGGTGCGCCCGGCGACCGCGATCGCGAAAGGGCAGACGGTGGTGATCCGCATTTCCCGCAGTTCGTTCCGAAAAATGCTGGAAGGCTATCCGGACGCGGCGCGTAAATTGCGCGACATGGTGGCCGATCGGGTCGAAGACTGGACGCGCGATCTCGGCAATCTGACGACGGTCATCAAAGAGATCAAATAATCAGCTCTCGATTGTCGCCGTCACCGGCACGTGATCGGACGGGCGCACGGCGCCGCGATAATCCTTGGCGATCTTGATCGCGGCGACGCGGTCGGCGAGCGCGTCCGATGTCCAGATGTGGTCGAGCCGTCGGCCGCGGTCGGCCGCTTTCCAATTGTCCATCGCGCGATAGCTCCACCACGTATAGAGCTTCTCCGGCTCCGGCGTGAACACTCGCATCGAATCGACCCAGTTGCCGGCGGTGCGCGCGGCAACGAGCTTTTCGCATTCGATCGGCGTATGCGAGACCACCTTGATCATCTGCTTGTGGCTCCAAACGTCGTGCTCAAGCGGCGCCACGTTGAGATCGCCGACCAGGATGGCGCGCTGCGATGGCTGCGGCCGCAAGCCGGAATGGGCGCGCATCTCGTCGAGGAAATCGAGCTTGTGTTGGAATTTCGGGTTGATTTTCGGGTCCGGCTCGTCGCCGCCGGCCGGTACGTAGAAATTATGCAGAGTGATCGGATCTTTCAGACCGGCGCGCTCACCGAGGACGACCGACATGTGACGGCAGTCGGTCTTGCCGCAGAAATTGTCGAAGCTGAAGCTCTCGAACGGCGCGCGCGAGAGCACGGCGACGCCGTGGTAGCCCTTCTGCCCGTTAAGCGCGGCGTGCTCATAGCCGAGCCGCTTGAAGCGCTTGAGCGGGAAGGCCTCGTCCAGGCACTTGGTCTCTTGCAGACAGAGCACGTCGGGCCGGACGCTTTTGAGAAACTTGGCCACCAGGTCGATGCGCAGGCGGACGGAATTGATGTTCCAGGTGGTGATCTTGAGGGGCATTTTCAAATCGTCACCCCCGGGCTTGACCCGGGGTCCATGAGATTTCGCGACTGAATGAAGCTTTAGATGGATTGCCGGGTCAAGCCCGGCAATGACAGAGAGGGAATTCAGTTGTGATAATTCGTGTAGTCGATCTTGAACATGCTGGGATCGGGCCGCTTGCTGGTGTCGAGATTGTACACCGCGACGGTGGTGTCGTAGCCCTGCGGGTCGGTCACCGTCCACTGCTTGAGCTGCATGTCCTTGGCGCTGAACATGATCATCAGCCGGCTGGTGCCGACGATGCCGTTTTTCTCCTCGACCACCACTGTGACAAACACGTCGTCGGCATAGACCGCGACCACGCTGGCATCCTTCATCAGGTCGACATGGTCGGCGAGCAGGAAGCGCAGCGGCGTCTGCGACAGCGGATAGACGTCCTGGGTCGCCAGATTGCGGTCGCGCACGACGACCGACTGGCCGTCGGCGATCAATTCGATCGGGCTCGGGTTGTCGTATTCGAAACGGACCCGGCCGGGCTTGGAAATATAGAACTCGCCTTGCGTGCGGCGGCCGTCCGGGGCGACCTGGACGAATTTGCCGGACAGGACCTGCATGTTGGACAGATAAGTATTCACCCGCTCGATGATGCCGCGCTGCTCGGCGCTGAGCGGCCCTGAGGTGGCTGAGGTGGAAGTGGGCCGGCCAAGCAAGGCGGCGAACGGATTGGAAATCGGATTGGGCGCTTGCGCCTGAGTTGCCTGCGCGCGGGCGCGCAATGCGGCAGCGGGAACCGCCGCGGGCCGCGGCGCCGCGATCGAGCCAGTGACGGTGGGACGGACGGTGATCGCCGGGCGCGGGGTTGGGAGCGGGACGTCCTGGGCCAGCGCCGGGACGGCCGCCAGACTGGCCAGCAGCGCCGCTATCGCCAATTTACGGCCGGTTTGCGCATTCAGGTATTGCGCCATCACGGTCTCCGCCTCGCGCCCCGATTTGAGTTCAAGTCTTGGCAAGTTCTATAGGAGCCGGCTGTGGCTATTTCGCGGCCCCAATCATGCGCTGATTCGGGCTTAATCGCGATAAGCGTTTCTGCCGGAACTAGAAGCGATCATCCGACGGA
The DNA here is from genome assembly GCA_003152455.1 of Hyphomicrobiales bacterium. Taxonomy (GTDB): domain Bacteria; phylum Pseudomonadota; class Alphaproteobacteria; order Rhizobiales; family Xanthobacteraceae; genus Pseudolabrys. Next base: position 34,552 of record PMAF01000162.1, read on the forward strand.
TTTTCCGGGATCAAGATCTCGCGCTTGCCGGCGTGGTTCGGCTGGCCGACGACACCTTCCTGTTCGAGGCGCTCCATGAGCGACGCGGCGCGGTTGTAGCCGATCTGCAGCCGGCGCTGGATGTAGGAGGTGGAAGCCTTGCGGTCGCGTTTCACAATGGCGACCGCCTGCTGGTAGAGGTCGCCGCCTTCGGCCAAGCCCATGCCGGTGGCATCGAACACCGCGCCGTCTTCGCCCTCTTCCGGCTCGTCGGCGGTGACTTCCTCGAGATATTCCGGATGCCCCTGCGACTTCAGGTGGCGCACGACCTTCTCGACTTCGTCGTCCGACACGAACGGGCCGTGCACGCGGCTGATGCGGCCGCCGCCGGCCATGTAGAGCATGTCGCCCTGGCCGAGTAGTTGTTCGGCGCCCTGCTCGCCCAGGATGGTGCGGCTGTCGATCTTGGACGTGACCTGGAACGAGATGCGGGTCGGGAAGTTCGCCTTGATGGTGCCGGTGATCACGTCCACCGACGGGCGTTGCGTCGCCAGAATGACGTGGATGCCGGCGGCGCGCGCCATCTGGGCCAGGCGCTGGATGGCGCCTTCGATGTCTTTGCCGGCGACCATCATCAGGTCGGCCATCTCGTCGACGATCACCACCAGATAGGGCAGCGGATCGAGTTCGAGCTCTTCCTTCTCATAGATTGCTTGGCCGGTTTCCTTGTCGTAGCCGGTATGCACCGTGCGGGTGAGCGTTTCGCCTTTCGCCTTGGCCTCGGCCAGGCGCGCATTGTAGCCGTCGACGTTGCGTACGCCGAGCTTGGACATGCGCTTGTAGCGCTCCTCCATCTCGCGCACCGCCCATTTGAGCGCGACCACCGCCTTCTTCGGATCGGTGACGACCGGTGTGAGCAGATGCGGGATGCCGTCATAGACCGAGAGTTCGAGCATCTTGGGATCGACCATGATCAACCGGCACTGGTCGGGGCGCAGCCGGTAGACCAGCGACAGGATCATGGTGTTGATGGCGACCGATTTGCCGGAGCCGGTGGTGCCGGCGATCAGGAGATGCGGCATGCGCGCGAGGTCGACGATCACCGACTCGCCGCCGATGGTCTTGCCGAGGCAGAGCGGCAGCTTGGCGGCGCTTTCGTTGTAGTCGTTGCCGGTGAGCAATTCGCGCAAGTACACCTTCTCGCGCGTGGGGTTGGGCAACTCGATGCCGATAGCGTTGCGGCCGGACACGACGGCGACGCGCGCCGATACTGCGCTCATCGAGCGGGCGATGTCGTCGGCCAGCCCGATCACGCGCGACGACTTGATGCCGGGCGCGGGCTCCAGTTCGTACAGCGTCACCACCGGGCCGGGGCGCGCGTTGATGATCTCGCCGCGCACGCCGAAGTCCTGCAGCACGCTTTCGAGCGCGACGGCGTTGGCGTCGATGAGGTCTTTCGACAGCGTGGTGCGCTCGGAGACGCGTTGCGCCGTCAGCAAATTGAGCGAGGGCAGCACATAGCCGTTGCCGGAGCGGCGCACGGGCGCGCGCGCCGGGGCGCGGCGGCGCGTCGTGGCCAGCGCGTCGTCCTCGTCTTCCTCGTCGTCGAAAGCGGGCCCGGCCGGCATCGCCACGCGGCCATGCGTGTCGAAGCGCGGCTCCTGACGGGAGCCGCCCGCGGCCAGCATCGTGGCGGGCAGCGACGTGCGCGGCGTGCGCCGTAACACGCGGCCGGTGCGCGCCTTCCAGCTCAGCAGCGCATGCGCGATCATGCCGAGCCAGGCCGAGGCGCCATCGCTCTCGTCATCGTCGGTGTCTTCGTCGGCTTCGCTTGGCCGCCGCCAGCCGATGCCGGCGGCGAATGCGACCGTCGCCGCGGTGGCGGTGCCGAACAGCAAAGCGGAGATCAACAGCGCCATCGCGCCGAGCGGGCGTCCGAAAACCAGTCCCGGCGCGCGCAGCATGGCGTCGCCGAAGACGCCGCCCAAGCCCGTCGGCAGCGGCCAAGAGCCGATGCGCGGCCAGGTGGAGACGAAGGCGGCGGCAAAGAAGGCGGCGAGAATCCACGACAGGCCCCGCCATTTGTCGCCGACCGGCCGGTGCGACAGCAAGTGCCAGCCGAGCAGCACTTCCGGCAGCAGCAGCATAACGGCGGCGAGGCCGAGCAGCTGCATCGCCAGATCGGCGAAGATCGCGCCCGGGAAGCCGAGCAGATTGTGGATCGGCGTCTGCGTGGCGTGGCTGAGCGAAGGGTCCTGCACCGACCAGGTGGCGAGCGCGATGGCGCCGAGCAGCGCCAGCGTGATCAGCGCGAGGCCGGCCAGTTCGCTGAAGCGCCGCCGCAGGATGTCGCGGAAATGCTCGGAGATAAAAGCGACGGCGTCGAGGCTGCGGTCGATCGCGGGCATATCTGTTACCTCAAGCAAGCACCGCGACGAGGCGATGCAGCGCCTCCGCCGTGGTCGCCTTGTCCTGAACCATGGCGACGCGGATGTAGTCCGCGCCGGGATTGCTGCCGTCGGCCTGCTCGCGCGCCAGATAGCGGCCGGGGACGACACGCACGCCGGCCTCCTGCCACAGCCGCTTGGTCACGATTTCGCTGCAGCCGTATTTCGACACGTCGAGCCAGAGGAAAAATCCGCCGGCCGGCCGCCGGTAGCCGTAGCGGTCGCCGATGATCTGGTCGGCCAGGTCGAACTTGGCCGAATAAAGCTTACGATTTTCCTGCACATGGGCCTCGTCGCCATAGGCGGCGGCGGCGACATATTGCGCCGGGCCCGGCACCTGCGGTGCCGCGATGTTGCGCAGCTCGAGAAAGGCCGACAGGAAGCGGCGATCGCCGGCGGCGAAGCCGACCCGCAGGCCGGGCAGATTCGAGCGCTTCGACAGCGAATGGAACACCACGGCGTTGGCGAAGTCGGGCCCGGTGGCCTCCAACATGCCGGCCGGCGGATGCTCGCTGTAGATCTCGCAGTAGCATTCGTCGGCGAACACCAAGAAGCCGAAGCGGCGCGCAAGACCGGCGAGCTTGTCGAGATAGACGCGGCTTGCAACGGCGCCTTGCGGGTTCGACGGCGACGCGAGGTAGAAGGCGACGGTGCGTGCCAGCAGCGCGTCCTCGAGCGCGTCGATATCCGGCAGGAAGGCGCTGGTCCGCGTCGCCGGCATATAGACCGGCTCGCAATCGGCGGCGAGCGCGCCGGCGGCGTAGGCGGCGTAGAACGGATTGGGGATCAGCATGGCCGGTTTGCCGGCGCGCGGCTTTACCCAGCGCTTGGCGGCGATAGCGGCGAGGAACAGTCCCTCGCGCGTGCCGTTGAGCACCAGGACCTCGCTCTCGGCGTCGACCGGGCGCGGCAGCTTGTAGCGGCGGCCGAGCCATTGGACGACCGCGCGGCGGAACGGCTCGTTGCCCTTGTTGGCCGGGTAGCGGCCGAATTCGCCGAGATGAGCGGCGATCTCAGGGCCGACGAAGGCCGGGATCGGGTGCTGCGGTTCGCCGACGGAGAGATTGATGGCGGGTTTGCCCGGCTCGATGCCGGCGATCAACTCGGTCAGCCGCACGAATGGCGAGCGGCTATCGACCGCCGGAGCAGGGGTACTGGGAGGCTCGCGCTGGGCGGTCATCATGGGCATGCGATTACAAGGCGGGATGCGGCCCGCGGCACAAGGATGCAGCACAATAGGGAGGTCGAGGTTAAGACCCGTTTAACCATCGGGCGGCGGGCGCAATGTCAGGGAGCCCAAAAAGAGAGAGGCCCCCGGCTCTTGCGAACCGGGGGCCTCGACGGAAGGGACAGTGCCGGGTTTCCGCCCCTACCGCTAGCTTGTGACTACTGGATCACCTCGCCATGCAGCGCGAGATCGAGACCGTCGCGTTCCACCTCTTCGGTGACCCGCAGGCCGATGATCACGTCGATGATTTTGAGAAGGATCAACGAGACGATGGCATCGTAGATGAACACGATGCAGATGCCCTCGAACTGGTTGAGCACCTGGCCGGGGTTGCCCTCGATCAGGCCGGAAGTGCCGCCATATTCGCTGATGGCAAACACGCCGGTGAGCAGCGCGCCGGCGATGCCGCCGATCGCATGGACGCCGAAGCAGTCAAGCGCATCGTCGACGCCGTGCATCTTCTTGAGGCCGGTAACGCCCCAGTAGCAGACCACGCCGGCAGCCAGGCCGATGACCATCGAGCCGACCGGGCCGACGAAGCCCGAGGCCGGGGTGATGGCGACGAGGCCGGCGACAGCGCCGGAGGAGATGCCGATGACGGTCGGCTTGCCGCGGTGCGCCCATTCCACCAGCATCCAGGTGAAGGCCGCGACCGCGGTGGCAATCTGCGTCACGGTCATCGCCATACCGGCCTGGATGTTTGCGGTCACCGCCGAACCGGCGTTGAAGCCGAACCAGCCGACCCACAGCAGCGAGGCGCCGATCAGAGTCAGCACCATGTTGTGGCCTGGGCCGGTGTCCTTGCGCTTGCCGAGCATGATCGCGCACATCAAGCCGGCAACACCGGCATTGATATGCACGACGGTGCCGCCGGCGAAGTCGAGCACTTTGATCATGGCGTCGGAATTGCCGGACGAGAGCATGCCGTCCGAGCCCCAGACCCAGTGTGCGACCGGCGCGTAGACGAAGATCGACCACAGCCCCATGAACCACAGCATGGCGGAGAACTTCATGCGCTCGGCGAAGGCGCCCGCGATCAGCGCAGGAGTGATGATCGCAAACGTCATCTGGAAGCACATGTAGACCGTCTCAGGGATCGTCACGGCCAGCGGGTTCGGATTGCCCGCGCCCGTGCTGATGTCGCTGAGAATGCCTTGCAGGAACACGCGGCTTAGCCCGCCGATGTAGGGTGAGCCGGGCGTGAAGGCGAGGCTGTAGGTCAAGATCGAATAGACGATCGTGACCAGACAGGTGACGGCGAAGCTCGTCATCACCGTATCGCCCACGTTCTTCTTGCGGACCATGCCGCCGTAGAACAAGGCGAGACCCGGGATGGTCATCATCAGCACGAGAGCCACTGAAGTGAGCATCCAGGCGGTGTCACCCGAATTGGGCGCGCACTTCGTCAGCACGGCCTTTTTGGGATCGGGGTCGCTAGCGCAGGCTGGCGCCGGCGCCGGTGCAGCAGCAGCCGCTGGTGCAGCCGGGGCCGCCGGTGCGGCCGCCGGCGCAGCACTGGGAGCCGGCGTCTGAGCGTACGACGTATTATACGCCGCCACGCTCAAAAATAGTCCGAGCAGAATCCCGAAGGCGAGAGCCATCAGTCCCGCACGGGAGGGTTTCTTCAACGTCATGGTCTAACTCCTGTCCGTATTGTTTTGCGGTGCGGGTTACTAGAGAGCCGCAGCATCGGTTTCGCCGGTGCGGATGCGCACGGCGTGGTCCAGGGCGAAGACAAAAATCTTGCCGTCGCCGATCTGGCCGGTCTTCGCGGCTCCGGTGATGGCGCCGATGACCTTGTCGACTTGGTCGGTCGCCACCGCCACTTCCACTTTAACTTTCGGGAGGAAGCTCACCGCATACTCGGCACCACGGTAAATTTCCGTGTGACCCTTTTGACGCCCGTAGCCCTTGACCTCGGTGACAGTTAGCCCCTGCACCCCGATGGAGGTCAGAGCGTCGCGGACCTCGTCGAGTTTGAAAGGCTTAATAATGGCCATGACGATTTTCATGGATTCGATCCCCGCTTGAGCCCGTTTTCTACAATCACGCAGTGCGGGCGGTTTCACTGAGCCGGACCCGAAAAGCGTACTTCGCGGGCAGAGCCAGAACAGTAGAATCAAACGCCGTGCCAGATGCCGGACTGAGGCGTATCCGGCTGATTTGATGAATGAATTTTTACGATTGCAGCGAGAGGTCAATTAGCCCATTGGGCATTAGCCCAAAGTCGCGCCACGACTCCGAGGGCCTGCATAATTTTTAAGCAAAGTTCAAAGTGGTAAAACCGCACCTGCGGCGACGGCGGGTGCGGCTAGTTTTTGCGCTATTGCAACGCCTCGCCGTGCTGGGTGACGTCGAGGCCCATCACCTCGTCCTCATGGCGCACCCGCAACGGAACCATGGCGCCGACGATCTTGAGGACGACGAAGGTCATGATTCCCGACCAGGCCAATGTGACGGCTATCCCATAGAGTTGGGCCAGCACTTGTTGCGGATTGCCTTCGAGCAGCCCGGACACGCCACCCGGCAGTTCGGGACTTGCGGACAGGGCGCCGACCGCCAATACGCCGGCCAACAAGGTGCCGGTCAGGCCGCCGATGCCGTGCACGCCGAAGACGTCGAGCGAGTCGTCGTAGCCGAGCTTGAGCTTGAGCCAGGTGCAGGCCCAGAAGCAGACTGCGCCGGCGATCACGCCGATCAGCACGGCCTGCATCGGCATCACAAAGCCGGATGCTGGCGTGATGGTGCCTAAGCCCGCCACCGCGCCGGAGATCATGCCGAGCACCGAGGGTTTGCCGCGTATCCGCCACTCCAGCACCATCCAGGTGAAGGCGCCGGCGCTGGCCGCGAGATGCGTCGAGGTGATCGCCATGGCGGCGCGCGAATTGGCGCCGAGCGCGGAGCCGCCGTTGAAGCCGAACCAGCCCACCCATAACAGGCCGGTGCCGATCACCGCCAGCGTCAGATTGTGGGGCGACAGATTTTCGCTGCCGTAGCCGCGCCGTTTGCCAATGACATAGGCCGCGACCAGGCCGGCGACGCCGGCATTGAGATGCACCACCAGCCCGCCGGCGAAATCGACCACGCCGTAGCTGCCGAGGAAGCCGCCGCCCCAGACCCAATGCGCGATCGGCACGTAGACCAGCAGCAGCCAGAATACGCAGAACAAGAGGAATGCGGAGAAGCGCATACGATCGGCGACGAGCCCGCCACCAGCGCCACCGTGATGACGGCGAAGGTCATCTGATAGATCATGAAGAGGCTTTCCGGGATGGTCTTGGCGTGCGGCGAGATCGCGTCGAGCGTCATGCCGTTGAGGAAAATGCGATTGAGCTTGCCGATATAGGCGCCGTCGCCGGTGAAGGTGAGCGAGTAGCCGATGACGGCCCACAGGATGGAAACCAGGAAGGTGGCGGCCATGCACTGCGCCATGGTGGCGAGCACGTTCTTCTTGCGCACCATTCCGGCATAGAACAAGGCGAGGCCCGGAATTGTCATCATCAGCACCAGGCCGGTGGCGCCCAGCATCCAGGCGGTGTCGGCGGCGTCGATCTTGGCGGCACCTTGCGCGAAAGCCGGCGAGGCGGCCAGCGTCGCTGCTCCGGCGGTTGCGGCCACGGCGAGGCGGAGTTGCGCCCGTGTCATTTCATGTCCCCCGATTTTATTTTCTGATTTCTAAAGTGCGCTGTCGTCGGTCTCGCCGGTGCGGATGCGCACGGCTTGATCGAGCGGCGTGACGAAGATTTTTCCGTCGCCGATCTGTCCGGTCTTGGCGGCGGCGGCGATCGCGTCGATCGCCTGGTCGGCGATGTCGCTCGAGACCGCGACCTCGAGGCGCAGCTTGGGCAGGAAATTCACCGCGTATTCGGCGCCGCGATAAATCTCCATGTGACCCTTTTGCCGGCCATAGCCCTTGACTTCGTTCACGGTCATGCCGTGCACGCCGATGCGGGTGAGGGCGTCGCGCACTTCGTCGAGCTTGAACGGNNTTGATGATGGCGATGACCAGTTTCATGGTTTCCTTCCCGGCAAAATCTCTGTTTGGCGCCCGATCAAAGTCCGAAACCGCGGCCCCGTCCTTGACTGAAGGCGGTAGGCCTGCTCGGAGATCGCGCGCCGCGACGGCGAATAGCCCGCCCCGGCAGCTGCCAGCAGGGCCCATTTGCCTACCGTATCGACAGGCGGATCAAAAATTAAGCGGGATTATTGCTCTGTCCCAAGGCATTCGCCGTGTGAACAGGCATTTTACGACAGCCTTGCTGTCTTATTTGTCCGAAGCGGCCAGGCCAAGCTCTTGAATCAGTCCCGGGAGCCTGCCGCGCGTCTGCCTGGCGGTCATGCCGGGCTGGATTTGCGGTCGTACAGCAAGGTCAGCAGCCCGCGATCGTAGACCGTCAGGTAGCCGACCATGCGTCTCTGGTTGAGGGTGGTCCAAGGATTGCGTTGGTCGTGGTTCGACAGGCCGAAGGCGTGCAGCAACTCGTGATAGGCGCAGTCGAGGAAGACGTCGCCGCCTTTGTCGACGATGATGAAGGAGACCGCGCGCAGGATGGCGCCGTCGGCGCTCGATTTTACGCTGGTCATACATTGCGGATTGGTGCGCCGGACGAATGTCCTGGTGATCTTGGCGCCGAACGCGGCCTTGAGCGCCGCGGTGAAATCTTTTTCGTCGATCAGCCGGACCTCGACGTCGGCGTTCGCCGCGCTTTCGGCGATGCTCAGGTGCAGGTTGGGGACTTTCTGCGCATATTCGTCGAGGACGCGTTGCATTGCCGCCGCGCGATCGACGCTGCCGCCGGTAATGACGGCGGCGCGGATCGGATGATCGAAGCGGCGGATGCCGCGCGGCGTTGCGCCGATGCGCAGGTCGGAGCCGAAGCTGAGCGCAAGAAATCCGCGCATGATTTCGGCGGCGGAAAAACGCGTGTATTGCGGCGGCGCGCCTTCAAACGAGCCGGGCGGCGCCGGCTGCCTGCCGGATGCGGCGAGCGCCGCCGTCAACAGCGACATCAGAAAAACAAACGCAGCGAATGATCGCTTCATAGAGCTTCACGAATTACGCCGCAGGCGCACCAGGCCTTCCTGCGCCACCGAGGCGACCAGCGTGCCGTCGCGGGTAAAGATAAGTCCGCGCGAGAATCCGCGCGAACCGTGCAGATTAGGCGAATCCTGCGCGTACAGCAGCCACTCGTCGGCGCGGAACGGCCGGTGCAGCCAAAGCGCATGATCGAGGCTGGCGGCCATGAATTCCTTTTCGAACAAAGTGCGGCCATGCGGCACCAGCGCGGTGTCGAGCAACCCCATGTCCGAGGTATAGGCCAGCACGCATTGATGGATCGCCGGATCGTCCGGCAGCCGGCCGGTGGTTTTGATCCACACGTTGAACCGGGCGTCGGGAAATTTCTTGCCGAGGTAGCGTTCGAACTCCACCGGCCGCAATTCGATCGGCCGCTCGCGCTCGTAATAGCGCCGCACCGGATCGGGCATGCCGGGCAGAATCTTGGCGCGCACCTCGGCTTCGCTCGGTAGAGATTCCGGATCGGGAACGTCCGGCATCTTGGCCTGATGGTCGAGCCCCGGCTCATCGGTATGAAACGATACCAGCATGGAGAAGATCGGATGGCCGTGCTGGCGCGCGGTGACGCGGCGGGTGGTGAAGCTCTTGCCGTCGCGGATGCGGTCGACGTCGTAGATGATCGGAACCTTGGGATCGCCCGGCAGCAGGAAATAGGCGTGCATGGAATGCGGCGGGCGGCCTTCCACCGTGCGCACGGCGGCGACCAGCGCCTGGCCGATTACCTGGCCACCGAACACGCGCTGCCAGCCGGTTTGCGGGCTGCCGCCGCGGAATAGGTCGACATCGAGCCGCTCGAGATCGAGCAGATTCAGCAAATCCTGGACGGCGGAGGTAGTGGCGGTCATGGGCGCGGCCGGTGTGGGTCATAATGTCGGCCCCAACCTGCTATGCTGGGCCAAGTTTTACAAGGAAGGGGCGAACATACCCGCATGCCGAAGACCCTGAAGCAACACCTTAAAACCGATCTGGTCATCGGCGGCGCCGGCTTTGCCGGGTTGGCGCTGGCGATTGCGTTGCGCCAGGGGCTGGGGAGTGCGTTCTCGGTGACGGTGGTGGACCCGGCGCTGGCCGCGGCGACCTCCCAGGATCCGCGCGCCTCGGCGATCGCGGCGGCCGCGCGCCGGCTGTTCGAGGCGATCGGGGTCTGGGACGCGGTCGCGCCGCAAGCGCAGCCGATCCTCGACATGGTGGTGACGGACTCCAAGCTCGACGACGCGGTGCGGCCGACCTTCCTCACCTTCGGCGGCGAGGTGGAGCCGGGCGAACCTTTCGCGCACATGGTCGAGAACCGTCATCTGGTCGACGCGCTGGTCAAGAAGGCGAAGGAGTTGGGCATCGATCTGCGCGCCGGTGCGGTCAGCGGCTTCGAACACGCGGATCACGCGATCGACGTTCACCTCGCCGGCAGCGAGACGATTTCGGCGCGGCTTCTGGTAGGCGCCGACGGCGCGCGCTCGAAAATTCGCGAACAGGCCGGCATCGCCACACACGGGTGGAATTACGATCAGTCGGCGATCGTCACCACGGTGGCGCACGAGCGCGAGCACAATGGCCGCGCCGAGGAGCATTTCCTGCCCGCCGGGCCGTTTGCGATCCTGCCGCTGACGGGAAAGCGATCGTCGATCGTGTGGACCGAGACCGCGCGCGAGGCGGAGCGCATCGTCGCGCTGCCGGACGATGAATTCCACGCCGAACTGGAGAAGCGCTTCGGCCTGCATCTCGGCGATCTCGCGGTGGTGGGCCCGCGCCGCGCCTTTCCGCTCGGGCTGTTCACCGCGCGCACGTTCATTGCCGAGCGGCTGGCGCTGATCGGCGACGCCGCGCACATCATTCATCCGATCGCCGGACAGGGTCTCAATATGGGCCTGCGCGACGTGGCGGCCCTGGCGGAAGCGGTCGCCGACGCGGCGCGGCTCGGGCTCGATATCGGCGGCGCGGATGTGCTCGAGCGCTATCAGCGCTGGCGCCGCTTCGACACCATGACTATGGGTGTCGCCACCGACGGATTGAATCGGCTGTTCTCCAACAGCTCCGACGTGCTGCGGCTGATGCGCGACCTCGGCCTCGGCGTGGTCGAGCGTATCCCGGCGCTCAAGCGCGTGTTCATCCGCGAGGCGGCCGGCTTCACCGGCGATGTGCCGAAGCTGCTGAAGGGCGAGACGTTGTAACCATCTATTGTCGTCCCGGCCGAGCGAAGCGAGAGCCGGAATCCATAACCCCGGCGCNNACGACAGCAGCGAGTGCTCAACTCAGCGGAATGCTGCCGACGTGATCGTAGAACGCCTTCCGCTTGGAGATCAGGCCGAACCAGCGCTCGAGGTTCGCCAGCGGCGGCCGGTCGGGTATCAGCACGCGGAAACGATAGGCCATCACGCCGACCGGGATGTCGCCGTAGGAAAATGCCGGGCCGGCGACGTATGCCGTCTTGGCCAATTGCGCGTCGAGCATCTTCATCGCGTCGGTGGTCTTGTCTTGCGAGGCCTTGATCGCGGCCTTGTCGCGTTTTTCCGGCGGCGTGCGGATCAGGCCCCAGAATGCCGGCGTGATCGCCGGCGCGACCACCGATAGTTGCCAATCCATCCACTGGCTGGCGAGTGCGCGCTGCCGCGGATCCTTCGGCTCCAGCACGTTGGCTTTGTCATGCTTGCCGGCGAGATAGCGCACGATGGAATTGGATTCCCACAGCAGGAAGCCGTCTTCTTCTTCAAGCGTCGGCACCAGCCCGTTCGGATTCATCGCCAGATAGGGCGCTTCCTTGTTTTTGCCGAACGCGCCGCCGACGTCGAGGCGCGTGTGCTCGAGCCCGAGTTCACCCACCGCCCACATCGCCTTCTGTACGTTGGACGAAGTATTGCGGCCCCAGATTTTGATCATTGCGTTTTTCTCCCTATTCGCCAGGGCATATTTTTATCCGTCATGGCCGGGCTTGTCCCGGCCATGACGGCGGAAGATGCATCGCTTCCTTTAATCTAACTTGCGCGCCTCTTCCGGCAGCATGATCGGGATGCCGTCGCGGATCGGATAGGCGAGCTTGGCCTTGCGCGAGATCAGCTCCTGCTTGGCGGCGTCGTATTCCAATGTCGTCTTGGTCAACGGGCAGACCAGGATTTCCAACAGCTTGGGATCGACGCTGCCGGCGGGCATTTCGGTGGGCGGGGTGGTGGGCATGGACGGGCTCCCGGCGATTTCCCTGCTTTATAGCACGGCGGCGGATTACTGCAGCGGCGGCTCGCCCTCGGTATTGTTCTTGGCGAGTTCGATCTCGGTGATGGCGACCAGCAGTTCGGCGCGCGTCTTCAAGTCGGGCGCCTCCAGCAGCGCTTGCTTTTCCGGCGGGCCGTAAGGCGACATCATCGAGAGCGCGTTGACGAGTGCCTCGTTCGGCGCCTGGTCGATGCCTTCCCAATCCGCTTTCAGATCGTTGGCCTTGATGAAGGAGCGCAAGGCCTTGAGTACGGCCTCGCGGTCGACGTCGTCCTCGCCCTTGCGCGCGATGAAATCGTCGGCGAACGGCGCGTAAGTGACGCGGCATTGCCGGTAGTCGGTCTTGACCGGCAATTCCTGTTCGATGCGGAAACGGGCAACGCCGGTGAGCTCGAGCAGGTAGCGGCCGTCGCCGCTCTCGGCGAGTTGGGTGATGCGGCCGGCGCAGCCGATCTTGAAAAGCGGCGGCTTGTCGACGGGGCCGGCATGCGCGGCATCGGGCTGGATCATGCCGATCAGCCGGTGGCCGTCGCGCAAAGCGTCGTCGATCATGGCAAGATAGCGAGGCTCGAAAATGTTGAGCGGCATCTGGCCGCGCGGCAGCAGCAGCGCGCCCGGCAGCGGGAACACCGGAATGACTTCGGGCAGATCGATCGGCCCACGGTATTGGGCGTTCATCGGCATGGCGCTTTACTCCGCGCGCCGGCGCCGTCCCGGCGTACAAATGACTTAGCTTCGCATGACCTTGTCTGAAAACCGGTCCCCACTTTTCGGGATCACGCGCTCACGAAAACAAAATCGACGACAGCCGCTTGCGGCCTTCCACGGTGGCCGGATCGGTCAGGCCCCAGGCCTCGAAAAACTGCACGAGTTGTTTGCGCGCGCCGTCCTCGTTCCATTTGCGGTCGCGCTTGACGATCGCCATAAGATGATCGGCGGCTTCCGCGCGCTTGCCCTTGGCGTTAAGCGCGGCGGCAAGATCGAACCGCGCCTGATGGTCGAGCGGATCGGCGGCGACTTTCTTTTCCAGTTCGTCGATCGGGCCGACCGATTTCGCCTGCTCGGCGAGTTCAAGTGCGGCACGCGCCGCCGCCACCGCGGAATCGTTGAGCTTGGCTTCCGGCACGATGGCCAGCGTCTTCTTGGCCTGCTCGAGATTGCCGGTCGCAACGTAGCAACGCGCCAATCCGGCGAGCGCTGCGACATTGCCGCTGTCTTCTTTCAGCAATTGTCCGTACAGGTTCGCGGCCTCGGCGGCGTTGCCGGCGGCGAGTGCGGCATCGGCTTCCTTCAGCAGATCTTTTTCCTCGCCGCCGATCTTGCCTTTGGTCACGCGCTCGAGGAACGCGATCACTTGGGCTTCGGGCAGTGCGCCCATGAAGCCGTCAACCGGCTGGCCATTGGCAAAGGCGATCACTGCCGGGATCGACTGGATGCCCATCTGGCCGGGAATATCCGGGTGCTTGTCGATGTCCATCTTGGCGAGCTTGACCTTGCCCTTGGCGGATTTCACCGCCTTTTCCAGGATCGGCGTGAGCTGCTTGCAGGGCCCGCACCAGGGCGCCCAAAAATCCACCAGCACAGGCTGGCGCTTGGATTCCTCGATCACGTCCTTGATGAAGTTTTGCGTCGTCGTCTCGACGACTACGCTCTCGGCTGCCGCCGTTATTGCCCCGCCATTTTGCAGCATAATTCCTCGCCTATCGGGCTACTCAAAGGCCCTAAGGCCCGGTTCCATGCCGGATTAAATGGGTCATCCGGCCGGCGATTGCAATCGGGTCAGGGGGCGTCGCCCGTGTGGCCGGATACCCGCGCCATATGGGGAACATGCCCGGTCGCTTCCAGGAACTTCACCAGATCGCCGCGCTTGATCGAGGTGGTCATGGTGTTGACCAGCGGATGATAATTAAGCGTCTCGTGCTCCACCATGGCGGCGTCGAGCACCACGGTGACGCGGGATTGCGTGTCGTTGATGGCGCCGAACGGGGTCACCGCGCCGGGCTCGACCCCCCACACTTCGCGCAACAGGTCGGATGAGCCGAACGAGAAGCGTCCGGTGGCGCCGAGTTGCCGGTGCAGGCCCTTCAGATCGATCTTGGCGTCTTCCAGCGCTACCACCAGGAAAAGCTGATGTTTCTTGTCGCGCAGGAACAGGTTCTTGGTATGGCCGCCGGAAATTTTCCCGCGCAAGGCGCGCGACTGCTCGACCGTGAACAGCGGCGGGTGTTTCACCGTTGTATGGGCGATGCCGAGGCTGTCGAGAAAGGCAAAAAGCTGGTCTGGCGTCGTCGGCATTGAGGCAACAATTTAGCGGGCCGCGGTGTTAGTATCACGCGGGAAATAGAGGCCGAAATCGATGCGCTATGCGCTGGCTGCAGCCGTTTTCATTGCCGTCATGGCTTTCGACCTGCGGCCGGCGCAGGCCTATGGGCGCGCCCCCTGGTGCGCGGTGGTGGATGTCGGTTTTGGCGACGTTATATGGGATTGTCATTACCGCTCGGTCGAGGAGTGCCGGCCAAACGTGATCGCCGGCAATCGCGGCACTTGCAACCCCAACCCGGCCTGGTCGGGTTGGCAGCGGCAAAACGCCGGCCACCCCAAGCGGCACCGCAAGCACCGCGTTAATCGGGATTAACGGCCTTGAATCGGTCATTGTTGCAAAGTGGTCAACCTTTTGGCTATAGGAACGGGCTTGGCGGCCGGTATCGCTAAATCGGCCAAATATCTAACGGATGCGGGTGTAGCTCAGGGGTAGAGCACGACCTTGCCAATTTTGGCTCTTCGCCTAACTTGCGCTAAACGAGCCTAACATTTCTATAGCGAAGAAGGCCATTTTTATTGCGCTTTCTATAGTTTGTGAGCCCTTGTTAATAACGCTGCCAAACTCGTCAGAACAGGCATATGCTGACACCCCGGCGACACCCCGGGAAGGAACCCCGACGCAAAAAGGGTTTCACTATGCCAGCCCTCACGATTCAAAGCTTCGCACGGCTCAAGGCAGGCGCAACGCGGCGCGAACTCCCTGACACTACATGCCCCGGACTCTACCTAATCGTGCAACCGTCCGGCGCGAAGTCGTGGGCCGTCAGATATCGCTTCAATGGCAAGCGGTTCAAGGTGACGCTCGGCACCTATCCGAAAACCCCGCTTGCTGAGTCGACTGAGGATCGCAAGGCGCGGATCGCCAAAGACCCGACGAGCATTCCGCCGGATGCGCGCGGCCTAGCGCGTGAGATCCTTGCTGCCGTCGCCACGGGTCGTAATCCCGCGATGGAACGGAAAGAAGCGCGTCGGCTGAATTTGACCGGCCTGGCCGATGCGGACCTGATCAAAACGATCTGGAACGAATACGTCGAACGTCATCTAACGCCGAACCTGAGGGTCTCGTCAGCGGATCGATTCAAGGGTATTTTCGAAAAACAGATATTGCCGAAATGGCAGGATCGCCGAATCCGCGAGATAACAAAGCGCGACGTTTTGAATGCCGTCGATGATGCTGCAGAGCGCGGCCCTTATGCAGCTAATTCGACGGTCACGCTGCTTTCGGCGTTTTTTAATTGGTGCTTAGGTCGCGACCTCATCCATATTTCGCCCGTTCAGGGCGTCAAGAAGCCCTCGCCTGAATTGAGCCGTCAGCGCGTGTTGACCGACGATGAAATCAAATCGTTTTGGAAAGGATGCGAAAAAATCGGCTTCCCGTTCGGGTCCCTGTTTAAGCTGCTATTGCTGACCGGCGCGCGGCGCAACGAGGTCGCGGGCATGTCACCGCGCGAGCTAAACCTCGAAAATCGCCTTTGGACAATACCCGCGGCCCGCACAAAGAATGGCGTTGAACACAGCATATATTTGAGCGACGCTGCCCTTGCGATTATTAACTCGCTGCCGCGAATGGCGGGCGCAAAATTCCTTCTAAGCACGACGGGAAAGTCGCCTTGTAGCGGCTTTAGCAAAGCAAAACTTCGCTTGGATAAAGAGATGTCCGACGTGGCCCCATTCCGCCTTCACGATCTTCGGCGCACGTGTGCGACCGGAATGGCGCGCCTTGGCGTACCATTGATGGTGGTTGAAAAAGCCTTGAACCATGTCAGCGGAAGCTTTGCAGGCATCGTTGCGACGTATCAGCGTCACACCTATGCCGAGGAGACGAAGTCCGCATTCATCGCGTGGGGCGATTTTGTAGCGGGACTTGTGGACGGCGACGCATCGACACAAACTCAGAAAGAAAATCGCGTTTAAGTAGTGGTCTGCACCTATCCAGAAGCTGACATCGGACTGACGACATATCCGAGAATAGGAGTTCAGGGCGCCATGTCATCACAGTAGGATGAGAGGAATGCCGCCGCCGCATTTTCCGCAGCCATTGAACGAGCGACGGCTGAGTTGCGACAGTTCTTCGAAAAACATAAAGTCCTATTTGAACCAGACATTGAAAAAACAGCCTGGAATTTTCTAGTCAAAGCCCTTCATAACCATAAAGCGGTTGCAGAGTGAATCTCAACGCCCAAATAGTCCTATCGAAGAAGAGCAAGCGCGAGGACGATCTATGGCACCTGAATTACCCACACGATTTAACTACTGGGAATTTTTCGACGACGAACAGGCCGGAACGGAAGAGGCACATTATGAAGTCGACCTCTGGCACTCGCCGGAGCAAAATGCGGACGATAAGCATTGGGCTCGATCGCCATTCTGGTCTGCCGATGAAGCGGTAGCGCTGGCGTTCGGGAAGGATCCCAATCAGGTCAATTGGGCTTCAGTTGAGGACCACCTCGGTAGCTCACGATTTGCCGGCTACTATAGCGCGTTGCGCGACCAGATCCTGCAAGCCCAGGCCGACAGAGATCTCCCCCAGAACATTCGCCCGCGTGAATTCTTTGCCTGGGCCAACGATAGGAACATCGATTTTCCAATACAGCTTGAGCAGGCCGTGTTGGCGAATGAGGTCGACATTGTCGATTTGCAACGACGTTACGAACGGCTCGATGAACGGAACAGCGATTTGCTGAAAGAGAATCAAGACCTCCGATACCAATTGGAATGCCAGCGCACGGCAACTGCACCGGCGCCTAAGGAGGTCTCGACAAAAGAGCGCGCATCTCTCTTGAAAATGGTGATCGCGATGGCAACCGATGGCTATGGCTATGATCCCTACGCGAACAAAAGCCCTATTCCCCGGCAGATCGCACAAATTATCCAAGACAAGGGTATGCGCCTGGATGAGGACACCGTGCGAGTTTACCTGCGTAAGGCCGTCGCTGACGAACTGCCTGCGCGAGAGAATGATCGGTAGACCGAATTCGGTTAAGCCTTAACCGAATTCGTCGCGGGTCCCCTCATTTTTTCCGATAATCAGCCTTCATCGTTGCGATGGAGGCGCTATTGAAAGCCGAAACTCTTCTCCCGCTCACCGGCTATGTTCGGCTCAAGACAGTTCTCGCGGTCTACCCTGTCAGCCGTTCCACCTGGTACCGCGGAGCCGCTGAAGGCCGCTTCCCGAAGCCCGTGGAATTGTCGGCACGCCGCAAAGGCTATCCCGTCGAAGAAATCAGGAAACTGATCGATCGGCCGGAGGCCGCGTGATGGCTGAGCCGATCAATTCCGTCACGGCGACATATCACCCAACGCAGTTACCTGCGGTCGCGCCGCAGTTCGATGCCGGCGCCGCCGAGGCTACGAAGCGCTCCATCGAGCAGCGTCTTCTCGGCGCATTGATGACTGTTCTCTAGCGTGACGAGCACATCAACGAATGGGTTTTGATCACCGACGCACAAATGGAGGTTTCCAATGTTCCACGAACATCCCCCTGCCCCCGAGAACGAAACGTCCGACCTCGCCCTGATCGGCAGCCGCTCCGTCCGACACTTGATGGACGACTGCAGTGAGATGCACCTCTGGCGGCTCACTAACGATCCCAGTTATCAGGATTTGAATTTCCCTAAACCGATCAAGATCAACGGACGTAATTATTTCCGCGTCAGCGCAGTCCGCCAGTGGATCGCGGAACGGGAGACACTAAGCCGTGCGCGCCAAATCGCTCGGCCGTTCAACACGCGGGTAGTGCCAGCCACGATGCGCATCGGAGTTGGCCATGACCACTGATACCAAACTGCTCGAGCGCCAAGGCGCTTCGGATCAACACTCCGCGATGCGGAGGTCGGAGCCGTCTGTCGACACTGGGTCGCCGCGTAAGTTTTTACGCCGTAAAACCAAAGCCGGCGCCCCTTCGATCGCCGCCGATGCAGCTGCAGACAAAGACCCGGCCGCACAAGCTTCATTGATCGCGACGGCTTGGCGCGGCGGCGTCGATGCCGTGATAAACGCGGGCGTCCTGATGATGGAGAGCCTGCGCGCTTTCGGCGACGACCCCGAACGCCTCGACGCGTTCATGAACGGTCTCGTTGCTGTCCACGTTCTCACGCCGAAGGAGGCCAGACTCCGCCTCGTGTCGCCCAAGCTGGTCAAGCTGCGCACGATCGGCGAGCACGAGGATTTTCTTCGACGGAAGGAAATCGCTTCCTACCTGGGGCCGAGCTACAGCACGATCTACCAGCTGATCGTCGTCTTCCGCACGCTGCCGGAAGGCGATGACGAGCAGAGAGTAAAGCGCCTCGTAGGCATCCTAGAAGGGTGCCCGGACGAGATCACGCGCGAGTATCTCAGCGATGAGACGAACCGGCTCAAGCAGACCCGGAAGGCGGACAAAGCCAAACAGGCGGCGGTCAATCAAACAGCGGCCGAGTCCGCCGCTGGCGAGACGATCCGCGATCTCGCTCAGACCCAGCAACAGTTCAAATTGGTGCTACTCACGCCCCGCGAGCGGGACCTGAAGCGTTTGAGCGACAACTATGCGGACGGCGATACGCTGAAGCGCTGCCTGCCGCTCGTCCAGGCCTTGCAGCAAAGCGATAGCGTGTCTGTCATCATCGTGGCGCGAGTCTTCGACCTACCGGTCATCGTCGACAGGCTGCTGCCCCTCTGCGGCTTCGCTCGCCCGTCACGCGTGCTGCTCGCTCGGCAGCCGAAGTCCCCCGACGTCACCGACGCCGAAATCGTCATCATCGCTGAGCGCGGCAAGGTTCGGCTCGACCTGCCCAGAGATGGCGTGTGGCTCGACGAAGAGGGGACGATCAACGCATCGGCGATCGCCGCCCGGCTCTATCCCGACGCCGCGCGCAAACTGCACGTGTTCGCCGCTGCGCGCACGGAGGGTTGGACGTCGATGATCGGCGACGACAGCTGGGCAGAGGAGCCGAGCCTCCGATGAGCGAGCTCCTGCAATTATTAGTCGGCGCGGTCACAGTGAAAAGCCGGAACAAGACCGTCGCTCTCCTGCTGTCGGGAGGGCTGGACAGCTTGTCTGTCGGCCTCGCCCTCGAGAAGGCTGGCAAGGTCGTTCGGGCCTACACCTACCACCTCGAGAATTACCCCTCGAAGGATCTCAAGAAGGCGATCGCGATCGCGGGACACTTCGGCTGGCCGCTAACGGTCATCACGGTGCCGACCACGGATGTCGCCGACGATTTTCTGCGCCTCGCCGTCGAGCAGGGCTGTCGGAAAAAGGTGCAATTCGAGGTCACGTTCCCGATGCTCTACCTGTTTCCGCAGATCGACGAGGTCGAGGTCTGGACCGGCTGGAACGCAGACGATCACTACGGCAACACCAGGGAATGCATCTTTCGCCAGCGGCGAATGGCTCAACAGGGACTGTCGCTGGCCGAACGGAAGCTCGCGTTCGACGCCGAGCGGTGCACAATATTCGAGGGCCCGCTGACAAACCCCGAATCCGGTCAGACCTGGTGGTACGCCCATCGGCTCGCCTCACGGCACGGGAAGAGGCTTTTTGATCCTTACCTCGACAAGCCCATCCGCGACCACTTCCTCCAGTTCGATCACGCGCAGCTATCGCCGTTTAGTAAGCCGCTAGTCCGTAAAGCTCTCGCTGGCCCGCTCGAACGCCTGCCGAGGGGCAGCGTGGCCGTCGGTGTTCGTTTGCAGATCGGAGGTGGAGTCAACTCGCTGTTCGCCACCGTCCTCACTGATATCAGGATCAACCGATTCGATCAGAAATACACGACGGTCTCGGCGCTCTGCCAAAGGTGGGGCCATGAGGTCACGCGAGACCGCGAAGCGTTTCTAGCCGAGCTGCGGGCGCTGTCGTCACCGAAGAATGCGGAAAAAAAGATAATTTGTGGATTGGGCCGCTACCAGGGCTACACGATGGACGACGTGCGCCGGGCCTCCACCCAGCGCAAATTCACTGTCGTCTCGATGTTCGCGGGCGGCGGCGGCTCCTGTGTCGGTTATCGGCTCGCCGGCGGTCACGTCTTGCTCGCCAATGAGTTCGTTCCGGAGGCGCGCCGCACTTATCACTCAAACTTCCCAGACACGCCGATCGACGCGCGCGACATCCGTGAAATCATCGCCGACCCCGCCGCCGTCGAGGCGTTCCTGGCGCAAGTGGGACTGCGACCGGGTGCGCTCGACGTCCTGGACGGCTCACCGCCGTGCTGCGAGTTCAGCACCGGACACAAGGCAAGGTCAGACCACAGCCAATTGCGATCTTATTCGGACGTGCAGCAACGCAACATGGACACGTTGATGTTCGACTTTTTCCAGTTGGCCAAGGCAGCGCAGCCGAAGGTGGTGATCGCTGAGAACATCCCTGCATTGAGGAGCCGGCACGGCGAGCTATTTGAGGCAGCGCTGGACTGCTTGCGTTTCTCTAGCAACAGCATCCTGCGCACCCGCGCCTACTACGCGAGTGCGGCCGTCCTCTCAGCTGCTGACTTCGGTGTGGCGCAAGATCGCCGCCGGCTGTTTGTTGTCGGCGTCCGTCAAGATGTTGCGGAGGCGGTCGGCATCACCAGCGATAGCGATGTGGCCGCACTCTTTCCCGCACCGACCCACTCGCCGGTGAGCGTCCGCTCAGCATTGACCGGTCTCCAACAAAGTCCCGCGGAGATCTTTCTTTGGCGCCGGGCCGTGATGACCGCCGTTCTAGGTCGGATCGTGAGACATCTGCCGCCGAACCCACAGAAGTGTCTGACGCCACGTCACGTCGGCTTCCCAAAGGGGCTCTGGTTCTCGCTGGTGCGATGCGCGTGGGACATACCCGCGCCGACGCTGACCGTGATGGGGCAGCGCCCCGACGGGCTCAGCGGGGCCTTACACCCCGTGGAGGACCGCAAGTTCAGCCTCCCGGAGCTAAAGCGGTTAACCGGTCTACCGGACGATTTCGTCCTCACCGGCAGCCTGGGGCAGGCTACCGAGCGCATATGCCGGATGGTGCCGCCGCCGCTGATGCAGGCAATCGCCGAGCGCGTTTATGAACGCGTCCTGAAACCCTATGCGGAGGCATCGCGATGATGCCGCACGATTTCTCGTTCGCCGAGCACGCCCCCGAGTTCGATTCGCATATCGAACAATCGATCCCAGGTGTGCGGCAGTTGCGCTCGATGTGCGTCGGGCTTTCACGGCGATTTGTCCAGAACGGCACCACCGTTCTCGACATCGGTTGCTCGACCGGGTCGCTGCTCTCGGCGATCCGACACATGAACCAACCGGCTCGCCTGGGAGCGCGCTATGTCGGCATCGACGCTGAGCGCGCCTTCGCGCCGCAATGGCGTGAGCGCCGCGCGCCTAATCTCACCTTTCAGGTCTGCGACGCCCGCAACTTCCGTGGCTATCGCAACCTCTCGCTGGTGACCTGCCTCTTCACCCTGCAATTCTTGGGTGAGTCCGATCGACTGCCGCTGCTGCGGAGGCTGCACGACGCCCTGATCCCGGGGGGAGCGCTCATCATCGCCGAGAAAGTATTCGCCCCGAGCGCGCAGCTGCAGGATGCTCTTACCTTCGATTACCTTGACATGAAGCTGCAGCATTTCAGCGAGCGAGAGGTTCTCGGCAAGGAGCGAGCCCTGCGCGGCCAGATGCGCCTTTGGACCGAGCAGCAGCTGGTCTCCGCTCTTTGCGAGGCTGGCTTCCAGTCCGCCAACATCGTCGAAATTTGGCGAAACTACCTGTTCGTCGCGAAGCTGGGAATCAAGACCTGGGAACGTTGAGCCGAAGTTGCATCGCTAAATCTTCAAATCAGAACTCAATGAGGAGAATACCATGAAGCGCGAATACACCATGACTATGACTGAGGCTTTCGCCTATTACGAAATAAAAATCAAAAACTGCCGCTCGCACTGGTCTGGCGCTGAAGGGAAGATCGTTGTGGTATCCCTCTGGCCCATGCAATTCAACGCCGGTGTGTACCGTGACGAGCCGCAACCCGGAGATAATACACGCGATCGGGCGAAAGCGATAAAAGATTTAAAGCACGCGCGAGACAACTGCGACGGCTATTTTCGGGTGGTCATGGCCACCGAGATCGACGGAAAGGTCTCATGGGACCCGAGTCCGAACCTGATCATGCGCCTGGTTAGCCTCGACGAGACCACCGGGGCTTTTATTGCGAAGGTGGTACACAGCCAGGAGCTGCCTCTCGCGGCGTAGTTTTGCTCGTCTGGCCCTGGTCCTGCAGGGTTTTCAATTCCGGTCTCCCGTGTCTCGGCGGGAGACCGTGACCGCTGTCAGCCGCCAATGCGGCCCTTCAACGAAGTAGGTCCGCAGGCCGTGAATTATCGAGATTCATGAACGCGCATTTTGTGGTCGCCAATCGTGTTGCCTTTGCTGAATGACAAGATCGGATCGAGAGCAGATGCACTCGGCCCTGACCGCAACGTGGCTGGCATGTCGCCTAAGTGCCGCTGTAAGTGAATATCGGCATTCTAATTCAATCACCTCATCGACTATTGCAGGCAGCGTTGGCGGAACAGCGACGCGCCGCGTGCGAGGAGACGGTTCGTTAGGACGCGCGACCTCCGCAAACAGTTTCTCCTGAGAGTGAATATAATTTTGAAACCGGCTCATTGTTTTGGTGTCCATTTGCGCGCGCGCAATTTAGAACAATTAAATTGGCGTTTTCGCCGACGACCAGAATAGCGTTGATCATCATGCACATCATGGACGCGCGGATAAATAAGCCAGCAGACAGATTCGCACAGCGGATGGCCGCACGCGTATCCCTGCATTCGCCAGCTTCGATGCCCGACACCGCCGTGTTCCGGGCCATATGCTTGGCATTGCCTGCAACACGACGTGTATCGATACAGCGCAAGAACTACCAAGCCAATACGATGCACAACCAAATCAATGAACAGGCAACGCCAGACACGACAAGGAACAAATCGATGTCAGTTGATTACGTTGATGATCGCCGAGTGATCCAGAATACATTGGCTGGATATGCGCAGTTCGCAGCACAGCGTGTAGCCGATGGTTGGCAGCCTCAACTTGCGACGCTGATGTTTTCACATCTTCCTGGCAAGCCTAATGCTGTCTTGGCACAGATGTTCGATGAGGCTGAGCGTGTCTACCGGACATTTGTTACCCGCGTGGTTCGACGGCCTTTGGCAACACGATCCGTAGGCGATCTGCCGATCATGATCACCGCGCCAGATTTTCCAGTTGGCAAAACCAATAAGCCTTTAGCACAGGTCGTGTTGAACGACGGCCTGCACCTTCATGCGATCCTGTTGGTGCCGCCGCGCTCTCGGCTTCCGATATCGGCCCCGGAGCACTTCCGGCAGCATCAGGCGTTGTATGTGCGTGATCGTAGCAGGCTCGACCGCATCGATGTTCGACCGATCGAGAATGGCATCGAGCGCGCAGTCGAATACGTCCTGAAAAGCCTGCGTCGCCGCCGATTTTCAATGGACGACTTGCTCTTGCTCCCTCGCGCTCTCGCCGAACTGCGCGATTGATTCCACAACCCCGTGATGATGGTGAACACGATGACAAGATCGAACGCCGATACCAAACCGAAGTCGCCCGATTTTTCCTGGCTGGACAAATACCCAGAGGAATACCGCGACGTGTTGCGCGAGTATGGCATGGCGCCTGGCACCGGCCCGCTCTATGCCGAATTTAACGACAGGGTCATGGAGATCGCCGATTGGGACGAGCCCGGTGTCGGCTCGTCTGTCGACGATTTGTACAGGGAGATGTTTGGCGACAGGCCCGACGATGACGACGATGATGGGCGATAACCGCTGGGCGTCGACGGCAATCTGCGGCGCGGCTATTCCATTCGCCGCTTCATGGCTTGCAAGCAAAGGCCGTCGCGAGTGCTGGCGACGCTGATATCATGGCCGCGGTCTGCCGCCGAAGCTTCGCCGATCAATCCGGCCTCCCGGCCCGCCGGATGATCCCTGGGAGTGCCTGTGGCCTTCCCCGGTGGTCGACCATTCCGGAACGGCCCGGGACTCTACAAGATCATCTAAAAGGCTCTGGCCACCAGTGGGCCTTTGCGCGCGCGATACGTGTCGCGCTTGGCTTGGAATGAGGCGGCTTGTTCACTCGTATACACAAGGTAGGGCCGGATCGAGGCCTGGTTCGCCCATCCCCCGACGGCCATCAGCTCGGAGGGCGTCGCGCCGGCCGACGCGCCCTCGGTGGCGGCGGTTCTACGCAGGTCGCGTATCTGCAGGTCATCAGGGATGCCCGCGGCCCTCGCGATCAGGCGCGCCGCCTTGGTGAAGTTACGACGGTGCCACCGCTTGCCCCTTACTGTGGGGCAGACGAGCACGTCGTCGAAACTTTCAGGACTGAGCCTCATCGCGGACCTCCGCGCCTGCCGCAGCGCTTCGCGCAGTCTTGCCGTCTCTGGCACACGCACGACTGCGCCACGCTTCGTCTGCCTGATTTGCCAGACGTGCTCGATCTCGTCGTACGCGCCCCACCTCAAGCTGAGGACGTCGCCCGGGCGCTGCATCAGCTCCATGCAGATCAGCGCGCAGCGCCCGACCGACGCGCAGCCGAGCTCATCGGCTCGCGCGATGAACGCCGCGAGTTGTTGGTCAGTCCACCGCTGGCGCCGAGACGCCGATGGCAGCTTGGCGAGCCGCGAGAACGGATTCGACGTGAGCTCGGCGAACTTCAGTGCCGCGTAGCTGAATGCCGCCTGCAGAGCGGTCGCCGACTTGTTCGCGGAGTGACGCCCGTGCCTCTCGACTAAGCGCTCGTAGACCGAGAAGGCGAGCTGCCGCGTCACCTCCGTCATCGGGACGTCGCCGAGCATTCGCTTCTCGTCGACGACCTGCGCCTCGGCGTCGCGGTAGATCCACGAGTAGTCCTGCCGCGTTCGCAGGGAGTACAAGGCGAACTTCGGCGAGGCCTCGAGCTGCCGTATGAGGAAGCCGACCGTCATCGGCTTGATCGGCCCGAGCTTCGGCTTGGGTGCCGCTCGCGCCGAGCGATAGGCGTCAAGCCCAGCGTTCCAGTAGCGCGCTCTCTCGGTGGCGACGGTGAGGTCAGTACCGAGCGTCGCCGTGTGAAAGACGCCGGCCTTGAGCAGCGCTAGTGGCGGCGTCCAAAAGTAGACCGGGCCTCTCTTGAGTCGCACGCATTTCAGGCCTCTGATGCCGTATCTGTTCGGACGCATCGCTTCCTCCTCGGTGATTATGTCTGCCGAGAAGATAAAATAAGTGCGATTTCGCATGGTTCCGCGCGTTTGGTCCGGGCGCGTATGACATTGACGTCCGGCCGGTCGAGGGCGGTGTCGAGCGTTGTCGACGGACAGCCGCAACGCCGCGAGGCCGCCAATCTCCCCTTCGGACCGCGCCGCCCATAAATATTTCAACACAACACGAATGATCGGAAGGAGACATCGTGACGAGCTTGAAGGAATACATCGCACGCTGTGACCTAGCGCGACGGAAATCGAGCACGACGACGCGATCGCGTAGTCACATGCGCGAGGGCGTCGGCGAAGTCAGCATCATGCGATCACCTAGTCTCGACACGGCGAGCATCGCGCTGCCGGGCGACGTCGACCTTAAGATCCGTGCGGCCCGCATGAATGAGTTTTGGGACAAGCTCGTCGAGTTTCAGCACCGCGACGTGATCGTCGTCGCGCTGTGCGTGGGCGGCGAGCAGTAGCGGTACTCGACCGGCTCTCGCGATGTCTGCGTGATGCCCGCTATGCTCTGATAGCGACCAAAGTTTGCGGCGCTGCGAAATGACGCGAAGTGTCAGAAGCAGACAATTGCCCTATGGTCTGCTTCATGTGGATCAATACATTCGCTGCGACTGACCACGGCAAGTCCAAGATCAGTTTTTCGTTGGAATACCAACCAGCGCCCTCTGCAACTCGGTAACTGCCTGCGCGAGTTGATCGTGATGCAAAATATCGTCCTTTGGAATGCGACCAACAGTCGAAGCTAGATCGCTCAGAATGTCAGCGAATAGTCCAAAGTTGAGGTGCATGTGTATTGATTTGCGGACATCGTCTGTGCCCGGGTGTTCGAGCATCAGCGAGATGCCGCTAGCGTCGACATGTGCCTCAAATCGCGATGAACGCTCAAACGCTCCAACATATAGTTTGTCTGGGTATTCGAGAGCAATCTCCGCCCTATCAGGGATAGGTTTCGTCATTGGGCACCTTTTCGATTATCGAGCCAAAATGCTCGCATAAAAGCGCGAGAGTTGTTTTGAGATAGGTCATAAGAGCCGCTAGCCCACTGACCTCGGCAACATGCGCGCCAACGGCGTGCGATCGCTGATTGTGATCTGCACCAATGCGACCTGCCGTCACGAGGCAATTGTGAATGTCGATAGTCAGTGCGATGCCGCCTTTGTGCCCGCCCTCGGTCGTTTAATGCGCTGCCAGAAATGCGGTCAGCGTGGCGCGGACGTGCGGCCTAACTGGAATGAGAGACACACCCAGTCCCCAATCACGCGGTCCGGCGCGTAAGCCGTACGCTCTTTGGGAGACGCCGCGCGTAGGCCGAACAGGACGGTTCTAAGTCTTAGACTGCAAGAGTGCTGGGACGCCTCCCGACACGGCCCTGGCCAGTACATCTCCCTGACGAGGCGATGGCGGATTTCAAGGTGCGGCGGGCTTGCCCGGCGCGGGCGGCAAGCCAGGATTATAAAAGCAGCGCGATCAACCCGCATAGTGCCACGCCGACAAGCAGAAGTGACCATTCTGAAGGTTTCAGCGCAAACAATCTGCCGTCGCTAACCACATATGCCATCATCGCCGATACTCGCTGTGGCCCCCTACCAACCCGCACACTAGCGATTATCGGCAACACAGGCTGTAGCGCGCAGGTCACATACCAGCTAAATCGCGCGGACCAATATAGTTGCGCTCATTCGCCTCGCCCACCTTGATGGCCAGAGCAAACTAGTGGCTGCGCTTAGAAGCGGGCGCTTGCCGCGTGCTCCCCATTAGCACGCCATGCTACGCGGCGGCGTCAGCGAGAACCAGATTACTAGCCGCAATTAACGCGGCGTCGATCAAGCGGTCAGGATTACGCTCGCCTTCTGCTGCCAGCGCGAGGATGCCCTCTGCCAGTTTGGTCCGGCTTATCGTTGCGCGTTCCTGCGGTCGAAGGCAGGCCCACGCATCGTCTAGCGTTTCCCGCAAAAGGGCGACGGTTTCGAGATCAAAATATGCTGGCTTCTTCGAGTCCATGCATTCCTCCCTATTTTTTGCGATTTCTGATGCGCTTACGACAGCGCATGCATTCCACAAGATTGAGTCAACCTGGTGACAGCGATTTTTACGCCGACGTTGGCGAGTGGCGGCTTGTCAATCCCTCTAAGGTCCTGAATAAGCGGCTTCTTCGGTCTGCTCCTTTGAAGCAGGTCTGCCGAAATAGGACATCAATAGGACCGCACCGACGATAACAAAGAGCAGCAGCAGTTTCATCGATGGTTCGCGCAATTGGAAAAATAACAGGCAGCCTGTTCGCGCTGATTCTTGATGTTTGATAGCTTGCAGACCGTTAATTAAGAATGTGACGGCAGAGCGATAAGACGACGGCGGCGATGATCTTCGTGCCGTGCAATGACGGCATCAGCCACAACGAAGCGGAATACTCGTCCAAGCAGCAATGCGCGGCCGGCGACCAGGTACTGTTGCAGGCCGTGCTCGACTATGACCGGCGGTTCGCGGAGCGTCTAGGCAGCGAGTAAACCTTGTGCTTCGCTCCTTGCATGCAGCGCCATCGCGATCAGCGCAACGCCGCCGAACACCATATTGACGCCAACCAGAAGCCCGAGCGCCCAGATTGCCGTGCTCGGCAGCCCGGTGGCAATCATTACGCACAGCACCAGATCGACTAGGCCGCTCAACAGCATGAACTCCCATTGGCCCGACAGCTCGCGCCTGTGGTCGATGGCGAACATGACGGAGGAAATGCCCTCGATCAGAAAGAATAGGATAAGGACGGCGGTCAGCGTCAGTGGGCCGGCGATCGGCCGGGCCAAGAGCCAGATGGCGGCCAGAATGGCGAGGACCGCCGAGGCCAATGACCACCTGAAGCCGGGCACACCACGCATCCAGAATGTCGTGAACAGCCCGATGGCGCCACAGACCACGAACAGCCAGCCGAACAAAATCGTCTCGGCCAGCGTCGTCAGCGGCGGCACGGCAACGGCGATCAGCCCGAGGATCAGCAAGCAGGCGCCTTCACCCAGATAAAGGCGCCAGTGCTCGTGCATCGCCTTGACGATCCTGCTCTCAACCTCCTCGATACCAGCATTGTCGATATCGGCTTGATCGGCCGGGATATCCGTCGGCATATCTCGCTCCAATTTCCGGCCCCGGCCGGACCGGCGCGGGTTCATTCAGTCTCATTCATATGGTAAGCTATCATCCCCGCAATCGCCAAATCCCGATCGTCACCGCACAAACAGGGACCCCAGGCAGTAATTTTCTGATGCTCTCTAAGAACTGGATTCCCGCTTGCGCGAGAACGAATGGGATCCGGCGCGAAGACTAAGCCGCGTTACGCGCGTGCAATGCCATGGCGATCAGCGCGGTGCCGCCGAACACCATGTTGATGCCGACTAGCAGCCCGATCGCAGCAGACATTCCGGTGCAATGTCATCGACCCTGACTGCGACAACGTCGCAGCCACGCAGCTTGCTATCGATCGCCAGATTGAACAGCGCCAGATCGCGCGTTTGCTGCTCAATCTGCAGCCAAGTCCGGATTGCCCAGACGTGCTTCTGCCGCAGCGGCGGGCGAGGTCCGATCAGCTTTCCCTTGTTCCAGGGGGCCCGCTTGGGAGCGGCTGTAATCAGATTTGCATTGTCGTGCATGGTCGTACTCCTCTCTTACTGAGGATTACGAGCATGCTCCACCGGAATGGATGTCGGCTCCTGCGGTCGCGATCGGGGGCTTAGCGGACGTGGCCTGGACATAGGAAAACCGACGCGCCTGACCCATCTGCGACATGCGAACCCCGCTTGACCCTCATCCGACGCAGGGCGCAACATATGGGCACATGGGGGCGTTCAAAAACGCCGTGTCGAAGTCTCAGTCGCCGGGTGCAGTTGAATGAGAGCGCGATGAGGCTTCGATTGTTCCGGGACATGGTGCCATGCTTAAAACATCCCTTTGCGATTTGTTTGAAATCGAGGTGCCGGTCATCCTCGCTCCGATGGGGACATGTACGTCTGCGGAGCTTGCCGCCGCCGTGTCCAACGCAGGTGGGCTGGGTGGAATTGGATCGCTTTTCCGATCCACCGGAGCCGTAAAGCGGGACATTGATATGGTGAAGAAGCTGACGAACAAGCCATATGCAATCAACCACATTCCGCAGGCGCTCGATGCCGAAACATTTCGGTACACGCTGGCAACGCGGCCCAAGGTCATCTCTTTTACGCTTGCTGATCCGGGTGACATGGTCAAGCAAGCCCATGATGTGGGTTCGCGCGTGATGGTGCAGGTGACGACCGTGGCCCAAGGCGAACAAGCCGCAGCAGGGGGGGCGGATGTCATGATCGCGCAGGGCGGCGAGTCAGGCGGCTACTGCGGTGAGGTCAGTACAATGGCGCTTGTTCCGCAAGTCGTAGACGCGGTTGCACCCATTCCTGTCGTGGCGTCCGGCGGAATCTTCGACGGGCGCGGGATCGCGGCGGCGTTTATGCTTGGCGCTGTCGGCGTGAATCTCGGGACACGCTTCATCGCCTCCAAAGAAGCCCCGGCCCCGATTGAATGGAAGCAGGCGATCACCGCGGCTCGGTCCGAGGATGTTAAGAAATTCGATGTTCTCAACGACATTAGCCCCATTCCCGGAACGGTCGGGTTCCCAACGGTGCTGCGCTCAATACCAACTACTTTTCTGGATGAGTGGAGCGCCAAGCGCGAGGAGGCGCGGCGCGACCGTGACCACCTGCGCGGCCAGATTGTCTCAACGACGCAAGCTGGCCGTCAGCACGAGTGCCTACTAACGGCGGGCCAGACTGCCGGGGGCATCAGCGAAATACTTTCGGTGGCCGAGATTATGCGCCGGCTCGTTGACGAAACTGTAGCAGCGTTGGCGCAGGCGCCGGAATTTGTCGAAACACCCTCACAGCGAATGAGGGCTGGAAAATCGAGAACGTAAGGGCGACGAGGACCCCAACGGAATCTAAAAGAGCGACTGATGGACCGAGCTTCGCCGATAATCGATTTTCATGTTCATTTCTTAGTGCGTGACGTATTGGAGCAATGCCTTCCTCACTCTGTTGCCACTAATCGCGGCCATCACAAATTGCCGCCGCATCTGTTCGCTCTTTTCGAGAAGATGATGACCCCGGAAGGGGTGATCAAGGATATGGACAGGCTACAAATCGACATGAGCGTAATTTCCTCGGCAGCCGTTATCGAACCAATTCATTGGGCTGAACCTTCTGTTGCTCTCAAGATGGCGCAGCAACTCAACGATACCGCCGCAGCGCGTGTGGCCCATTCGCCCAAGCGCATCATTGGCAGCTTTGTCCTTCCGTTGCAGGATATGAATTTGGCGATGGCCGAATTCAAACGAGCAGTCGGTGACCTTGGTCTAAAAGTTGCGAATGTGCCTGCCGAAGTACGCGGCAGTTATCTTGGTGATGCGCATTTCCGGCCGCTCTGGGAGGCGGCGCAAGCTGATCGGGTGGTGGTCTTCATGCATCCCGATGGCGCGAAGGATCCATGGTTTTTTCAGTTCGGAATGTGGAATTCGCTCGGCCAATCGCTGGAAGAAGCGAAATTCATGGCATCAGCCATCTATGAAGGAATTCTTGAAAGCTACCCCAAGCTCAAGCTCGTCTTGGCACATGGCGGCGGGTATTTTCCTCACAATATGGGGCGGCTTGATCGCAACGTGAAGAACGCTCCGCACAGCATGAAAAATATCACGCGCAAGCCAAGCGAGTACCTCAAGAACGTCTATTACGATACCTGCCTGTACGATCCGACGGTGATGAGCGCCCTCATCAAGATCGTCGGCCCTGACCGCATATTACTCGGTGCGGATTGGCCCATCGGCGAAGCCGATCCCTTAGGTTTTGTGGATCGGTGCCCGGACGCTAACGATGCAGAGAAACGTATGATCAAAGGCGGACGCGCGGCCGAACTAATCGGCGTTCTGTGATCCCAGTAGTGAATGTCGCTTCTGGCACATAGCGACGTTTCGCGGCGACGCAGCAAAACAGTTGCTTTCGGGTGCAAAGCGGACGTGGTCTGATTGAATTTATATGAATGCACGCCGTAGAGATGAGATTTTTACGGCGTAAAAGCAGTCCCACCTGCTGCCAGCGTCAATCAACAATAGACAACATAATAATATGACCCGGTGTCGCGCCGGCGCGACACCGCCGTCGCACCCGTGCGAGGGTAGACAAAGCTTCAGCGACGCCCCGACCACCTCCAACGGCAGTCGATCGCTGCGGTCATTATCGGCCACGCGAGCCTCCCGTTGTCGTCACCACGTCACGTCCTGCAGGATGCGCGCGAGCCGCGTCGGGTTTGCCTCGACGTACATCGCGGTCGTGCGGATGCTCGTGTGTCCGGCGATCTGCGCGATCGCCTTCAGGTCGACGCCGCGCTCGGCCAGTCGCGTGATCAGCGTGCGCCTACCGCTGTGCGACGACGCGCCGGCGATGCCCGCCTCGCGGTAGAGCGCCTTCAAGAACCGCGCCATCGAGCACGCCGTCATCGGGCCGCCCTTCTGGCTGGCGAACAGCGCCGCCTGCGACGCCCGGGCGCTGCCGAGCCAGTCGCGCTCTCCATACTTTTCCAGCACGCGGCGCAGCGCGGGCGACGACACGAACACGTCGCGCGTCTTGCCGCCCTTGGTGTATGCGGCTTTCAAGTGAACGAGTCGCCTGACACGCCCATCAGGCTCGTAGACGTCGGCCCACGTCAGGCCCGCCAGCTCCTTGGCGCGCAGCCCCAAGCCGATGGTCAGCGCCAGCGTCGCCTCGGCGCGCGCCGCGTGCCTGCCCCTCGACCGCGCGACGCGGAAGACGTGCCGGACCTGCGTGGCGGATAGGATGGCGGCCCGCCCCGACGTGCCCGGCGGCCTGCCTCGTCGTCTAGCCATGAGATTTGTGTCCCTGAGGAAATAGGCACGGGCGACGCGTGGACCGCCCGTGCCCGGGGTCCGGGGATTAGGCCGCCTTGCGGGCCTTGGGCGCGCCGACCGGCTGGCCCGAGGCCGCCATCAGGCCGTCCAACTCGCCGGCCTTGGCGGCGCCGATCAGCGTGTCGATGAGCGCCGCCACCTTGTCTTTAGACGCCACTGCGATGCCGGCCTTGCCCCGCTCGAACTCGATGGGTTTGATGCCGTAATAGACGGACATCACGACGCCGCCGCCAGCGTCGGTGCGCCACCAGGGCCGGACCCGCTGCTGCTTCTCGATCTGGCGCCGCTCGTCGCCCTTGCCGGTCC